>JAFGFF010000252.1 GCA_016931075.1 Pirellulales bacterium | reverse complement strand
TTTCTGCTGAGCTTGTGCCTGATCATTTCGGCCGCCACGCTCGTCGTCGTGCGATTCGACGCGTTCCAGTCGCGGCTGCCCAGCTTCTACCAGTTCTTCAGCCCGGACAATCTCCTTTGGCTGGCCGTGGTGCTGGGGGCCACGAAGGTGTTCCACGAGTTCGGGCACGGCCTGACCTGCAAGCATTTCGGGGGCGAATGCCACGAGATGGGCGTCATGATCCTCGTCTTGACGCCGTGCCTCTATTGCAACGTCTCCGACTCGTGGATGCTGCCGAGCAAGTGGAAGCGGGCGGCCATCGGCGCGGCCGGCATGTACGTCGAGGTGGTGATCGCCTCGCTGGCGGTCTTTGTCTGGTGGGCCACGGCCGACAATCCCGGCATTTTAAACATGGTCTGCCTGAACGTCGTCTTCATCTCGTCGGTCAGCACGATCCTTTTCAACGCCAACCCCCTGTTGCGCTACGACGGCTACTACATCCTGGCCGACGTGCTCGAGATTCCCAACCTGCGGCAGAAGGCCACGACGATTCTCAACCGGAAGATGGCCGAGTGGTTCCTGGGCATCGAACAGCCCGACGATCCGTTCCTGCCTCAGCGAAACCAGGTTCTCTTCGCCATCTACTCGGTCGCCTCGGTCATCTACCGTTGGGTGGTCGTGTTGTCGATTCTCTGGTTCTTGCACCAGGTGTTCAAGCAGTACGGCCTGCAGATCATCGGCCACATCATGGTGGCCATGTCGCTGTTCGGTCTGCTGGTGATGCCGTTCTACAAGCTCTATAAGTACTTCAGCACGCCTGGAAGGATGCAAAAAGTGAAAAAGCCCTATCTGATCGCCACGCTGATCGGTCTGGTGGCGCTGATTCTATTCGTGTTTTTGGTGCCGCTGCCCCACAGCGTGATGTGTACGTTCGAGATTCATCCGAGCGACCCGGGCCGCGTCTACGTCGACGTGCCCGGCATCCTCGACGAGATCCGGGTCGAGCCCGGCCAGAAGGTTGAAAAAGGCGAGGTCGTCGCGCTGCTGAGCAACATCGACGTCGACTTCAAAACGGCCGAACTAACCGGCCAGCGGAACGAATACCAGGTCCAACTCGTCGGGCTGAAGCAGCTCTCCCACCTGACGAGTTCCGCCTCGGGCGAAATCGAATCGGTCCGCGAGTCGCTCAAGTCGATCGAAGAACAATTGGACCAGCAGAAGATCGCAAACGACAAACTGACCCTGCGCGCCCCGTGCAACGGCACGGTCATTTCGCCCACGTGGAAACCCTACCGGCCGGGCGTCAAGGGCCAACTGCCCTCCTGGTGGGGCTCGCCCCTGGAAAAGAGGAACCTGGGCATCCCGCTGGAAGCCGGCGACGTCTTCTGCCTGGTCGGCGACCCGACGAAAATGGAGGCCGTCCTCTACATCGACCAGGGCGACATCGAGTTCGTCGACCGCGACCAGGCCGTCGAACTCAACCTCGACGAGCTGCCGTTTCGAACCTTCGAAGGTCAGATCGACGACCTCTCGCGCGATAAGGCCGAGGTTACGCCCGCCGTCCTCTCCACTCGCGCCGGCGGCGAACTGCCCAGCAAAGTCGACGAAGCCGGCGTCGATCGTCCTCAAAGCGCTGTCTTCCCCGCCAAAGTCTACCTCGACAATCCCAATGGTCTCCTCCAAACCGGCCTTCGCGGCCGCGCCAAAATCCACACCCGCGGCCAAACCATCGCCGATCGGGTCGTGCGCATGTTCTATCAGTTGTTCAATTTCAAACTGTAGCCGACTCCCGGCTCAAAAGTGTCGCCGCCTACTGGTGGTCCAGGTTCATCAACCTGACGCCAGGCAGAAGACGTGTTTGCGCACCCAGGCAGAAGGGCTTCGAAAAGCCGGTCCAGCGCACCGCCCTGAGGTTCCGGACGCAGTGGATGTCGATGCTCTGAAGGAGCGCAACAAACGGCGCAACGCGGCAAAAGATCGATCGCGCTCGCCGTGGCCGGCCAGCGGCGCTAGGGAACGAGCGGATAACCGTAGTGCATTCCACCAGGCGGCGGACTCAGGCTGGCCAGCCACATCGTCAGGGCCAGCAAGGCCCCGAAAACAACCAGTACAAGAACCAGATTGACGCGGTCCCGGTGAAGTTGCTTGTCGTCGGGCTGCTGGGGCGCCGACGGCTTGTGCTGCGAATCGTGCACGGTCGCCATGGCGTACCTCCTTTACTCCGGGCGAGCGCGTCACGTGAGATAATTTGAAGAGCCGCGCCGCGCTCGCCCGGCCTCTACTGAATTCTAGCTCGCCGGTCAACACGGCGCGTGATACCCGGGTTGGGACCTGACCCCACCGATAGCTGCATTGGCGGGTAATTTCTACCCGGGCATTGCCGTCTTCGATCAAACCGTTTTATCCCACGCCAGGGCCGAGGTGGGACAGGCTTCGATGCAAGCGGCGGCTGTCTTGTCCAGGGCATCAGCCAGGGCGGCGTCGAAGGGAACGCCGATGCGGACGTCGAATCCGCGGCCGATGAACGTCAGGCCCAAGACATCTTTGTCCTGCGAGGCGATCTGCACACACAGCCCGCAGGAGATGCACTTGCCCGACTCGTAGACGATGCCGGCCGGGTGGCGCAATTGCATGAACGGCCGGCGCGGCGAGCGATACCTAGCTGGATCGGCCCCGTAGGCTTCGGCCCAGCGGCGCAGTTGACACCCCGTCCGGTCGCGGCAGTCGCAATGCAAGCACCGCGCGGCCTCGGCGGCGGCCCAGGGTTGAGACGGACCCTCGGGCCCGGCCGGCTCGCGCGCCGCGGGCGAGGCCCCGACCAGCATGGGAAGAAGCTCTTCCGGCCCGAGGCGTCCCATCCGGACGGAGAAAAGGTGTCGCACTTCCGGACGTGATTGACCGGCCAGAAAACCGTTGATCGCCCAAGCGGCCTCCTTCCCGTCGGCCACGCTGCGGACGACCATCCCGCCCGTGCGAATGGCCCCGCCGGCAGCGAACAGGCTCGGCCTTTCGGTCTGATAGGTTCCCTTGTCGATCTCGATTCCCCGCTTGCCCAACGTGAGGTCGGCACGTTTCGCTTCGTCGGTCTGCCCGGCGCCCCAGGCGATCAGCACGGCGTCGAACTGTCGTTCGAGCCGCGCGATCGAGACGACTCCCTTCTCTCCCACGGGCGAGTCGAAACGAACGTCGACGCCCAGTCGGAGAATCTGCTCGACCTCGGCCTCGATCACCTTGCCGGGCAGGGTGTCCCGGTCGAATTCGCTCCAGAGCCGTCCGCCGGCCCGGGCCGATTTCTCGAAGAGCGCAACGCCGTGGCCCAACTGACGCAGATAATAGGCGGCTGCCAGGCCCGTCGGGCCCGCGCCGACGACGGCCACCTGTTTGCCCGAGTCGGCCTGACAGGTCGGAAGATACGGCTGGGCCGACGCCAGGTCGGTGTCGGCGACGTGTTGTTTCAGCTTGCAGATAGACACCGGGTCGTCGGCCGCGCCGCGTCGGCAGCCCTTTTCGCACGGCGCGGGACACACCCGCCCCAACACGGCCGGCAGGGCGATGTCGCGTTTGACGGTGACGATCGCGTCGGCCAGCTTGCCGGCCTGGATCTGGCGGAGCATCCGCGGAATGTCCATCTCGGCCGGGCAAAGGAACTGGCACGGCGCGTGGCAATCGCCCGTGTGATCGCTCAACAGCAACTCCAGCGCCGTCCGCCGCACCTGCCGGACCTCGTCCGTCTGGCTCTCGACCTCCATCCCGTCGACCACCGCCGTGGCGCACGACGGCACGAACTGGTCCAGCCCTCGCAGCTTCACCGCACACACCAGGCACGACGTCGACGGCGTACACCCCTCCCGGAAACACAACGCCGGGATCTCGATCCCCATTTTTTGTGCCGCCGCAAGAATTGTCGTGCCCTCGGGCACCTCCACGGTCTGTCGATCAATGGTGATCTTGGGCATGATCTCATAAAAGGGGTCAGAACTATTATTCGGCAATTGGAATGCCTTGCTGGATAGCGAATAAAATAGTTCTGACCCCTTTTATTTACTCCGAAGGTGATTTGGTGAACCGGTATCAATACTAATCGCTTCCGCCGGGCACACCACACGGCAGGTGTCGCAGCGGGTGCATTTTTCTTGGTCGATGGTGTGCCGGGCGTAAGGGGTCATCGCTATCGCGTCGGCCGGGCAGTGCTGGGCGCAAAGGGTGCAGCCGATGCACGAGTCGGTCACGCGGTAGGCGATCAGGGCCTTGCACCGGCCGGCCGGACAGCGGCCCTCCAAGTGGGCTTCGTATTCGTCGCGAAAATATTCGAGCGTCGAGAGGACCGGGTTCGGCGCGGTCCGGCCCAGGCCGCAGATGCTGCCGGCCGCCGTGGCTCGGGCCAACTCTTCAAGCGTTTCCAGGTCGCCCTTTCGTCCTTCGCCGTTGCAGAGCCGATCGAGGATGTCCAACATCCGCCGGGTGCCCACGCGGCAGAAGGTGCACTTGCCGCAGGACTGGTCTTGGGTGAACTCCAAAAAGTATCGGGCGATGTCGACCATGCAGTCCGACTCGTCCAGCACGACCAGTCCGCCCGAGCCCATGATTGCGCCGACGCCGGCCAGGGCTTCGTAGTCGACCGGTGTGTCGGCCAGCGCGGCCGGCACGCACCCGCCCGACGGCCCGCCGACTTGCACGGCCTTGAACTTCCGCCCGCCCGCCACGCCGCCGCCGATTTCGTTGACGATCCGCCGCAGCGAGATGCCCATGGGCACTTCGATCAGCCCACCGCGTCGGACCTTGCCGGCCAGGGCGAAGACCTTGGTGCCCTTGCTTTGCGAGGTGCCCAGCGCGGCGAACGCCTCGGCCCCGTGGCGAAAGATCCACGGCAGCAGGGCGTACGTCTCGACGTTGTTGACCAGCGTCGGTTTTCCCCATAGACCCGACTCGGCCGGATAGGGCGGGCGCAGCCGGGGCATGCCGCGCCGGCCTTCGATCGACGCCAAAAGGGCCGTCTCCTCGCCGCAGACGAACGCGCCGGCCCCTTCCATAATTTTCAACTCGAGCCGCGTGCCCGTGCCCATGACCGAAGGGCCCAACAAGCCGCGTCGCCGGCACTCTGCCAGCGCTTCGCGGATCCGCCGCACGGCTAACGGGTATTCGGCTCGGATGTAGAGGGTGCCCTCCTCTGCCCCGACGGCAAACGCGGCGATGGCCATGCCTTCGAGGATCCGGTAGGGGAACGACTCCAGGAGCATGCGGTCCATGAACGCGCCCGGGTCGCCTTCGTCGCCGTTGCAGATGAGGTATTTGGGCGTGCCGGCGGCCTGGCGGACGCTCCGCCATTTCCGGCCGGTCGAGAATCCGCCGCCCCCGCGCCCCCGCACGCCGGCCGCGTCGACCTGGTCGATCACGTCCTCGGGCGAAGACTGCTCGATGCATTTTTTAAGCGACTCGAACCCGCCGTGGCGGAGATACTCGTCCAGGTCGGTCGGGTCGATCTGGCCGCAATACTCGGTCGCGATGTGCCGCTGACTGCCCAAAAACGCGCAGACCGGCCCGTCGCGCGTGTCCAGCGCATGACGTTCGATCGGATCGCCCGTCTCATCGGTCAACAGCCGATCGAGCCACCCGGCCGCATGGTAGCCGATCCGCCGCAAGACGCCCTTGGGCCGGAAATGCTTGAGTACAACGCTCCGCGCCGCCTCGGGCGTGACCTTGGCATAGAGATTTGATTCGCCCTGGGGCAACGCCAACTCGACCAGCGGCGTCTGGTGGCACATGCCCACGCAGCCGACCCGCTTGACCACGGCCGGCGCGCCCGTCTCGGCCAAGACACGACCGATCGCCTCATGTACTCGACCGCTCCCCTGCGCGACGCAGCAGGAGCCCAGTCCCACGCGGATCTCGCCCAAGGGGCCGTTGCTCGGCGCGACTTTCGCACCGTCCCGAGTTGCCGCCGCGTCTTGCCGATGCAAAAAATCGTCCAGCACCTGGCCGACGCCGCTGGGCGTAAGCCGGCCGTAGGTGACCTGGTCGATTTGGACCACCGGGGCCAGCGTGCAGCAGCCCAGGCAGGCGACCTTTTCGAGCGTGAACAGGCCGTCTCGGTCGGTATCCTCACCGGGCCCCAGGCCCAGGCGCCGCTCGAGCGCCTCGTGGATCAGGCCCGAGCCTTTGACGTGACAGGCCGTGCCGTGGCAGATGTGGATCACATGTTGGCCGACGGGCTGGTGTCGGAACTGCGTATAAAACGTCGCCACGCCCGTGATGTCGGCCGGCCGGATCGCCGTCTTCGCGCACACCCGCTCCAGCGCCTCGCGAGGCAGATAGCGATAATGCCCTTGGATCGCCTGGAGGATCGCAATCACCGCCTCCGGCTTCCCGCCGAGCGCTTCGATCGTCTGGTCGACGAATGTCAAATCCACATCAGGCATGGAGTCGTTGAAATGAAAAAAACGGGAAGGGGCCACGGATGAACACGGATGAGCACAGATGAATTGTAGGGTGGGGCACACTTGCCCCACGCGGTTTGATGGGTATTGTCGTCATGAAGTAGTCCTGAACCTAATAGACAGGATTAACATGATTGACAGGATTTATTCATATTATTCTCTTGTTAATCCTGTCAATCATGTCCTTTTCAAATGAACAAGTGATTGTCGTTCATTGCTATGTCCCTGCCACCCACCGGCAGTCCCTGGTGGGGCAGGTGTGCCCCACCCTACATTTCACTATTCATCTGTGCTCATCCGTGTTCATCTGTGGCCCCTTCCCTTCTCCAATACAAAACAAGTGTTTCTTCCCCCGCACGTAAATCCGTCCGTCCTGAAACGCCGGGCTGGTGACGCACGGTTCGGCCAGGTCGTTTTCGGCGACGCGGCGGCAGGCGGCGCGGGTGGGTTCGATGATCCAGCCGTGGCCTTTCTTCGACAGGACGTAGACGTGCTTGCCCACCGCGCCGGGCGAGGAGGTGATCGGCGTGCCGAACTCCTCTTCCCAAAGCAGCTTGCCCGTCTTCGCGTCGTGGCACGTCATGACGCCGTACTGGTCGACCAGCAGGAGCAGGCCGTCGAGGACCAGCGGGCTGACCGTGTCGGGCAGGCCGTCTTCGGCGGTCGGGGTGACGTGCGTCTTGGTGACGTCCCCCTGGCCGTCGACCCGCACGGCCGACCACGTGTCGCAATACTCGTTGCCCACCTGGAGCAGCCCGTCGGCGAACACGGGCGAGACGCCTTCGTCGCCCGTGATGCACTTGGCCCGCCAGAGCTCCTTGCCGTCCTCCGGCGCGTAGCCGATGACCCAAGGGCTGGAGGCCGTGAGGATCTGCCGCCGGCCGGCGTGGTCGATCAGCAAGGGCGTCGCCCAGGAGTTGGCCACGTCGCGGGCCGTCGACCAGACGGTCTCGCCCGAGGCGACGTCCAGGGCCAGCAGCTTCGACATCCGGTCTTCGTCCGATCCCTGATCGAACTGGATGATCAGCCGGTCGCCGTCCAACAAGAGCGAAGCGGCGTGGCCGTAGACGTTCACCGGGATGCCCAGGCTGCGGGTCCACAGAATAGTACCAGCGTAGTCCAGCGCCGTCACGTCGCCGTTGGCAAACATGGCGAACACGGCCCGGCTGTCGGTCGCGGCGGTCGGCGCGGCGTAGCCCGTGTCCTTGGTCACATCGGGCGGTTGGGCCGTGCTCTGAGGAGTGCCGGGGATGGGCCGGTTCCAGAGAAGCTCCCCGGTGGTCGCGTCGAAACAGTAGACCTCGCGGTTCTTCTTGTCGGCCCCGGTCAAAAAGACCCGATCGCCCCAGACGACCGGCGAGTTGTTGCCCGGCAGGGGCACGGGCGTCTTCCACACGATGTTCTTGCCCGAGGCGGCGTCCCATTCGAGCGGCAGATTCTCATACGCCGAGATGCCCGAGCCGCTGGGCCCACGGAACCGGGGCCAGTATCGGGCGATCTCTTTGGCCGAGGGAGGCGGGCCGAGCCGGACGGGCTGTGAACCGGGTGTCGCGGGAACCGCCCGGGCCGTGTCGGGATGCGGAATATCAGGTCGGATGGTCCGCGTCAGCAGCGCCGAGACGCCGATCAGCACCACGGCCACGCCGGCCACCGTCCAGCGGGCGTGCCGGTTCTCGGGTGTCTCGCGATCGACCGGTGTGGTGGCCGGGCCCGGGTCGGGCAGACGCTGCCGCAGTGTGACGGCCGTCTTCGTCGACACGATCAAGACCACCAATCCCAGCAACAACAGGTGGGAACCGACGTGCAGCAGCCGGACTTGCCGGAAGTACTTCTGGCGAAGTGCGTGGTCCAACTGGCGGATCTCTTCTTTGAGGGCCTCGTCGTTGGGCTTCTCGGCCAGTTGGGCCTTGAGCCGCGCGTATTCCGGCGTGTCGAGCGGCCCACCTGCCTTGGGTGTGATGTCGCCGTAGAACAACAGCCCGATCTGATCCCACGCGTTCACCTCCCGATCCAGATAGACGGTCGCCAACACCCCGACCACGACCGCCGAGAACAGACCCGCCACCCAGGCCGTCCTCACCGCGATCAAATACCCGGTCCCGCGTCCACCGGCGTTCGAGTTGTAATCGGATTGCTGAGACATCACATCTCTGATTCGGAAATTCTTGTAGGGTGGGGCACACCTGCCCCACCAGCTTCTACATCGTCCTCCGCGTACCTCCGCACCCTCCGTGGTGAAAAAAGAAGAGCGTTTTACTCACCACGGAGGACACGGAGGTATACGGAGTTTTTTCAGAATGCCGCCTGGCTCGGCGTGTTCAATTAGTGGGCATTAGTGGGAATTGGTGTTCCTGTTTTCTTCCGTTTCTTTTGTTCCTGGTGGGGCAGGTGTGCCCCACCCTACGAGGTTTCTTGATTGGTGCGGGTAGGCAGGTCCTCTTCGCGGATCAGGCCCAGCCGGAGTTGTTCCTTGGGGCAGTATTTGAAGCAACGGCCGCAGGAGACGCAGTTGGCCGGGTCGACGTCGTAGTCGGTCCGGCGGCGGCGGATCGACAAGGCCAACAGCTTCACGCCGAAGACCAAACCGACCCAGCCGCCCAGGGCCATGCCGGCGATGTTGAGCCGGGCCTGCTGGGCCAGGGCCTCGCTGTAACACGCTTTGGCTTCTTTCTTCGTAACGCGAAACGCCTCGACCGCGTCGATCGTCCGTTGCGTCGGGCCGGAAGCGGAAAAGGTGCCAGGCACCTTTTGTGCGAAGCACCCGGAGGCCGCCTGCGGCAAAAGGTGCCTGGCACCTTTTCCGCTTGAGGGCGTGCCGGCCGCTTGTGCTTGACGCATTTCATAAGCGTGCAGGTGTTCGGCCAGTTGGATCTTCGGGTCCAAGCGTCCCAGCGGCCCGGCCAGCCCTCGGCCGAGCAGGACGCCCAGGCCGATCAGCACGGGCAGGAGAACGAGCAGCACGACCAGGCGGAACCGACCGGCGCGGCGCGCTTCGGGCCGTTGGTCGACGGTC
>JAFGFF010000251.1 GCA_016931075.1 Pirellulales bacterium | reverse complement strand
GCCTTGGCGGCGGATGGGCATGATAGTTGGATACCCTTGCCAACATGCCCATCCGCTGCTGAAGCAGCGTCTGGGCATGGCACCCGACAAGTATCTCAGGAGGAAGATATGAGATTTCATTGGATGGCCCTAATCATCGTACTACCCCTAACCCTCTTCACTGGCTGTGATCCGGCCGATTCGAAGTCGCCGGCCAAGGAGCGGCCGGTCAATGCGACTCAGGCCCCCAAGCCCCATCCGCCCAGCCCGGAGATTGAACTTGCCATGGAGCGGGTGCAGAAGCTCGGCGGGAAAATGAAAATGGCCGGGCTGTACAAAGTGGCCGAAGTCGACTTGGACAAGGTTGCCACCACGGACGACGACCTCAAGGTCATCGCCGCCCTAAAAGACCTTCGCAAACTGCGGCTCTATGGCTCCGAGATCACCGACAAAGGCGTCGAGCACCTGACCGGCCTGACCGGATTGGTCGACCTGACCCTGTTCAATACCGAGATCACCGACCAGGGCGTTGAACGACTGACCGCCGCTCTACAAAACCTCGAGAGCCTCAACCTCCGGCGCTCGAGCAGCATGACCGACGACGCCCTGGCCTCGATCGCCAAGCTGCCCAAGCTCAAGCGGCTCGATCTGCTCTACAACAACCTCCACAACGACGCCCTGATCCATCTGAAGAACTGCAAGCAACTCCAACAGATCGACCTGCGCGGCTGCATGTCGATCACCGACGAAGGGCTCGCCCACCTGACAGGGCTGACCAACCTGAAGGCCGTCAAGATCCGCTCGGGCGTCACCAACGAAGGGCTGACCCACCTGGTCAAGCTGCCCAAGCTCGTCTCGCTCGTGCTCGAGGACACCGAGGTCGACGACGAAGGGCTTGCCCAACTGGCCGGGCTGAGCGACCTCCGCGAATTGGGCCTCTTCCGCTCCTACGCCAGCAGCGACGGTTTCGTCCACCTGAAGAACCTGACCAAGCTCGAACAGCTCAACGCCCGGGCCATGCCCGTCGACGCCAAAGGCCTGGCTCACCTAAAAAATGCCAAAAACCTCTGGAAGCTCGACCTGAGCGAGACCCAAGTCGACGACGCGGCCGTCGCCCAACTCAAGCAGTTCCCCAAACTCCGCTGGCTGAGCCTCTGGGACGCCCGCCTGACCGATGCCGCCACCGCCTCTCTCGCAGCTCTTCCCAACCTCGAATACCTCTCCCTCGAATCGTCGGGCATCACCGACGCGGCTCTGCCTGGCTTGGCCAATCTCACGAAACTCAAGGAACTGAAGCTCACGGGCAACAACCTCTCGAAAGAGGCTGTTGATAAGCTGAAGAAGAAGCTGCCGGGGTGTAAGGTGGTGTTTTAGAACAGCACTATGTATTTGCTCAACAGACGGACCTTTGGCGGAAGCAGGACGAAAAAGCGACCGAGTATGATATCCTCCGTGTACCTCCGAGTCCTCCGTGGTGGATTCATTCAGGATGAACCACGGAGGCCACAGAGTCTCACGGAAGAGTTGACGCGGATGTTCACGGCAGCTCTGCTATTGGAGAGCAGACAGGCCCAGAAGTCCCACGCGGAGCATCGTTTCATACATTTGACTGTTGGATTGCTGCCCTTTGCTACCAACTCGGGAGATCTGCCATGCGGACACCGTTTATCAGGCTGGGTGTGTTGGTCGTTGTGCTCGCAATCCAGGGAAACACCGCCTTGGGCGAGGCAAACAAGGCGAAACCGAAGGTTGAAGATAAATTGCGGAGCGTGCGCCTGACGCAGGGCGAGTTGTCGGGCGAGATCGGACGGCGGTTGGACGAGTTGATCGAGAAGAACTTCATGGTGATCGATCTGGAACGCGATTTCGTCGAGCCGTTTCGAAAACGGCCCGCTGGCGATCGGCGTTATATCGGCGTGGGCAAGGTGATTGACGCGGGCAGCCGGTTCGCGGCGTATACGGGCGATCCGCGAGTGGCGCGGCGAACGGCCCGGCTGATCGAGGAGTTGATGAAGACTCGTGACGCCGACGGCTATCTGGGCCACATGCCGGTCGAGCCTGACGGCCAGCAGAACGGACGCAACTGGATTCTGCACGACCAGGAGTACTCGGTGCTGGGGCTGGTCGACCATTGGCGCTACTGCGGCGACCGGAAGTCGCTCGACTACGCCCGAGAGGTGGCCGATTACATTCTCAAGTCGTTCCCTCGCGTCGCCCAGCGCGATCGGGTCTGCACGGCCGGCCTGCCCGAGGCCATGCTGACGCTGTACGGTTGCACGGGCGACCGGCGCTACCTGACGTTCGCCGCCGACATGCCGCACGGGTTCCCGCACGGCGAGACGGAACACGCCAGTCTTCGCAAGTGGCGGAAGGACAATCTGACCGGGCCGACGACGTCGCACGTGTATGTCAACGTGGCCAGGTGCTACGCCCAGACGATGCTCTATCGGTGGGAAGGGGACGAAGGCCTGCTGGAAGCGTCGCGGTTCGTCCTGCGCGAACTGACGCGCCGCGGTGGCTGCCTGTTCGTGATCGGCTCGGCGTCCGACGGAGAACGTTTTTCCTACACGCAAAACGGCCGCGGCCCGGTAGCCGAATCGTGTGTGACCGACTACCTGATTCGATGGTTCGGGAGCCTCCTGCGTCTGGAGGGCGATCTCCGGTACGGTGATTTGATCGAACGGGCGGTCTACAACGCCCTGTTCGCCGCCCAGGATCCGGCCGGGCGACGCATCCGCTACTTCACCCCGTTCGAAGGCCCTCGCCGCTATTTCGAGAACGACGGGTTCTGCTGTCCGGGCAACCACCGGCGGATTATCGCCGAACTGCCGGAAATGGTCTACTACCAAACGGCCGACGGCGCCGTCGTGTTGAATCTCTTCACGCAGTCGAAGAAGACGTTCGCGCTGCCCGGGGGGCGAAGCGTCACGATTCAGCAAGAGACCGACTATCCGACGTCGGGTGTGGTCAAGATCCAGGTGACGCCGTCGGAACCGACGGAGTTTTCGTTGCGGCTGCGGATTCCGCGTTGGTGCCCGAAGGCGACGCTCACGTTGGCCGGCGAACCGGCCCGCCCAGTTGCACCGGGAGCGAAGTATTTCGAACTGCGACGGACGTGGAGCCCGGGCGACACGTTGACGCTCGACATGCCGATGCCCTGGCGGCTCGTGCGGGGACACCAGACCCAGGAAGGCCGCGTCGCCCTGATGCGGGGCCCGGTCGTTTACTGCATCGGCACGGCCCAAAACACCGAGCTGCTCAAGAAGATCAAGGCGCCCAACGACCTGGTGCTCGACCCGACGTCGCTCGGCCGGCCGGTCGCCGACCCGTCCGTCCGGCCCGACGGACTGAAGGTTTCGGCCACCGCCCGACTTGTCGGCAGCGACAAATCGTCGCCTCCGCTGGCCGTTGTCCTCACCGAGTTCGTCGACCCCACCGGCGTTGCCACCTACTTCCGAATCCCCGATCTTTCAGTGGCCGTCGAAGATGAACTGATAAGCGCCGCCGGCGGCTTGGGTACCGGCGTGGACATTGAATAGAGTTCCTCCGGATTCCGCATCGCGACGAGTGTTCCCGAACCTTCCACCCTCGCCCTGCTTGGCACGGGTGCCATCGGCCTTCTCTTTTGCATCCGGCGGAGGAAGCAATAGCGATCAGCTTATTCATGGCAGGCCCTTCAGTTTGCTGTAGCCGTGGAATCGGTGATCTCCATCCGCGTTCAAGAAACGCCGCTAGCCAGGCTACCAGTCAGCACCCCCTGTCAACGGGGTCGGGAGCGATGGTTGGCAGCCCCTCTGGGGCCCATAGCGACCTCGGTGGGGGAGCGAACGCATGGGAAAGGCCCATCCGATGGCAAACAAACGAACATGCTTCTGTGCATATTCGTGTTTCATTAGTGATTCGCTTGAGGTGCCCCTATTTGGATGGGTATACTGAAGCTGGTAGGCGTAGCAACGCGAGGGCAACTTCCGTTGCCATGGGATGGTATTTCGTATTCGGTCTGCCTCTGGCTAGTGGGGCGCCCCTCTTCATGGGATGGAGTTAGTGTAATGACATTCTGCGCAAAGCACTCTCTGATGGTTGTCCTCCTGTTGTCCATTTCCTTTGCCGGGTCGTTCGCTTGGGGGTTCGTCCAGGCCGATCCTATCTCGGACGGATCTTGGACGATGATTCTGTTGCCCGACACGCAGAACTACTGCGACACCGACCCTGAAGCATTGATTTTCAATTCGCAGACCCAATGGATCGTCGAACACGAGACATCGCACAACATCCAGATGGTGCTGCACCAAGGAGACGTCACAAACAGCAACTCCGCGGCCCAGTTCACCCGCGCGAAGGCGGCGCTGGGTATCCTGGAGACGGCGGGTGTGCCCTATTCGGTCGGGCCGGGCAACCACGACTACAACCTTTCCGCTCGGACTTCGCTTTTCAACAATCCGACCTACTTCGGGCCCGGTTCGGACTACGCCACGCAGTCGCACTTCACCGGAACCAACGGTGGTTTCTTTGAGGAGGGCAGGACGGACAACAGCTACTGCACGTTCAACGCCGGCGGCCAGGACTGGCTCGTCTTTTCGTGCGAATTCGGCCCACGCAACGAAGTCGTCGAGTGGATGGACGACGTGGCCGACGCCCACCCGAATCACAACTTCATCCTGAACCTGCACGCCTATCTCTACAGCGACGGCACGCGATACGACTGGGCCAACAAAGGCACGTCTCAAACCTGGAACCCGCATAACTACAGTCTGTCGGGCACGATCAACGACGGTCAGGAACTGTGGGACAAGCTGGTTAAGAAACATGAAAATTGGAAGTTCACCTTCAACGGACACGTGCTCAACGACGGAACCGGATGGCTGGGCAGCGAAGGAGACAACGGCAACGTTGTGCATCAAATCCTTGCCAACTATCAAATGCGGGCGAACGGCGGCGACGGCTACCTGCGGATTTTGGAGTTCATGAACGACGGCGACACGGTCAAGGTCTCGACCTACTCGCCCTATCAAGGCGCCTATCTCCGGACAGCGGACCAGGAATTCACGCTTCAGATGAGCCAATTGCCGCCCGAGGAACCGCTGCCGCCGATGATTCACGGGACGTCCGCATTCCAGTTGGACGTGGTCGACAGCGGCAACGTCTGGACCATCGTCGGCAGTGGTCCTGGGGTCGTCTCGCTCCTTAGTCCCGCGAACAAGGCCGACGTCTCGGTCGCCGTCGACGGGATCCCGACCTATCGCGAACAGGGCGTCATGATGGCCACGGTCTGCCAGAACGTCCGCGGCACCAGCTACGGCACGGTCGAAGTGTCTTACACAAACCACTTCAGCGGCATCGAGAACAACGTCCTTCAGATCGCCACGAGCCGCGCCACCAACGGCGGCGAGTTCAACGTCAACGTCGCCGCGGCGTTCTTCCCGTTCGCCGACGGCTGGACCGGCGGCCACGTCGCAAGCAGTGGCGCGTTGCTCGAACACAACGGCGTCTCGGCCAGCGACGTCACCCGGATCAGCACCGGCCTTTACCAGGTGGAGATTTACGAAGTCGATTCGCTGGACGACGGCATGCTTTTCGCCGTCGGCGCGGCCAACGGCTACAACTTCGCCTCGACGGCCCCGCTGGCCGACGGTTCCGGCTGGCAAGTCGCCGTTCGCGACGACACAGCCACTTCGTTCAGCGCTCTGGAAGACGCCCCTTGGAGCTTCGTCTACATCGACTACGACACGCCGGGACTGGTCGGAGGGCGGATCGTCAACGGCGCCGTCGCCGACGGCGTCGGATTATTCTCCGTCACCCAAACGGACACGGGCGTCTATCGCATCGACCTCGACGGCTACACGCCTGAGGACGGGATACTGCTCCTGTCGGTGGCCGACATGGAAACCAGCGGCATCACGGCCCCGGCCGACAATATCATCTCCTACGAGGCCGACGGCGACTACTTCCTCGTCAACACGCGCGACCGCAACAGCACGTCGTCCGCGTTTCAGAACACCGATTTCGTGTTCGCCTTCATGCCCTATGCCGCTGCGGTACCCGAGCCGTCGACCTTCATCCTACTGCTCCTGGCCCTACCGTTAGCCCTCTTGCGGCGGCGTTGATCGTGGATGTTCACTGACGCTCGCGCCAGCGTTGCTCATTGCCCGGCCGAGATCATTTGCGCGAGCGTCTTGCTTCCCAAGCGGCCAGCGGTTCCATCCAGAGTATAACACCACGTCGTGTTTCGGGATTTTTCCATGACATGAGTCGAATCGTTTCATTTGGAGAAAATGCCTTCTGCGGGATGGCTTCCAGGGAGGAACCTTCCGACGGTCCGACGCTGTCTACCCAGTTCTTTAAGTGGTAGTCGAACAACGTGGCCGTTTCCGTCCAGACTCGCACTTTTTGTTTTTTGCCATCATTATAGATCATGTACGAGAGCACGACGTCCGCACCTTTCTTCCAGGTGTTCATCGAAAGCGTCTTCGTCGGCCGAGGATCTTCCAAGTAACCGTTGGCCGGAAAAGTGGTATCCGCCAGATTCAGCATATAGTGGCAGCCCGGCGGGATGCGAAGTCGATAGGCGGTGCCAACGTTCTCGTTCTCGGTGATGCTGGCGATGTACACCTTCTGCTCGTCTTCGACGCGGATATGGCCGTACTTCCGCCGGATCTCCTCGACCTCGGCACGGGCCGCCGCCAGTTCTCGCATCATGACGTATTGAGAGATGCCCTGGGCCACGATGACGACCAGCAGCATCAACGTCGCGAGCGAAAACGTCAACCTACGTCGATTGGTCATGGGCACTCCTCACCGGCTGGTTCAAACAGCGGGTAGCTGTGCTATCTGGTCTATTCCAGCTATGTCCTCGAGGGATTATCAACTGATCAAGGTTTTTTTCAAGGTGGGATGATCCACAATACCTCGAATCGGATCGACGCGAGATGAGGTTGTAATCACCAGTGTTTTCAGCGCTGGTGCAATCGTCGGCAGAGCAGACAAATCCTCCAAATTACGACAGCGATGGAATTCGATGTGCCTAAGTTTTTTTAGGACGGGTAGGCCACTTAAGGATGCTGGATTTGCCCAGTACAGATGCAATTCTCGAACGTCTTTCGGGATTTCGAGTCCATCATATGATTTTGAACGAGGCTTGAAATGCCAGAGGTGGTACTCACGGATAGAGGATTTGGATATGCCAATGTCCTTCTTGATCCATTGATTGATAGCGGTTCGCAACTTCGGGAATCTTGAAAAGTCGATGCCCGGTCGTTTGTCATTAATCCCAAAGTACTCCAACTCTGTGAGTTCATAAAGAGCTTCGACATTTTTTATATTGATCTGAAAAAACCAGACGAGCTTTGCATTTGTGGTTTCCGTTAGGAAATCGAGATTATCCTGTCTGAATCCAAAATGCGGATTGCCGAAAAGTCCGCGAAATCCTTTCTCATGATAGTATGCGATACACTTCTTGCACCGAGAAGTTTGAATGCCAATGCTTGGAATGCCCTCGGGAGGATCATGCCATTCATAGAAACCACTTTTGTTCTTTTCGATGCTCATCGTGGATGACTCTTTCGCAGAAGGGTCAGCCGATCACCTGTTGATGGCAACATCGCAGCCAAACGCCCAGGCGGTCGATCGTCACAAGGGAAATTCTACCCCGATTGGGGTAATTGTCATGCTCTGTCTTTCGCGAGAGGCCATTTCAGACGAGCGTGGAGCGGGCTAGGAAAACAAACCACACGATGGAAAACAAATCGGTCGCTCTGGCAAAGTAGACGCCTACTTGATGTCATGTCAACCAGGGAGGTGACATGGGGTAAAGTAGGAGTGACCTCGTGTAAAGTAGGAACCCTGGTTTACACGAGATCATGTAGGGAACCATTCGGGTTATGGCGTTATAAGATGTTCCGGAGAAAAGGGTTGGAGCATGGGAAAAGGCGTTGATCGCTGAGTGCCGGGAAAAACGAGACATGGGCTTGGCGGAGTCGG
Source organism: Pirellulales bacterium (assembly GCA_016931075.1). Classification (GTDB taxonomy): domain Bacteria; phylum Planctomycetota; class Planctomycetia; order Pirellulales; family Thermoguttaceae; genus JAFGFF01. The sequence goes on along the minus strand of JAFGFF010000251.1, from coordinate 7,150 downwards.
CGTATCATGCGGCAGGCAATAAGGTTAGGACACGCCTTCGGAAAACGTTCCCACACTGCATTTCAGAAAAAACGAATTTTCAAACTAAGCTCACACTACCAGCCCGAAAGATGCGTGGCAAGGCTTTTTTTAGGCCAGGCTCTTGTGGGCAATTTGTCGGTGCCGCCAGGCAAATTAACATGGCCCATCACGATTCATTCCAAAGAGGGGTGGCCAAAAACTGACGGTGAAATCGCCCTCGCCGTGCGGTAGACTCGATCGCATGGAAGAGCAAGCAACCGGGAAAAAGGCCAACGAGGCGAAATGGCCCAAGCGGCTGCCCGAGGTCACTCCTCTGCAGTTCTTCGTGATCGGGCTCCTGTTGCAGGGAGAGAAGACGGTGCCCGAGATTCGCAGGGAGTTAAACAGGCTGAACGTGACCGGGTCGAGTGGGGCTCTGTCGCGGTTGATGAAACGGTTGTGCCACAGGGCGTATGTCTGTTACCGGTCCGAGAAGGGTTGGATAGGGAAAACACCTGTGGAGCGACGGGTATACTGCGTATCCAACTTGGGGCTGGTCGTCTGGAGAGCAACCCGGCGTTTCTACGCCCAATTTCCTCTGCCCGTCGCAAACCTTGTGCCCGAGGATGTTATAGAAGCCGAACTCATGCATCTTCCACCTAACGAGCGTTCGGCCGCCGTGCCTGGGTATGTTATCGACGAATTTGTAGAGCGATTTATCGAGGCGAACAGGCGGGGTCTGCCAATTCCGTTTGCGCGGAAATAAGCGGGACAGGCCCGCCTCGCCCTGCAAAGCACTGGAGTTCGCCGTGTGCCACCCACAAAGCCAATCCGCTAGATCGGGGGTTCTTTTTTCTGCTCGCCGCCGCGGTATCCTGAGGGATAGCTGATTGGGGCAGCGCCAGCAAGGTTGAGCACTGCTGCGATTCTCCAGCAGTGACATCCGGCTAGAGAACAGTCCTGCCCCCTTTTTCGTTTTAAGCACCATCGCAGGCCTTCTTTGGTCGGCGCATTGGCAGACAAAACCTTCAGAAAAGGGAGAACTCCGATGGCTGTTTGCTTAAAGAGACCCACGCGATTTCTTGCTAACTTGGCGGTCCTGCTGATGACTGTACTGGGAAGTCTCAGTCTGACCAATGCTCAGGAGGCGCCGGCACGGAAAGCACTAACCATCGAGGAGATCCGCAAGAACCGACCATGGATCCCCGAAACGACAACGCTGGACTCGCGGGGTTATCTCAAAGATAAAGTGGACTATCCCTTCGTGCCAGATCCTGATGTCGTGGGACACTGGGAAGTGGTTGATTTCGTCAAGGAGAAGAGCCAGTTCGTTCCCAGCAAGAAGGGAAAATTCGAAAGGCAGATTAACCTCCGGGGAATGTGGTTCGTCAAGGACGGAACGGTGGGCCTCAAGAAGCGTGATCATGTTTGGTACCCTTCTCGCGCAACCTGGACCAAGGGATTCTATCAGGACCGCTTCGTCTTCATCGCTTCCAAATATGAAATCATGAAGTCTGACGGAAAGACGTATCTCTTCTGCCAAAAGAAATTGCCTGGATACACGACCCGATACGAAAAACCCGGCTATTTTGTCCTCCAGAAAGTCGATGGCGCCGCGGAGACTCCACCCTGGAGATCACGCACTCTCGAAGAAATCCGCAAAGGCCGGCCGTGGATCCCCGAAACGACGACGTTGGACAAGAACGGTCACCTCAAAGACAAAATGGACTATCCCTTTGTGCCGGACCCTGACGTCTTAGGTACGTGGGAAGTCGTTGATTTTGTCAAAGAGAAGAAACACTTCGTTCCTGGCAAACAATCCTTTCGCGGTCCACTGGATTTTCTCAAGGGCATGAAGTTCGACAAGAACGGCGTCGTGTCTGTCAAGGTCCGAGATTCCGGTTGGCGCAAGCGCCCGGGCAAGTGGACGAAAGGAATCGTCGAAGCTTCCGAATATGAGATCATGAAAACCGACGGAGAGATGTACCTCTTCGTTCAGTGGAAGGTGGGTGACTATAAAATTCGATACCAGAAGCCGCCCTATTACGTCCTGAAAAAGAGGAACACCAAAGAGGCCGGGGCAGTGGACAAGACCCCCAAGCCCGCGACGACAGAAAAACAGACCTTCAGGTCGGTTCGTCCCGTCATGTCGGTCAAGGGATTCGCCGATGCCCGCTGGAAAGACTTGAGCGGCCTGGATCTGTCAAACCGGCCTAGCCTTCCTGCGACGCTGACGTTCAACGAAAAGACGGTCTGGCCCAATCTGTTGCGAATGCCCGAGGAGTGTCACCCACGCAAAATCATGACAGATGCGATGAATCCGGGGCTTGGCGTTCGCGAACTGCACAAGCTGGGGATCACGGGTAAAGGCGTCAACGTTGCGATTATCGACCAGCCGCTTTACCAGAACCACCCGGAGTTTGCCGGCAAGATCGCGACCTACCATGACGTGGGTTGTGGGAGCCGAAGCAGCATGCACGGGCCCGCGGTCGCCAGCTTGCTTGTCGGCACGCATTGCGGAACAGCACCGGAAGCCAGGCTCTATTACGTTGCCGCGCCTTCCTGGACACGAGACGCGGCCTACCAGGCGAAAGCCCTTGACAAAATACTCGAATGGAACAAGCAGCTTCCCAAAGATAACAAAATTCGTGTCGTGTCCGTTTCGGCAGCGCCTTCGGGGCCTGGCTCCCCGTTTACGAAGAACAACGAATTGTGGGACGTCGCATGTGACCGTGCCGAGGCCGCCGGAATCCTGGTTCTGGACTGCACTGCCCACCGCGGATTTGTCGGCTCCTGCTACTATGACGTGGCGGAACCGGAGAGCGTGGCCAAGTGTCAACCAGGCTTTCCCGGAATAGCCGGCAGGTCTTCTTCGAAAAAGCTGCTTGTCCCCTCTTCTCCACGAACCACTGCCGAGCAGTACGACAAAGAAGAATTCTCCTACCAGTATTGCGGGCGGGGTGGCCTGAGTTGGTCCATTCCTTATTGCACTGGTGTCCTTGCGATGGGGTGGCAGTTGCGACCTGACCTAACTGCGTCACAAATGCGGGCATCCCTGTCTCTTTCTGCCTTTGCGAATGCCGAAGGAGTGAAAATCATTGATCCCATACAATTCATCAGCAAGGTCACCTCTTCACCCAGGGAATAAACTCAACATGTTCTGTCAACCAGATTGCGAGATTCGCCCGGGTACGGGTAGCGAACCAACAAAGCCTCGCGACTGACCAACAGCTTCGTACAGCCCATGCACGAAGTTATCGTGACCACCCGTTGATAGAGATTACCTATTGTGGCACGCCCTTACCCCCGGCCCCTTTCCCAAATGGAGAGGGGAGCTTTGCTTGCCCGGCCGTCTAGTACCGATAGTACTCCGGCTTGAACGGGCCTTCGACCGGAATGCCGAGGTAGTCGGCCTGGACCTTGGTTAGCTTGGTGAGCTTGACGCCGAGTTGGGCGAGGTGCAGTCGGGCGACCTCTTCGTCGAGCGTCTTGGGCAGGACGTGGACGCCCAGGGGATACTCATCGGGCTGGGTCCAGAGAGCCATCTGGGCGAGCACCTGGTTGGTGAACGAGTTGGACATGACGAACGAGGGGTGGCCCGTCGCGCAGCCCAGGTTCACCAGCCGGCCTTCGGCCAACAGGATGATCGAATGGCCGTCGGGGAACGTGTAGTGATCGACCAGCGGCTTGATTTCGGTCTTCTTGATGCCCTTGTAGGCCTCGAGGCCGGCGACGTCGATCTCGAGGTCGAAGTGGCCGATGTTGCAGACGATGGCGTCGTGGGGCATCTTGGCCATGTGTTCGGGCCGGATGATGTCGCGGCAGCCGGTGGCCGTGACGAAGATGTTGCCGCGTGAGGCGGCGTCTTCCATCGTCGTGACCTCGAAGCCCTCCATGGCCGCTTGCAGGGCGCAGATCGGGTCGATTTCGGTGATCAGCACGCGGGCGCCGTAGCTTCGCATCGAATGGGCGCAGCCCTTGCCGACGTCGCCGTAGCCGCAGATGACGACGACTTTGCCGGCGACCATGACGTCGGTCGCCCGTTTGATGCCGTCGGCCAGTGACTCGCGGCAGCCGTAGAGGTTGTCGAACTTGCTTTTGGTGACCGAGTCGTTGACGTTGATGGCCGGGACGAGGAGTTTGCCCTGCTCGTGCATCTGGTAGAGCCGGTGGACGCCGGTGGTGGTTTCCTCGGAGAGGCCCTTCCAGACGTCGACGACCTTGTGCCAGTATTGCGGGTCTTCTTCGAGCGTTTCCTTGAGCAGGTCGTTGATGATCCGGAGTTCTTCGAGGTCGGTCGGCTCGTCGAGGATGCTGGGGTCGTTTTCGGCCTCGTAGCCCCGGTGGATGATCAGCGTCAGGTCGCCGCCGTCGTCGACGACCAGGTTCAAGGGCTCGCCGTCGGGGAAGATCACGGTCTGCTTGACGCACCACCAGTACTCTTCGAGCGTTTCGCCCTTCCAGGCGAACACGGGCACGCCCGTCTTGGCGATGGCGGCGGCGGCGTGGTCCTGGGTCGAGAACTTGTTGCAACTGCTCCAGGTGACCTCGGCGCCCAGGGCGGTGAGCGTCTCAATGAGCATGGCTGTCTGGATCGTCATGTGCAGGCAGCCGGCGATGTTAGCCCCCTTCAGAGGCTTGCTCGCGCCGTATTTCTTCCGCAAGGCCATCAAGCCGGGCATCTCATTCTCGGCCAGGGTCAGTTCCTTCCGCCCCCACTCGGCCAGGGAAAGATCGGCCACCTTGTAAGGCAGTTTCGTCTGTGCTTGGGCCACGGGAAATTCTCCTTCTTTCGTGTCGCTCGAATCGTGACGCGTCGATCGGACCGTCATCACCAAGGCGATATGATACGGGCTTACCTATCTTTCCCGCAAGGGGGAAGCGGGCGGGGCTTGGAACATCAAGGGCAACTAGGCTGGATTTTCGCCAGAGAAAGCCGCCATGGCGGCGTCGACGAATGCTCGGACCAGGGCCGGATCCTTGCGGCCGGGGCTGGATTCGACGCCGCTGGCCGTGTCGACTGCGGCGGGGTGGACCGTGTGAATGGCTGTGGCGACATTGTCTGGGGTGAGTCCCCCCGCCAGCACCATTGTGGGTTTTTTTGTATTCTTTGGGTAAATGGACGCCGTTGACCAGTCGGCCACATGGCCGGTTCCTCCGAAGCTGCCCGGCACGTGGGCGTCGAGCAGTACGGCCGCCGGCCGGCAACCCAACCGGTCGCATTCTGCCAGGAATTCGTACACCGGCCCCAGCCCAGCCGGACCGAGGCGAAATGCTCGCATCACGGGCGGCAGCCCGGCGGCGGCGAGTTGGGCCACGAACTCGGGCGTCTCGTCGCCGTGCAACTGGATCAACCCAAACCCGACCACCTCCCACGCCCGACGGATCGTCGGCTCGTCGGCATTGACGAACAGCCCCACCGTGGTGACTTCTGGAGGCGCCGCCCTGGCGATGGCTGCCGCCATGTCGAAGCCCACACTGTCGATCGTCACGCACCGAGGGCTTTTCGGGTAGAAGTTCAGCCCCAACGCCCCCACCCCCGCCTCGACACACCGCCGGGCGTCGTCCTGGGTCGTGATTCCGCAGACTTTCACCCGAAACATGGGGGAGTCCTTAAGCAAAGGTGCCGAACAGGTCCCATTTTACCACTGAAGCGGGAGCCAAACAGGGGACTGACATCCCCCGCTCGGTTTCAATCCCCAATCCCCAATCCCCAATCCCCAATCCCCAATCCCCAATCCCCCCAATCTCTCTTGCGGTCGCCCGGGGTTCTCGCTATTGTCCCCCCTCCACGCGAGTCGGATGACGTGACAGACGCCCAGAGACCCCATGCTCGATCGATTTCGCCTGGCCGGCGGATTTTTGCGGCCGTGTTGGGGATCGGCATGTTGTGCCCTTTTGGCGTGGCTTGCCTGCTGGAGCCGGACGCGCGAGGGCATGGTACCCATGAGCAGTTGGGCCTGGGACCGTGTTCGTTTCACGTCCTGTTCGGCCAGCGGTGTCCGACGTGTGGATCGACGACGGCCTTCGTTCATTTGGCTCGAGGGCAGTGGCGCGAGGCGGTCGGGGCCAACGCGGGCGGAACGCTGCTGGCGACCGTGTGCCTGATCGCGGGACCGTGGCTGGTTGCGTCGGCCGTGCGAGGCCGGTGGCTCTTTCGAGCGCCGACCGAAAAGGCCGTCGCCGTCGTGGTCGGCGCGGTGGTTGTCGTCATGGTGGTCGACTGGATCGTTCACCTGACGTGTGGATAAGAAATCTTGTCTTCAAGAACCTACTCGGGCGTAGGGCCCTGGAGCGGAAGCGGGACCGCTTGGGCCGAAAAGGACCCTGATTTCGGGGCCTTTGCCTTTCATTCCGCCTTGCGAGGTCGTTCACGATGGAACGTTCACGTCTTCTCCGAACACACCGGTTCGTAGCCCTGGCTCTTCTGCTGACGTCGCTCCTGGTGGGCGGATGCGCCGGGCCGCTCTTGACAGCCATGTATCTCTTCGGGGCGGCCGACACGCCGGCCGAGTTCAAGGGCTTGAAGAAAAAGTCGGTGGTCGTCGTCTGCCGGCCGCTGGCCGAGTCGCAGTATGGCAACATGGACGCCTCGAAACAGATCGCCCGTGAGGTCGGCAAGCTCTTGAAACAGAACAAGATCAAGGTCATCAGCCACGAGAAAGTGGACGCCTGGCTCGACGCCAACATCATGGAAGAGCCGATCGAGATCGGCCGGGCGCTTAATGCTGAAATGGTGGTGGCGATCGACCTGTTGAGTTTTGATATCAACCAGGGCCAGACGCTCTACCAGGGCAGAGCGAACTATTCGTTGAAGGTGATCGACTGCAAGACGGAGGAGACCGTGTTCGAGAAATCGCCCGATCCATCCGTCTGGCCGCCCAACTCGGCCGTGCCCGCCTCGGAAATGGGCGATTCTCGGTTCCGCAACCACTACATCGGGATCCTTTCCCAGGAAATCGCCCGGCACTTCTACGCCCACGACCCGCGCGTCGACTTCGCCAGCGACGCTTCGGCCCTGAAGTAGCCATTGCCCCACTCACCGGCATTCTACCCGCGTGACCACGGCCAATTCCCCGCTGCGGGAGGGGGTGCGCCGCGTTGACGCTCGTGGTGGCCGGACCTAGTATGGAACTAGAGGCATGGCGGG
>JAFGFF010000250.1 GCA_016931075.1 Pirellulales bacterium | reverse complement strand
TAATCTCCTGAACAAGTCCATGTCCAGAAGATCATATACCAAAATCACTTACGTCTCGCCATGTCACTTGGGACAGTAGAACTAGTGCTACCCGGTCGAGTGCGACAACCGAGGCCGACGGTCACACGACCCACCAAGCCACTTGGTAGGGACCGAGCACGGGGATGTTTGTCGGCGACGGGTCGCTCGACGGGGCCAACAGGTCCTGCCTCAGGCGGAAGCGGCGGTGGCCCAACGACTGGACCGACTGCGCCTCGGGGCCCAGGTTGGCCAGCACGAGCACCCGATCCGACCCGTCGACACTCGTCCGCAACAAGGCGACGACCGACGGTGAGTCGACCGTGAGGACCTCTTGGTCGGCGTCCGGATGGAACGCGGGCCGGACGATCCGCGCGGCCAGCATCGCGCGGTAGGCCGCCAGGACCATAGCCGACGGGGACTTCGGATCGTCCAAGAGTGCCCGAAGTTCCGACGCCCGGAACTTCCGCCGGTTGATCGATCGGGCGCGCCCCGTCCGCTCGACCCCGGTCAGGTCGTTCGGCGTGCCGAGGAGGCTATGGAAGTAAACGGCCGGGATCCCGCGCAAGGCCAACATCAACGCTTGACTGGCCAGGAAGCGTTGGATCTGCACGAGCGCGCCCTCGGGCATGCCCGGCTCGGCCAGGGCCGAAAAGTACGTGATGTTCAACTCGTAAGGGCTCTCGGTCCCGTCCGGGTTGCGTTTGGTGCTGACACGACCGCCCCGCTGACGAACAGCTTGGATCAACCGCCCAAACCGTTTGGGAGGCATCAGGCCCTCGAGCGGCCGAACGCCGATGCCGTCGTGTGACGCGGTGAAGTTCAGCGCGGTCGTGCCTGGCAGGAGCGGCTCCAGACCTTTCAACCACTCAACCAGCAGATCGGCCTGACCGGTCTGCAGCGCTTCGACCAGCAGCGGGGCCAGGCTGAACTGGTAGACCATCTGGGCTTCGTCCCCGTTGCCCAAATAGCTGACGTTCTCGCGGTGCGGGACGTTCGTCTCGGTCAGCAGGATCGCGCCGGGGGCCACCTCATCGACCAGATCGCGCAGCAGCTTGACCACTGTGTGGGTCTGGGGCAAGTGAATGCACGAGGTGCCCTGCTCTTTCCAGAGGTAGGCAATCGCGTCGAGCCGCACGATCCGGGCACCCTGCTCCAGGTAGAGCATCAGAACGTCGATCATCTCGACCAGGACGTCCGGCTCGGCGTAGTTCAAGTCGATCTGGTCGTCGCTGAAGGTGGTCCAAACGTGCCGCCGCCCACGGGTTGTGTCGATCGGGGTCAGCAAGGGCAGGTTCCGCGGCCGAGTCACCTCGGAGAGATCGGCCTCCGGGTCGGCCTCGATGAAATAGCGCGTGTAGGGTTCTTGCCCCGCTTGATAGCCGGTGAACCACGCGCTGGCCCGCGAGACGTGGTTCAACACCAGGTCCAGCATCAGGTCGTACTGCTGACCCAATTGGCGGACGTCCGACCACTCCCCCAGCACCGGGTCGATCTGGCGATAGTCGATCACCGAGAATCCGTCGTCGGACGAATAGGGGAAGCAAGGCAACAGATGAATCGTCTTGAGTAGCCGGTAGAGTTCGGTTTGGGCAAGAAACCGTCCTAGCGCGGCCAATGGACAACTGGCCGTGTCGCGGACCTGGTCGGCATAGGTGATCAACACGACGTCGCGCTGGTCCCAGAGCGAGGCGGGCCGCTGGGGCCGTGGAAGCGTGGTCCGCTGGACCCGTTGGAGAATCCGCTCCAGACACTGCCGTCCCGCAGCGCCGTAGAGCTGTTTCAGTCGAGGCTCGAGCCTTTTGGCCAAGCGTGAATCGAGCGGCATGGCAGGCGCTCTCCCGAAGGTTGGAGAGAGACAATCGTGGGGGGCAAGGCCTATTGTGCAGGACCTCCCCGGAATCGTCAACGCCTGGCGCCCCCTCTGTCTCGGGAGTGCTCAGTTGTTCTTATATCGATTCCAACGTGATCCTGCACCCAACCGCCTGTTTACCCTGCGGGAAAACAGGCTATTCTTTGCTCCGTGCCGCGCTATTTCAGATTAGAAAGGGTATTACAGATCGTCCATGCCGGTGAAGTTCGTGATGAGCGACCGGAGCTTGCGGCGCAAAACGGAGTAGCTGAAGAACGCTTTGCTCAATTCATAGTTGTAATCGACCATTTCCCGGCGATACTGTTCATCGGAAATCACTTTTCGGACGTGATCCAAGACGTTTCGGGTAAGAAATCCGTCCATTGTCACGACTTTGAAACCTTTCGGCTCGATGTCGGAGATAAAGATCGAGTAGCGGTTCACCAGCACCGGCTTGCGATAATAAAAAGCTTCAAGCAGGGCGTTGCCGAATCCTTCATACAAACTCGGATAAGTAATCAAATCGGCCGCCGCGTAGACCTCGGCCAGGGTCGCGCCGGCCGATCCGCCGTTGGCGTCGCCGCCCTCGGGAGGCGCCATCTGGGCGTGGACGAACCGCAGATCGACGCCCGAGTGCTCGGCCAACTCGGTCAGGGCGTGCTGATAGTCCTGGCCCTCGTCCCCCGACTCGTGCGAAACGACCAATTTGCACCGCGGATCCTTCAGTTGAGCAACCAGGGCGATCGAATGCTCAATGCCCTTGCGCGGCACCACTCGGGTGGGCTGCAAGAGCATGATGTCCTCCGGCTCCAGCCCGATCCGTTCGCGGAACGCCGTGTCCGCCATTTCCTCCTCCGTCGGAGGATGCTCGAAGTCCAGCACGTTGGGCACCAGAACCGACGACGCCCCCTCGCGCCACGATAAATTGTCCTGGGCGAACGTGTTGATCGTTACGTGCTGAATCGACTCCAGCTTCGGCGGAAAGGCCATTGTCAGGAAATCGCCCACCGCGTTGACCGAAAATCGGGCACGCTCCCAATAGAAGTCGTGGTGATGGGCGATCGTCGGGATCTCGGTCTCCGAAATGAAGTTGGCCAGCGCCACGCCCAGCGGAATGTGCATCGGCAGGCAAAGCGCGTTCTCGACGATCAGAATGTCGATCGAAAAGGCCTCGACGAAATCGTAGAGCGTCCCCTTCAGGTAGTCGGCCACCCCGTAGATACGCCGCGTCATCTCCGGCGTGCGACGCCGCGTGCCGAACGCCCGCTCGTTGATCCAGACATTCTCCCGGTCGTAGAAGTACGCCTCGGGCACCAACATGCTGGTCGCCGGGTCGCGGTCCAGCTTGCCGGCGTACCAATGGCTCACATGCTGGTGGTCCCAAAGAATCCGGGCCCACTTGGCGCTCTCCAACGACACGCCGTCCGTGCCGGCAAATCGAGTTGAGACAAATCCAATGTTACAAGGCACGACAACAAAACCTGCTCGGGGAGATCGAGGCTAAAACGGACAGGCTAGCCGGCCGGTCGGCCCTCGTCAAACACGTACTTTCTCAGAGGCGGTGGGGGTGGGGGTTGGCTCGCAACCCGTCGGACCTGCCAGGCACGCCTCAGGAAATCATACGTTCTTGAAGTTCCCAGAGCCCGATGGTGGTCAAATCGGGGGTAATGCCTTCCACCCGAGGGTCGTCCTCCCGGAGTCGGAGGCTCCGAACGTCGCCGGCAAAGAGGATCGTGCGAAATCCGAGCCGCGCGGCGGGCAGAATATCGTTCAGCACGTCGTTTCCCACGTAGACCGCTTCGGTCGGGCCGATTCCCCTGGCAGCCAGTGCCTCGACGGCCAGCTCGAACAGCCGCAAGCCCGGTTTGCCCCAGCCGTGCTCGTAGGAATAGAACTGCAGGTCCGGCTCGAATCCCACGTCCTCGGCCGACCGGTTCCAAAGCGCCTCGAACAGACGCCGCGTGTAGAACTGGGCGTTGCTGACGATGCCCAGCCGGAAGCCCTTTGCGCGGAGCTTCCCGAGACAGTCCTCGGCCCCGGGCATCGGCCAGACGGGGTTCGCCCGGGCTTCGTACTCGACCGCCAGCCGGGCCGGGTCGACACTTGGGACGCCGTCCGGATCGATGCCGCCGCGCCGGACCATTTCGGCCAGTACCTGAGCCCAGATCGCGACCACGTCGACCTCCGGGTATTCGACGCCCGCCCGGCGATCCTCGGCGTGGGCCGCCCGAATGGTCTCGAAAAAACACTCCACCGCCTCCTCGGCCGGGCACGTCAACCGCAGGCCCACCGCGTCGGCCGCCTCAGCCAGGGCAATGTCGCACGGCGCGGCCACCGTGCCCACCTCGCCGCTGCCGCTGACGAAGACCGTCCCGTACAGATCGAACAGCACCGCCTTCACACCCCGCAGCACTCCCCCGCGCGGCTCCTCCCCCGTCGCGATCGGCTCCATCGGCCGAGCATGTCGACGAAGGATTTCGGAAATGTCGTTCGGGGATAAATCTGGCATGGTTCGCTCTTGTAGGTCAGGCTGTGCCTGACACGAATCGCTCATCGACATCCTGTAGGGAACGCCCTCTGTGGCGTTCCTCTGTGGCGTTCCTTCGTGGCGTTCCTCTGTGGCGTTCCTCTGTGATCCGGAACGGCACGGAGGCCGTTCCCTACAGCAGTCGCGCAGCGTGTTCCCTACAGAAAAAATATTTCCGCTGCCTGTCAGGCATAGCCTGACCTACAGTTAGGTTCGTATCAATCGAAAGCGCATCGGGTCGAGAAAGGCGTCGAGGATGCGCTCCGGATAGGGTAACGGATCGAGGCTCGACGTGCGAGGGCTGGCGGCCACTTGTTCCAACAGACGCAACAAACGCCGGCCGCTCGGTTCGAGCGAGAAATGGGCGTCGATGGCCTGGGCGTTGTGCCGGACCACGTCGGCGGCGTCGGCCCGACGGACGGCAAGCGTCTCCTCCAGGCCGGGGTTCTCGTCCAGCACGCGACGCCGGGCCGCCGAGTCGGTCCAAACACGTTGGATGATCTGGCGTTGCATCGGCTCGACCAGGTCGCCGAAATCAACCCGGCCGTCTGGCATTTTCGCGTCGAAGGCTTTCTCGACACCGGCCGGCTCGGACCGCCCGTAGCGAGCGAGCACGTCTCGATACGCCCGAGCCATCGCCTGGCGCAAGATCTCGCGTCCGATCCACTCGACCGGAACCCGCAGCGCCGGCCGCAGCCAGTCGAGCCGGACGCCGTATTGGATGAAGTCGGCCGTGACCTCGGGCAGGTCGCGGCCCAACAGAGGGCTGCCGGTCAGCCACGACTCGAGCATGACCATGCCAAACCCTTCGGCCAGACTGGTCGTCAGCGTCGCGTCGGCTGCCGCCAGATTCTCGGCGAAGGAGAGCGCGCCGGGAGCGCCCACTTCGAACCGGCAAGGCAGACGCATCTCGCTCGCCGCGTGTTTCCACTCCTCGTAGATCGGCGCCTCGACCGGATTCAACGGGGCCAACGTCAGCCCGACAATCGTGTTCGGCGGGGCAAGTGAACTCAACAGCAACGCCTCGCCCACGTTCTTCCGACGGATACACCGGACGGGATAGAGCAGGTAGGCCGCGTCGGGCCCCACGTTAAACTGCCTTTCGAGCTTCGCCCGAGCCGTCTCGCGTGGCGGCAGTTCGTCGATAGGAGGCACCGGGTTGGGCAGCAGGTGGAGCCGATCCGCCGCCACGCCGGCCGCCTCGAGCAGCCCATGGTCGCGGTGGTTGAGCGCGGCGTAGTGAACGCTCGGCGATTGCGGATAGAGGGTTTCGTGCGGCGGGTCGCCCAATCGCCGGTAGTTGTCGGGCCGAAAATCCTCGGCGAAATCGTGGATTTGCAGCAGCAGTCCAAACCCGTCTTGGGCCAGTCGCGCAACCCCCTCGGGCAAGGCCCGGTTCTTGCCCAACGAGTGGTTGTGGACGTGCAGCACCGTTCGGTCCGGCGCGAAGTCGAGGCCGGCCAGAGTGGTCGTCACGTCGGCGTGCAGCGCGGCGGCCTGATCGGGCCCGGCCGTGGGCCATTGGTCGTCGTAGTCCAAACCGGGCAGCTCGACCAGCGTGAGACGGATCGCCCGGAGGCGGCCGGCCAGCCCTTCGTTCCAGCCTTCGCGCCGGCCTCCGAAAAGGATCGCCGCGCGCCACGGCCTGTTCGGATCGAGCACCGCGTCCAGCGCGAGAAGTTGGTTCTCGACGACCCGCGTGACGCCGCCGCGATTGAGGTGGTAATGGAAGATGGCCAGGTTCACGCCGGTTGCTCTTCGGGGTGGAACTTCTGGCGATACGCCTCGACCTCGAGGATCGGCTGGCGTTCGATCTCCTCGATCAGGTGCTCGACCTGATGGTAGCTCCCGTCGCCGACCTCGAACTGGCGCATGATGCTCGGCAGCACGTCCTGGAACTGGACCTTCTGGTCCCGGTTCAGCCGCGACATGAACGTCCGCAGGACGCCGAAGGCCATCCGCCCCAGCGCGATCGTCTCCTGGTTGCGGTGGACGCGGCGGTCCAGGTCGGTCTGGGCAAAGGCGTGCATCCCGAGCCGCTGATAGATGTCGATCAGCATGGCCGTTTCGACGCCGTAGCCGACGGGGAACGGAATCTGTTCGAGAATCGACCGTCGCCCGGCGTATTCGCCCGAGAGGGGTTGCAGGATCGAAGCCAGCTCGGGATAGAACAGGCTGAACAGAGGCCGGATCAGGATCTCCGTCACTCGTCCGCCGCCCGTGGGCCGCATCCCGCCGGAAAAGGCGATCGGCCGATCGTAGAACGCCTTGACGTAGCTGATGTCCGGGTTTTGGATGAGCGGTCCGACCAGCCCGTAGACGAACCGGGGATGGATGTTCTTGATGTCGCTGTCGACGTAGACGATGATGTCGCCGCGTAACAGGTAGAGGGCCTTCCAGAGGTTCTCGCCCTTGCCGCGGTGATTGCCGCACTCGGTCAGGTGTTCCGAAGCCGTGTAGACGTCGGCGCCGAAGCTGGCGGCGATTTCACACGTCCGGTCGGTGCTGCCCGAGTCGACCACGGCGATCTCGTCGATTAGCGGATAGCGATCGGCCAACTCGGCCTTGAGGATGACGATCTCCTGGCCGATTGTTTTCTCTTCGTTCAGCGCCGGCAGGCAGAGCGAGACGGACAGTCCTTGACGCTCTTTCTCCTCGACCAACCACTTGATGTCCCAGAAGTTGGAATGGTGGAACGTACGCTCTTCGAGCCACTGTTTCGACTCGGGCGGTCCATCGGGCGCCGGGCCGCCATGCTCGGCTTCACGGTTCATCGCACGCTCCTCGGTCGATCGCCAGAATCGTTCCAACCAACTGGGCCGCGCCGACCAGGATCGGGTCGATCAGAACATAGTCGGGCCGGCGCTTGCGCCCTTTCTGCCCTCGCGTAACGCCCAGCGTCACCGCCGGGATGTCCCGGGCGATCATCTCCGACAGTTCCGAAGGGCTGTGCCCCTGGTCCGGTTCGATACCCAACTGACGCATCACTTCCAGGATGTTCTTGACCAACGGATGGGCGAACGGGATGCCGCCAGCCTTGGTCTGGAAGAAGACGTCCAACTCAGCGTCGACCGCGTGCCGGGCGGTCACCTCGGAGACGATGTCCTTGATCTGGTCGCAGATCATCTCGATCATTTCGTCTGAATGACTGACCACCTCGAAACCCAATTCGGCGTGGTCCGGCTCGACGTCGTAGGCCACCCCGGCGTGGACCATGCCCATCCGGATCGTGGTGTACGGCCGGCTGGGCGTCGAAATGGACAAGATCCGGTTGATGACGTGGTTCAAAACGACCAGCGCGCTCTCCGAGCCGTAGCTCCGCGAGGGTTCGGCCGCCTGGCGAACCGTGCAGGTCACGTCGGCCCGGGCGGTGCCGATCGAAAAGAAGTTCAACCGGCCAAGCTGGATCCCCTCGACGCAGATGCCGAAATCGAGCTTCTGGGGCAGATGATCCAGGAAGAAGCGGATGCCCGCGTGATTGCCCCGCTGGAGCGAATGGGTTGATCCGAGCAGGATCAGGTCGCTCTCCAACTCGATGCCCAGGTGCTCGAGCACGGTCGGCATGAGCGAGACGATGGCCGCGCCCAGGGCGTTGTCGCCGACGGCCGGGGCCAGCACCCGATCGGCCTCGACGACGACCGAATGGTCCACGTTGGCCGGGAAGATCGTGTCCAGATGCGACGTCAAGAGGATCGTCCGATGACCCGACTTCCCCCGCAGTCGCCCCACGGCGTTGCCTGCCTCGTCGGCCGCCGCGTCGTCGAGCCTGGCCTCGGTGAACCGGTCCAGAAGAAAGCGAACCCGCTCGGCCTCCCCACCCGTGGGCGCCGGAATCTGGGCAATCATGACCAGATTGGCCAACAACCGCTCCCGGAGCGGACGCAACGCCTCGGGCAGGTCGCTGATACTTTCGGGCATAAGCAAACCGGTCTCCATGGGTCACCTCCCCGCCGCAAGTCGGCACTGATTATACGGAGAAAGAAGCCCTCCTGCCAGTACCTCATCCCCCGGCAGCGTCTCGACCAGCAACGACACAGAACAACACAACACCATTACCCGAAAAGACTTAGATCCACCCCAGGTCAGCAATCCCGCGCCTCAAGACCCCCTCCATAAAATGCAAAACGAATAGCCCACATAGGCCAATCCAGCCCGCCGACGATCAAGAAAACAAAACGGGGCGCCGCACGGCGTACGGCGCCCTGGTGATGGGTTTCGGGTTATTACCTGTCCTTATCGGGTGAGAACTCTTCTGTAGGGAACGGCCTCTGTGCCGTTCCGGGTTATGGAGAAACGCCACCACCAAGGAACGCCACGGAGGGCGTTCCCTACAGACCGAACATCGCCGGGCGCCAGTGCTGGACAAGCCAGCAGTGGCGCCCTTTTCAACAACCTCGGTCCTACTCCGGCAGGTCGCGGATCTCAAGCCGGGTGTGGGTGACAATCACGCCGTCCTCCAGGTAGGTTTCGCTGGTGACGGTCTTCATGCAGGAGAGGACGTCCAGGACCGTGTGGACCTGGTCCAGGATGGCCGGCAATTGGGCCTTGGCCTGCTCCTTGGGCATGTTTTCGCGGACGATGGCCTTGGTGGCCATGTCGATCCACGGGGTGGCCGTCTTGAGCAGGTTCGCGAACTCAAGCACACCCGCGCCGGCCCGGGGACGCTGCGCGTCGGTCAGCACGCCGTCGGCGGCCAGCGGGCTGGACACCATCAGCCTATGGGAATGGGCCTTCGACATCGAGAAGACGCAGACGCCATTGGCAATGCCCACGTTCGGCGCGATCTGCTTGTCGACCGGGCACTCCGGCGGGGGCACGAGGGCGTAGATCACGCCCGCCTTGTCCTTGGTCTCCTCCGGCTCGGGAATCGGCAACTTGGCCTCGGGATTGATTTTACCCACCACGGCCACGGCATCGTTAAACGTCTCCCAATACTCGATCACCGCCTTGCGCATCAGGTCGGAGTCGTTCAGGCCCAAGAGCAGAGCCGGTTCGACCATCGGCATCGGCTCCTTCGTGGGCGGCAGGTTTGTGAGGAACTGGCGGCTTTTCATTCGGCCGTCGATCACCAGGCCGATCTGGCCGTCCAACGCCGGGATGAGCAGGTCGCGGTTGGCGTTGTTCAACCGTTTGAGCACGGGCCGGAACAGCTCGATGGCCTGCTTGGCCTCCTCGCGTTCCCGATCGCTCATTTGCGGCATGGCGAACTTTTCGAAGTAGCCGTAGCCCACGCCGAGCCACGAGATCAGCCGGTCGTAGTCCTCGACCGTGCCTTTTCGCTGGCGGCCGACCAGTGCCAATAAGGGCGAGCCGCCGACGTGCGACAGCAGGCTAAGCGGCTTGCTGCCGTCCAGATCGGTCCGCTTCGACCAGTTGTAGAGGTAGCTCTCCATGCCGCCGTCGACCAGATAGCCCACGCTCATCATCGCGCCGGGCGGGGGCAACGCCTTTTTGACCTCGGTGGCCAGGCCCGTCACGTCCTTGAGGATCTGCGCCTGGTCGTCTTCGCTCAGCGGCGTGGCCGGCAGCACCTCGCCCAACACGGCCAGCGCTTCGTCGATGTCGCGATCGGTGCTCTGGACCACGTCGAGGAACTTCTCGCTGACGTACTCGACCGCCACGAGCCGCTCGTCGGCGTACTTGGCCAGGGGTTGGAACTCAGGCCGCGTGGCCAGCGAGTCTTTCTGCCCCAGCCGGGCCAACACATCGGTCGACGAGCCGATCGCGCACAGCAGGTAATTGTCGCGCAGGCCGATCGCCAACACGAGCTTTTCCTTCTTGATCTTCTCGACCAGTTTGTCGACGAGCCCCGGCTCGGGCTCGATCGACCGCAGCGCGTCCAGCGGGGCCTTGTCCCAGGGAACCATGTCGCCGGCAAGCGTCAGCACGAGGTACTCATGCCCGGCCACCTTCGTCCGCTTCAGGGCGTTGGCCAGCTCGGGCACCTGCACCAGGCCGATCCCGGCGATCATCTCGAGCTTGCCCAAGTTGAGCGTCGCACGGCCCGTGTCCTTGAGCTTGAAGCCCACGACCATGCCCGGGACCTTCAACGAGTCGATATTCTCGCCCAACACGGCCATGGTGAGCATGGCCTGGATTTCTTCCTCGTCGCCGTATCCTCCGCCTCGGAGCTGGACGACCATCGGCCCCCAGCGCATCGCGCTGGAGATTTTCATGACCAGGTCGAGCGACTTCGTCATGTCGGTGTCGGCGTAGACGAAGACCTCGTCGGAAAACATGTCGCCCAGCATGGCCAGCAGGTCTTGCACCTGCGGGTTGGTCATGAACATTTTAGCCATGGCCGCCGGGTTGCCCGGCTTGGCGGCCTCGGTCTCGAACTTCTTCAAGCCGAACTGGATGATCGGCATGTCTTTGATCTTGGCGAACGCCCGGCTGTCGAGGATCGCCTCGATCTGCTCGCGGTTGCGCAGCATCGAACTGTAGACGGCCGCGTCGGCCGGGACCCAATGCAGCGAGGTGTCGATCTTGGCCAAGGCCGAATCCGTGTCGGCCGCCGCCGGGCTGGGCCCGAAGACCGTCAGCCCACCGACCGCCGCCAAGGTCACGACCGCCAAAATCCAGGTCCGCCACACGGGGCGGCGCGTGTCTCGAAGTGCCATCAGCAGGTCTCCTCTGGCGAAGAAAGTGAAAGGAAGAGAAATCGGCTCCCGCCGTATCGAACAAAGATAGCTCATCAGCCCGTTTACACGCCCCCGAAAGGTGGATTCTAAGGGGGGCGGCGCAAAAGGGGAAGACTCTACGTATCTGTCGACAAGACCGCTACTTTCCGGCGGCCTGACGGCCTATTCGCCGTCGGGATTCGGATCTTGGGACCCGGTCGGGCATTTTTCAAAAATTCCATCCACCCCATTTTCCCACACCCGGGGGGCGATCCGTAGGTCAGGCTGTGCCTGACAATTGCCGTGCGGGATGGTTCCCTTCAGGCACAGCCTGACCTACGGGACTGGGCTTCTCCTCACCCGGGGGGCTGCACGTCCCCAGGGCTTGCATTTCCAGGCTGAAATTGCTAGACTGCTTATCGCAAATTCGCCGGCGGCCACGGAACCCCGCCGGCGGGGACTTTCCCCGTTTCTTTCCTTTTCTGAGAAGGGGACTCACAATGTCCAGATCCTGGATTGCGGTAGGTGCTGCGCTGGCGGGGTTTTTTGCCCTCGCCTGTGGGCCGGCTCTGGCCCAGTTTCAACCTGGTGGTCCCGGCGGCATGGGCGGCGGCCAGATGATGGGCGGCCCCATGGGCATGCCCAGTCCGCCGAATGTGGACTTTCAACTCAGCGCGGCGGGCATCCTCCCCGCGCCGCCGGTGAAACGATCCGGCAAGCCCACGAACGAACAGCGGATTCTCATCGAGTTGCGTAAGAAAACACAAATCGAGTATCTGGAGACTCCGCTCGACGAAGTGCTCCGATATTTCGGAAAGTTACACAACGACATTCTCATTCAGATCGAGCGACCGGCGTTGGAAGAAATCGGCGTCAAGCCGGACCACCCTATTTCGTGTGATCTGAAAGGGGTCGCCCTTAGTTCGGCGCTCAACCGAATGCTCGGCGAACTCAACCTGACCTACACAGTCGTCGACGAGATGCTTCTGATCACTTCCGTCAACCGTGAGGCGAACATCCTCCAAAGGGTCGTTTACGACGTGAGCGACCTGGTCCGATCCGCCCCGCCGAACGTCCAGGGCATGGACACGAGCGCCGGCGATCGGGAGGCCTTGGAATCTCTTGCCCGACTCATCACGGCCCAAATCAAACCGGACCGTTGGAACACGACCGGCGGCCCTGGGCGGATCTCCACGGGCACGATCGGCACGGCCCATGTGCTGGTCGTCACGCAGAGTTTTCAGATCCATGAAGAGATCAACGCGTTTTTGCATGAACTCCATAAAGTCGCGGCCGACTCGAAGGCGCGTCGGCCCGGCTGGCCCGGTTTCCCGCCTCCACCCCCGGTCCACGGGCTCGACGGATTCTCTCCAGGCGAAGGTCCCTCGGCCTTCTTGGGCGGCCCCGGCCCCATGCCCGGCATGGGCGAGGTCCCACACCAGCCTGGCGCGGACCGTCCCAAGGCAAGGCAGCCACATAAGAAGCCTCGGAAGGAAAAACCGAAGCCAGCCGTGCCGGAAGATGAGTACAACCCGTTCGAGTGAGCCGCCGAATGAGCGGGAGGTAATTATTGAGTTTCGCAGAAGAAGTGATACCCTACGTCTGGAGGGCCACGCTCCGTCGTGGCCGGGTGCATCGTATGAGGCGGCCACGCTCAGAGCGTGGCCCTCCAAATCAGTCCTTGATCGTCCGCCGGCGGCAACGGAACGCCGTGGGCGGGTTTACCCCGTTTCGATCCTTATCTTGAGAAGGGGACTCGTCATGTCCAGATCGTGGATTGCGACCGTTATCGCATTGGTCGGGCTGGCCCTGATCGCGGGCGGATCGGTTCTGGCCCAGTTTCAACCGCCACCGCCCGACAGTTTCGCCGACGGAGCGGTGATGCCCAGCGGAACGGTGCCCGACATGCCGCTCCAGTTGTCGGCCGCGGGCGTCTCTCCGTCCATGGCCGTGAGAAAGCCCGGCAAACCGACGGCCGAGGAGCGGATCCTGGCAGCTCTGTCCGAGGAGGCCAAATTCGAGTTTATGGAAAGTCCACTCGAAGAGATCGCTGCCTTTCTGGCAAAACATTACAAGATTTCGGTGCTGCTGGACAAAAAGGCTCTCGAAGACTTGGGCATTGCACCGGACCATCTTATCTCGTGCCGACTCCAGGACCTCAAGCTCCGTTCGGCGCTGAACCACATGCTGCGCGATCTTGGGTTGACGTACGTTATTTTGGACGAAGCGTTGCTGATCACGTCCGTTGACCAAGCAAGATGCCCGCCCATGCTGCGGACCGAAATCTATGACGTGACCGACCTGGCTGGTCCCGTCGCGCCGCCTTGGGCCGGGCCGGGCGCGGCGACGACCGAACCGAAAAGTCTGGATGCCCTCATCGAACTCGTCCAGATTCACGTTTCGCCGGATAGCTGGAAAGGGTCGGGCTGCGGCGAAGGAGAAATTTCGTCGGGCACGGTCGGTCCCGCCCAGGTGCTGATCGTGACCCAGGATTTTCAAGCTCATTTCAAGATCCAAGAATTGCTGACCAAGCTCCGTCGGACCGCTGCCACGGCGAAGGCCCTGCAGCAGGGTCCTGGCGGATTTGGGTCGCCCCACGGGATGCCCGGCATGGGACCAATGGGCCCCGGTGGCATGGGCGGCGGCCTGGGCATGCCTGATCCGGCAATGGGCTGCCCGGGCATGGCTCCCGGAATGGGACCAATGGGCATGGACAGGTCGGGAACGCCCCGAGCGGCAGGAATGGGCATTGGGCCCGAAATGGGACCAATGGGCATGCGCGTCCCGGGTATGCCAGGCCCGGGAGTGGAAGGCATGGGCCCAGGAATGCCGGGCGGGCTGATGCCTCCTCCGGAAGAGCTGCGTTCAAGATCAGACAAGGCCGTGAAATCCAAGAAAAATCGGGGCAAGAAGGCCAAGAAACCGGCTAAATCCGAGCCGACCGAGACAGACCCCTTCGGGATGTCATCCGGATCGAATCCCTTTTAATTTTTAATTCGCCCAGGCAGTGGAAGGGCCAGACGTCTCTTCGAGACCTGCCCACACGAACAGTCCATCGGGGGGGGTGAACCCGGATATCCCGGCCGCGGGGGGTTTTCTGCTTGGCTGGGGTCTTCGAATCAATTAGGCTAGAGGAATGCGCGGGGAGCGTTTCCGCGTGGAAGGACCGCTCCCAGGTATGCGGTGCGGAAAAGGTGCCAGGCACCTTTTGTGCGAAGCACCCGAAGGGCCGTTCCGGCAAAAGGTGCCTGGCACCTTTTCCGCCGCGTTGCCCCGAAGTAAGTACGGTTACGAAACAGAGAACCTCGTCGGAGGACCAGGACAATGACACGTCATTTCTGTCGGATGTGGTGGCTGCCCTGCATGGCCGCCCTGTTGCTCGCGCCCACGGCCGCGATGGCCAACAAGCAGGCCAAGGTCCAGCCCAAGCAAGTTGAGATGTTCAAGGCGATCGAGGCTGGTCAGATCGAAGTGAAGCTGATCCCGAAGGACTCGACCGAGACGCGGGTCGCGATCATCAACAAGACGAAAGAGCCCCTGAGCGTCAAGCTGCCCGACGCCTTCGCCGGCGTGCCCGCCTTGGCCCAGTTTCAGCCGCAGCCCCCAGGAGGCGGACTTGGCTTCGGTCAGCCCGGGCTTGGCGGTGGCGGCGGTGGCAACAACTTCGGCAACGGGGGAGGCAACAATAACCAGAACCAGAGTTTCGGCGGCGGCATGGGTGGTGGCATGATGGGCGGCGGCATGGGCATGTTCAATGTCCCGCCCGGCAAAATCGGCCGCCTCAAGGTCCCGACCGTCTGCCTGGAACACGGCAAGAAGGATCCGGCTTCGAACATCCCTTACGTGATCAAGCCGATCGAAAGCTACACCGACAAGCCGGCCGTGCAGGAGCTGTGCCGCATGTTGGGCACCGGCAAGCTTTCGCAACGGGCCGCCCAGGCAGCCGCGTGGCACCTCAGCAACGACATGAGCTGGCAGGAACTGGCCGCCAAGCAAATCCGGCACATCACCGGCATGACGCAGCCCTATTTCAACCCGATGGAAATCCGGGCCGCCATGCAAATCGCCAACCTCGCCACCGCCCGGGCGAAAGAACGCGAAGAATCAACCCCCGTCGAAAGCATGTCGGCTAGCAAGTAGGACACTAATCTCGGAACACAGGGCGTCATGCCCGGTCCCGTAGGTCAGGCTGTGCCTGACACGAATCGCCAATCGACACTCTGTAGGGAACGCCCTCCGTGGCGTTCCTTTTTTTATTGATCTCTGCATAGTCAATCATTACTCGGGTGCCATGGGCAATGCAGCATTCAATAGACACATCAATCCTGCAGAAACCGCAGGAATGCCACAGGGGAACGCCACTGAGGGCGTTCCCTACAGGCATGGGGCATAGTGTTCAATCACGATTCGGTTGAGACACTACACTAGATGTCGACCCCGGCGGCAACCGGGTCGCGCTGCAGGGCCAAGCGGAGGCGGCGAATCTCGCGCTGGTAGCCCAATCGCTCGGACTGCCACTGCGTCGCGTGGTCGCGCATCGTTGTCTCCTGCCGGTCGAGTTCCTGCTCCCGGGCGACCAGTCGGGCGGCCTGATCCTGGATGTCCTGCTCGCGCGTCGCGATCCAGCCGGCCAGCCGCTCCTTTTGCTTGCCCACGGCGTCGTACTGCGCCGAAAGCTCCTGTCGCAGGTCCACGAGTTCCTTCCGCTGCCGGGCCAGGTCCCGGTTGGCCAGCCGGTAGTCTTCGGCCAGCTTCTCGCGGATCTGCCCTAAGGAACGGGTCAACGCGGCCGGCGGCGCCGCCCCGGCCAGTTGGGCCCAAAGCTCCTCGGTGGCCAACCGGATCTCCAACGTCGAGCGGTGCATCGCGGCCAGCTCTTCACGAAGCTCCT
>JAFGFF010000249.1 GCA_016931075.1 Pirellulales bacterium | reverse complement strand
TTCTTGCAGTTGACGCCGAACGTGTAGTACCAGACCACCCAACTCCGGCAGCTCAGGCCGTGCTCGTCCTGGAGCATGACCTTCAGCTCGGCCGCGTACTCGTCGCCGATGGCCAGCCAGAACGTCCCGTCGGCCTTGAGCACCCGCACGACCTCGCCTGTCCACTCGCGGCACCATTCGAGATACTCGTTCCCGTCCCGCTCGTCGTGGTACGTGTCGTAGTCATACCCGATGTTGAACGGCGGATCGGCAAACGCCAAATCGACCGAGCCGTCTTCGAGTTTCCGCATCCCGGCGATGCAGTCTTCGTTGTGGAGCGTGTTGAGTCGGGTGGGCAAGGCGGGTTCCTCCCTTCCAGGCATGGCCTCGGGTTTCAGTGCCCTTGGAGAGCCCATCCTAGCAACAGTCGTTCCGGGAGCAAGAACCCGGTTCCGCCGGGGGGCATTCAGGCCAATCCCTCATGCAGGGGGCACTGTCCACCTTGTTCAGGAGTGGCTGATGGGCTACCCTCAGGCTATGATAAATGATGAAGGGCAGCAACGTCGCGACTACCTCATGATCGAGGCTGTCGATCCAGCGGACGGGACGCGGTGTATTGTCCTGATTTCGCACCAACGGATCCAAGCCATCGGCCGTCGGAGTATGGGGCAGGCAAAGGAGTGCGCTTACACAGTGCCTGCGATCTTACAGAAGCCCACGGCGATCTTCGAGGGCTTGCGGTCGGATGAGGACGAAGACCGACGGGGATACGGGTGGCGATGCTATTGTGGACGCCCCGATTGTGCTTTTGATGCGGACGGTTCCGAAAGACCGCCCTATCCGGGACAGGTCTTTCTCGTCTTCGTAAACGACGAACGGGTTGCGTACAATTGGCGTTGGGAGAAAGCGGATAGCGATTCTCAGCAGCTCCCGGCAGGTTATCAAGAACGATTCAAGAGACAACTCTTATGACCACGATGTCCAACGAGGAATTTGCACGGATCGTATTGAGCAAGGCTCAGTCAGAACCTTTCGTTCCGACAGCCCAATACGATTCGGATGGTGATTGCATCGAGTTCCTGGCCAGCCCGGAACCGTTCTTCGCCGAACGGGTAGACGATCTGGTCACCGTCTATTACGGCCAAGATTCCCATGAAATCGTCGGTTCACTTCTCAAAGGTGTGTCGGAGTTCTGCCAACAGCTCTTACAGAAGATGCCCGGATTCAAGATCGAGGTTCACGATGGACGCGTCCGCCTGCATCACATCTTCCGCGCGCGTCTCTGGTCCTCGGTAACGGAAGAAGACTCGATGCCAACCTTGACGTACAAGAAGTTGATGGCTATTGCCGAAGAAACTTGCGTCGAGGCCGAGTTGTGCTGCGTCTAGCAGCGATTTCGTTACCCCAGTATCACTTTGCTCTGGGCCCCCGCCACTTCACGGACATAGCGAGGCACTGCGTAGCCGGGCAGGCGGCGGCGGAGGTCGTTCATTAGGGCGATGCCGGTCGGTTCGGGCACTTCGAAGTGGGCTGCGCCGGCGACGCGGTCGAGTTGGTGCAGGTAGTAGGGCAGCACGCGGAGGTCGACCAGACGCTCGAACAGGGCGGCCAGCGTGTCGGTCGTGTCGTTGACGTCGCGTAGCAAAACCGATTGGCTCAGCACGGGCACGCCCGCGTCGACCAGCCGGTCCAGGGCGTCGGCCACCGCGGCGTCGATCTCGGCCGGGTGGTTGACGTGGACAACCACGACCGGGGAAAGACGCGTACCTCGGAGCCAGGCCATTAGCTCGGACGTCACCCGCTGGGGAAGGACGATCGGCATCCGCGTATGGACACGCAGCCGTCGCAGGTGCTCCAGCCCGGCCAGCCGGTCGACCAGCGCGGCGAGTTGCGAGTCCTCTAATGTCAGCGGATCGCCCCCGCTGAGAATCACCTCGTGGATCGTCCGGTCAGCCGCCAGATGTTCCAGTGCTGCATCAAAGAGAGAGAGGCCATCATCCCTCCCCTCTCCCTCCGGGAGAGGGTGGCGGCGCAGCCGCCGGGTGAGGGCGGGTGGAAGTTCTGTCCCGGTTTGGTTTCCTGAAGGATCATGCGAGGCGCCGCCCGCCCTCATCCCAGGCCCCTCTCCCAAAGGGAGAGGGGAGGCTGTTGAGCCAACCGTTAACTGGGCCCGCAAGGCGTGCCGGCGGAAGCAAAAGCGGCAGTGGACGGCACAATGGGGGCTTGTTAAGATGAGGGATCGGTTTGCGTACTTGGACAAGAACCGACAGCCGGCCAACGCCGCCTGCTCGCCCAGGTGAGCCGATTCACCCAGCGGATCGGTGGTAAACCCGGGCGTCTCTTCGTGTTCCTCCGGGCGGGGGAGCACCTGGAGCAAGAGCGGGTCGCGTGGATCGCCGGGTCGAATCCGGGCCAAATATGGCTCCGGCACGAGCACCAGCAGGTCGCCGGCCGGGGCCGCCAACGACTCGGGTAGCCCAACCGCCCGGCACAACGCGACCGGGTCGCGGACCGCCCGAGCCAGCGTGGATTGCCAAGAACCGGGTTGGAGATCGATCGTGGCCATGACAGGCCCATCGTAACACACCACGCGGGGGCGAGGGACGGGGGGCGAGGGACGAGCAAAGGCACACCCAACACGCTTGGGCCACTCGTCCCCCGCCCCTCACCCCCCGTCCCCTGTGTGCAACCAGCGTCCACCATCAAACAAGACTTCCCCTTCCCCAAACCAGCCATTCAAACCAGAGGAAACGGCCTGTGGGTACTGTCAACACGAGTGAGTTTCGCAAGGGGCTCAAGGTCCAGTTGGACGGCGATCCCTACTTGATGATCGAATGCAACTTCGTCAAGCCGGGCAAGGGCCAGGCGATGTACAAGTGCAAGTTGCGCAACCTCCTGCGGGGCACGGTCCTCGACCGGACCTACAAGAGCGGCGACTCGATCGAAACGGCCGACATCGAGGAGATCGACGCCCAATACCTCTACCGCCAGGGCGATCAGTTCGTCTTCATGCACAACGAAAACTACGAGCAGTACGAACTCACCTCCGACCAGGTCGACGACGCCTGGAAATACCTCAAGGAGGGCATGAACTGCAGCATGGTGCTGTTCAACAGCAGCCCGATCTCCCTGACCCCGCCCAACCACGTCGTCCTGAAGGTCGAATACTGCGAGCCGGGCGCCAAGGGCAACACGGCCAGCAACGTCACCAAGCCCTGCAAAGTTGAAACCGGCGCCGAGTTCCTCTGCCCCGCCTTCGTCGAAATGGGCGAACTCATCAAAATCGACACCCGCACCGGCGAATACATCGAACGGGTGAAAGAGTAATATCCCGACGCGACGCGGCCGCCAGCGGGTGAGGAATATGGCGAAGGGATCCGAACCGATTCCACGCCAGGGGGAAACCGCGAATGGACGGGAATGAACGCGAATTGGTGTTGAAGGATGAGGTCTATCAGGAAGCGTTGGAGATGGAAATTGCCGAGCGAGGCATTGCCGTCTTGTAGGGAACGCCCTCCGTGGCGTTCCGTGGGCTGCGGAAAATGGGCCATACTCGCGGTTCACGGAACGCCACGGAGGGCGTTCCCTACAGAACATAGTCGGTAAGTGATTCCTTGGCAGTGCGATTAATTCGCGTCCATTCGCGGTTGACGGCTTGCCTCCAGCGAAACCTGAGCGTTCGACCCGCATGTCGTTCGACGATCCGCAACACGAGCCCTCCGGCAGCGATTACCTCCCCGTGGCGGCAATGGAATTGCTACGCCGTCGGGCCGATCTGCTCCGCCAGGTGCGATCCTTCTTTGACAACCGTGGTTTTTTGGAAGTCGAAACGCCGCTCTTGTCGGCCGACACGGTGGTCGATCGGCATTTGGATCCGTTTGGGGTTGAGTGTGGCGGGAGGACGTTTTGGTTGCAGACGTCGCCCGAGTTCGGGATGAAGCGGTTGTTGGCGGCCGGGGCGGGGGCCATGTATCAGGTGACGCGGTCGTTTCGGCAGGGGGAGTGCGGGCGGCTGCACAATCCGGAGTTCACGATCGTCGAGTGGTATCAGCCGGGCCACACGATGCGGCAGGGAATGACGCTGCTGGGCGAATTGGCCGAGACGATTCTCGCGCGAGGGCCGGCCGAGTCGGTTGGCTACGGCGAGGCGTTCGAGCGTTATGCGGGGCTCGATCCGCACAAGGCCGACGCAGCCGCACTGGCCCGGGCGGTTGAAGAACACAGCATCGCCGTGCCGGCCAGTCTGGATCCAGACGACCGCGACGGATGGCTCGATCTGTTGTTGGTCCACCTGGTCGAGCCCCGCTTGGGCCGTGAGCGGCCGACGATCTTGTACGACTATCCGGCCAGCCAGGCCGCGTTGGCGCGGGTTCGGCCCGGGCCGCCGCCGGTGGCCGAGCGGTTCGAGTTGTACGTCGACGGGATCGAGTTGGCCAACGGATATCAAGAACTGACCGACCCGGCCGAATTACGCCGCCGCAACACACGGGTCAATCGCCAACGTGCCCGGGACGGCAAACCGACCCTGCCCGTGGAAAGTCGGCTGCTTGCGGCCATGGACGTCGGCCTGCCCGACGCGACCGGCGTCGCCCTGGGCTTCGACCGCCTGGTCATGGTGGCCCTCGGCGCCAAGAGCCTGGCCGACGTGACGGCGTTCACATGGGACAGGGCGTAGCTACTTATTAAGTCAGTGCGTGTAAAATGGCAGATTTCGATTTGTAGGAGGCGACTCCTGTCGCCGAATAGGATCCCGATTACTGACCTTCGCATAAGTAGTGACACCAAGCCGAGGTACCGAACCTGGAGGGTGTCACTACTTCTGCGAAGTTCAATAGCACACATTCGGCGACAGGAGTCGCCTCCTACAAATGCGTGGATTACTCTAGCTGTTGACAGCCTGTGCCCGTGAATCCTCCTGCAACTTCAACATCCGATCTCTCTCCGGCCCGGTTTATTGTCGGGATCGATTTGGGGACGACCAATTCGGCCGTGGCGTCGGTCGACACGCAGGCCGAGACGTGGGCGGTCACGACGTTTCGGGTGCCGCAGTTGGTCGCGCCGGGCGAAGTCGAGGCCCGGGAGACGTTGCCCTCGTTTCACTACGTGGCGGGCGAAGGGGAGTTGAGCGGCGACGCGCTGCGGTTGCCCTGGTCGAGCGAGCCTTCTTCAAGTGTCGCCGCTCGACACGTGGTCGGCGTGTTGGCCAGAGAGCACGGGACGGCCGCTCCGGGGCGGCTGATCGTGTCGGCCAAGAGTTGGCTGTGTCACTCGGGCGTGGACCGGACGGCCGGCTTGTTGCCGTGGCAGGGGGCGGCCGACGTCCAGCGGCTTTCGCCCGTGGCGGCCAGCGCCAGCTATCTGGAACACATTCGCCGGGCGTGGGACGCGGCCCATCCGCAAGATCCGCTGGCCGAGCAGGACGTCGTGCTGACGCTGCCCGCCTCGTTCGACGAGGTCGCGCGGGAGCTGACCGTCAAGGCGGCCGCCACGGCAGGGCTGCCCCGGGTGATGCTGATCGAGGAACCTCAGGCGGCGTTCTACGCCTGGATCGACAAACACCGCGACCACTGGGAGGAACTGGTCACGCCGGGCCAAAAAATCCTGGTGTGCGACTGCGGCGGCGGGACGTCCGACTTCACGCTCATCCGCGTCCGGCAGGGCGAGGGCGGCAAGGTCCAGTTCCACCGCGTGGCCGTCGGACAACATTTGATCCTCGGCGGCGACAACCTGGACTTGGCGTTGGCCCATCATCTTGAAAAACGTTTGGCCGACGGAGGACAACTCGACCCGCGGACCTGGTCGGTGCTGGTGCGGACCTGCCGCCAGGCGAAAGAGACCCTTTTGGCCGACGACGCGCCGGAGCGAACGACGCTCAATCTGCCGGGCGTCGGTGCAAAGCTCATCGGCGGCGGCCGGCAAGTCGACGTCACCCGGGACGAAGCCCGGCAGGTACTCTTGGACGGTTTTTTTCCGCTGGTCAAGCTGGATGACAAGCCGGCCGCGCGTCGATCCGGTTTCCAGGAGTTCGGCCTGCCCTACGCGCCTGACGCGGCCGTGACGCGTTACCTGGCCGCCTTCTTGAGCGCGCATCGCCATGTCGCGTTGGAAGTGAACGAGTCGGCGCCGGCGTACGATCCGGCCCGACCGGACATCGTGCTGTTCAACGGAGGG
Organism: Pirellulales bacterium; assembly: GCA_016931075.1. Taxonomy (GTDB): domain Bacteria; phylum Planctomycetota; class Planctomycetia; order Pirellulales; family Thermoguttaceae; genus JAFGFF01. Next base: position 28,741 of record JAFGFF010000249.1, on the reverse strand, counting down.
CTGTTCGAGTCGAGCGCGATCCGCCGTCGAGTGATCGATGTGCTTCGGGCGTGGTTCGGTGGCGACGACGGGTCTTGGACGCCGATCGTGCTGGAAAACGAGCGGCTTCACCTGGCGGTCGCGCGGGGCGCGGCCTATTACGGAATGGTTCGCCGAGGACAAGGCGTCCGGATCGCCGCGGCGCTGGCGCGGACGTATTATGTCGGCGTGGAGGGCCCCGAACCGGCGGCCGTGTGCCTCGTGCCCGCGTCGGTCGAACCGGGCAGCGACGTCACGTTGGCCGGGCGGCAGTTCGATCTGCTGGTGGCCAGCCCGGTCGAGTTCCCGCTGTTCGTTTCGAGCACCCGTCTGACCGATCCGCCGGGCGCGTTGGTGGGTATCGACCGCGAGCAGATGACCCCGCTGCCGCCGATCCGCACCGTGCTGCGCAAGCGGAAAAAAACTGACCCGGACACGGTTCGCGTGACGCTGCACGCCCGGCTGACCGAGATCGGCACGCTCGAACTCTGGTGCAGCCAGGTCGACGGTCCTCGTCGTTGGCAGTTGCAGTTCGACGTCCGCGCGGCCACGCAGACCGACGCCGTCGCGCACCAGAGCGCGGCCGAAGGCGAAGGCGTCGTCGATGAATCCATCTGGGAGGAATGTTGGGAGTTGATTGAAGGCACGTTCAGCGGAAACAAAGGGGTCGGGAGTCTTTGTTTTTCAACGAAGCGGAAACAGATTGAAACCTTGAGTGAAACAAAGACTCCCGACCCCTTTGTTTCACAAAAACCCTCGGGGCTGGTTAAACGGTTGGCCGCGGTGACCGAGATGAGCCGCCAGGCGTGGCCGACGTCGCTTCTGCGGCGGATCTGGGAAGCCCTGATGGCCAACGAGGCCGGCCGGCGACGCAGCGAACAGCACGAAGCCCGATGGCTGAATCTGTTGGGCTTCGCCCTGCGGCCCGGTTACGGACTGGCGGCCGACGACTGGCGAGTCGCCGAGACGTGGCGGACGTTGCAAGGGCGGTTGCACCACTCGACCGTCACCTGCCGGGCCGAATGGTGGATCCTCTGGCGGCGGATCGCCGGAGGTCTTCTGGCCGGACAACAACAAGCGCTGGCCGATCCAATCCTGGGGCCTGTCCGAGCGTTGCACCGGCAGTCGACCACCGGCAAGGGCCGCGGCGGTGAGTTCAGCGCCGGCTCGCACGAAACGGCCGAAGTCTGGCGGCTCTTGGGCTCGCTCGAACTGTTGCCCACCACGACGAAGATCGAGTTGGGCCACATCCTGCTGGACTTGTTGCCAAAACCAAAGATGGAAACGGTCCGCACGGCCATCGCCTGGGCGGTGGGGCGGATCGGCGCTCGGCAGCCGGTCTACGGGCCGATGGACACGGTCGTGCCGGTCGACACGGTTCAGAACTGGCTGACTCGATTGATGGATTTTGACGAAGACGAACCGATGCTCCGCCTGGCCGTGATGCAGTTGTCTCGAAAGACGGACGACCGCTACCGCGACCTGCCCGAGAAGTTCCGCAACAAGGTCCTCCGCTGGCTCGAGGCCCACGACGCGCCGGCCCATCATCTGGCCCTGGTCGAGCGGGTCGGCCAACTCGACGAAGACGAGCAGGGCCTCGTCTTCGGCGAATCCTTGCCCGTCGGACTGCGGATTATATGATCAAGATGGGCCGTCATGGGTTGGCCTTCGCCGGTTGACACGGTTATCTATTCTTGCCCGTGCGGCCCTGGGCTCATTCGGCTATCCGCTTCTTCAGGCAGCATTTTTTGAATTTCTTGCCGCTGCCGCAGGGACAGGGTTCGTTCCTGCCGACCGGCGGGTCAACTCGGTGGATGGGCTCCGTGGTCGGGATTTCGAAATCAGACATCCATTCGGACGGCTCTTCCTCGTCAAAATCGTCGTCCTCGCCATCAAAACCGGCATTATATTCCCAGGAGTTCTCGTCATCGTCGCCCATTTTTCCCATCGCCTCTTCGTCCAGGACGTGCCAGAGCCAATACCGGTAGTCTTGCAGGTGGACGCAGTTGGGATCCTCTTCGCCCGGGAACAGGGACGAGGCGAGAACGCGTATTACCTCGTTCTTGCCTTTCACGCGAACTTCGCAGAGTAACTCCTGGTCCTCGTCATTTTCCAGGAACGGCACGAGCCCCACGATCTCGACCGATTCCTGGGCGTTGTGAATCGTTTCCGTATCGTGATACCAGTCGGCGTCGAACGGGAAGACCAGGCGGCCTTGCAGGTGTTTGCAGAATTGCTGTAGCGTTTCCGCGTTCCTGGGTGGAATCGGATCGTCGGACGAAAGACCCAACGCCATGCGGACACGGTCGTCCCCGTCGTCCGGCGAAAGGGGGCGAGTGAGAAGATTGCCGGGCTGTTGCATCACCACGGGCTGGTCGGGCGAAACCGGCTCCAAATCCTCTTCATCGAGCCAGTAAGTGTCCAAGGACTCATCATCCCGTTTACAACGCTTGGCATAGACCGAATGGACGTTCTCGAGCGTCTCCGGAGTCCAGCCGACTTCGAAGCTGATCGGAATCAACCAGGCGATATTGCGCACCGTGCCGGTCCAGCCGCCCAGCGGGATGTCTTCGTACCGCCGGTGCATCACGCCGTCTTTCACTCGAACGCGTTGTTTTTTGGAAAAAAGGGCCGTCTGCTCGCGCCGGATGCGACGATGGCCAAGCCATCGCCGAAGGCGAGAGAACCTCTCGTTAATCTGTTCGACGTCGAACTCCTCCGGGTCGAAATCATCTCCGAGCCATTCCAACTGCTCTTCGTGCTCTTCGTGGTCGGGATCGGAGAGGATCTCCAGAAGGCGGTAATATCCCCAGACGCCGCCACAGTCTTCAGGCGGGCCGGCTCGACGGCCGTCGAGGCAACGAGGATACCGGACGCCGTCCTCGGCGGGCAGCGTGTCCTCGATCACGATTTCATGTCGCCAGGAATCGCCAAAGTCGTATTCGTAGATGAAATTCAGCTTCTTCTGCCCTGCTAGCGCACTGAGCCGTACGGCATTCGAATCACGGAACTCGTTCGACGAAACGCGGTCTCCCAGATCGGCGTATTGTTTTTTTCCGACCTCGAACACGTGCAAATGATCGTCCTCCCACTCCATGCACGATTGAATCATGCAATGAAGTTCATCCAATGTGCAATCGTGAGTTTGGATCCGACGCCAGATCTTCGGTCTCGAATTCTGGAGCGTGATCTCCAACTGAAAAACGGGCAGATTCGGATCGATCTGCTTCTTCGTGGTTGTTCTCGCCATGATCGTTGCCTTCATCCAGCGCGATGGACAGGCCGGCCGCCGACAAAACGTCCGTTCCGGCGAGTAGCATAGCCCATCCGCCCAACAGACACCATGGGCAGCCGAGAATCAGCTTGGACCGCCCGAGGAAGAACCGTTTCGGCAAAGGGTCCTGGGCCCTTCCGTGGGGGGTAGTTCTTCTAGCTCATTTAGCACAGACGGTTTTTCGACGTCTCGAATCACGGCGCGCGAACGTAATAAAGCCGTCGGTGTCCTTCATGATGGAACAAGGAAAAACGCTGATGGTGCTCCCCTTCACGGGAAGGGGCTTTTTGTCCGAACCCTTCCCGGCCGGGCTGCGTAAGGAAGACAGGCGGCCGCAGGAAGCCTGACCGGTCGGCTGTTCCTTTTCTCCGCATCCACCCTACGACCAGGGATGGTCGCTCCTCCCCCGGCATGGTGATGTTGTGACACGCGCCGGACGGGGCCTCCTCCCCAAAAATTTCAGCGGTTTTGTCTGTCGATGATTCAGTCTCCCTACATTCTCCGCGAGTGTCCCGTCTGCGGTCGACCGGTGTGGATCGGCGAAGAGCATTTTGGGCGCGAGGTGGTCTGCCGGCATTGCGGGGGACGACTCAGGGCCGGCAATCGGGCGGCGCCGCTTGTGCGACGCGACCAGCCCGACCGAACACTCCTAGAACGGGCCGACCGTCTCTTGTGCGCGGCCACGCGGCGGTTGAAACGTCTGGCCGAACGATCCGCGATTGGCACGGCGTCGGCGGGCGCCGAGTGCTGAATCGCGGCGCGCGGAATGAGAACGATGAGCGTCTCTTGGGTCAACTCGTCAGAATGCGTGCATCGTCGGCGGGGCGATCATCACGGGCCGCGGCCGACATTCTTGATGTTCTCCGCCTTCCAATCGAAATCATAGGAGCGGAATTCCATGAACATACAGAAGCAGGCCAGGAGAATCGCAGCCAGGGAGAAGCCCATCATGATTGTGTAGGGATTCAATGACGCAAACCGCTCTCCCTCGCGCTGTTCCTTCGGCGCCTTAGGCTTTTTTTCCTTCTTGGGTTTCTTCTCTTTCTTGGCCTTCGTTTTTTTCTTCTTTCCGTCCGACTCCGAAGGTTTTTCTTCGGCGACCATCTCCAGTTCGTCGGTCAGCGGTTCGGCTGCTCGGGTCTGGGCAGTAGGATCGGGCATACCGTCCATCTGCAGTGCTTCAAACTGCTCGGTGGGGAAGTCCAGATCGTCGAAATCACGTTGCGAATCAGGGTCGTTTGCCACGAATGATGCCTCCGCCTCAAGAACCTCATCTGCCGCACTCCTTCCAGTATACCGACCGAAAGCCCCGAATTCCACGACGCAACTACCCCACAAGGGGGTATTTGTTATCCTGAAACTGGGTATCAACAGCACAATCGGAAGACCGGAAGCCCTTCCAAGCCATACCCAATCAATCCAAGTGTCACAAATTGCCCATTCATTGGTAAATCTGTGTACTTAGGCAAATTCTGCCGATATTTGCTTCTGGCGAAACGTATCCGGCTTACCGCCATAGCTCTCCGACGAGGGCAACCAGGAAAGAAGCAACGGACTTTGTTCCCGGTTTGGCGGAAGCGGTTATGTAGTGTGGTGTGGGACAGTCTTCTTCAGTGAGGCATCCGATGTCGCGGACCAAGGTCTGAAACGAGGTGACTTCGTTCTCCGCGCGCTGCACACGGTGACCGGGGCTGGTCACGTTCGCCATTGGAGGTGAGCGGCTTCTTGTCGGCTATTCCGGCAGGGACCATCTCGCCGCGGCTCTCTACCTTTCCGGGGCATTGGGCCGGGCCAACACGCCGCATTGTATCCGATCCAATGCGATCGCGCATGATGAAGCGTTTTGGCGGCGTCAAACGTGGTTGCGTGGACTGCCATACTGCCGGCAGGCCGCGCGGGGCAGAATCATAAGTCGAAAAACAAGGGCATTGGCAATGATGAATTCGTGCCATGAACAGACGGTGTCGCCTGCGATGCCGATGGATCATTACATCCGACTGGGCTTTCCCACGGAAGAGGAACCAACGGACCGACCCGGGCTGACCGGCGCCATTCCGTCGCGGACGTCATCCAACGGTCGCTCCGACTCGTCGGGTAGTACTATCTTAATCGCCAGCGAGGAGTCTTCCGCAAGACAGACGCTGCGGCGACTGCTCGAGTCGGCCAACTACCGCGTCGTCGAAGCTCAAACCGGACGAGAACTCTTGGACGCCGTGTCGGATCAGATCAGTGTGGTGATCTCGAACGTCTCATTGCCGGAGATTTCCGGGCGGGATTGCCTGCGACACCTGAAAAATCATCATCCAGACATGCCAGTTATCATGATCTCGCGGATGGGCGAGGTGCCCGACGCCTTGGCCGTCATGAAGGAAGGGGCGTTCGAGTGTTTCACCCGATCGTGCCATCCCGAACATCTCCTCGCCCAAGTCCATCAGGCCGTTCGCCTGTCGCGACTGGCAAGGGAAAACCGAATGTTGCTCCAGACCGGCCGTACGCCAACTGGCGATGTCACGCTCGCCGGCGAGTCGGCGACGACGCACACCCTGCGCCAGCAGGCAGAGACGTTCGCCCGATTGGACTCGAACGTCTTGATTACCGGTCCCGCCGGCACGGGCAAGACGACCGTCGCCCGTTGGATCCATCGCCACAGTGAGCGCAGCGCGCAACCGCTGGTGATCGTCCACTGTGCGACGATACCTCGCGACCTGATCGAGGCGGAACTGTTCGGCTATGCTCAGGACGATGTGACCCAACATGAGCATGTTCGTCCCGGACGGATCGAGATGGCCAAGGGCGGAACCCTGATTCTGGAAGAAGTCGGCCAGCTTCCCCCGGATATTCAGGCAAGGCTGAACGAGACATTGCAGAACCGGACGGTGCGGCGGATCGGCACGGATCACACGACGCCGGTGGACGTGCGCGTGATTGCCACCGCGACCGAGGACCCGGCCCAACTCACCCGGCAGGGTTTCTTCCGAGAAGACCTTCTTTTCCGGCTGAACGTGCTGTCGATGCGTCTGCCGCCGTTGCGAGAGCATTTGGACGACGTGCCGGCCATCGCGGCGGCGATGCTGCTGCGGATCGCCCGGCGCGCCGGCGGCGCTCCCTTGACGCTGGCTTCCGAGGCCGTGGAGACGCTGAGCCGGCACCCTTGGCCCGGCAACACGGCCGAACTGGAAAGCGTGCTCGAACACGCGGCTTCCGTCTGCCGCGGCTCGACGATCCTGAGAAAGAACCTGACCCGGCTGGCCGCCCGGCCGGCGGAGGACGGGGCCGCGCGGACCGGCGTGCTCGGGCTGGCCGGGTTGACCCTGGCGGAAATCGAGCGGTGCGCCATCCTCGAGACCATGCAGGCCTGCGGCGGCAACAAGGCGCAAACCGCCCGGGAACTGGGCGTCAGTGAAAAGACGATCTACAACAAGATCAAACAGTATGACCTGCGCGGCGTGATCCGTCGACCTGGCGCCAAGCATGGAAATAACTCGGTCGAACAGTAAGCCGAGGGCTTTTCTCTCCTTCTCGGCCGATCATTGTAGCTTGTCCGTCCTTGTGATCCCAAACAAGGGCGGACAGGTTGCCCGAGGACATTCTCTCCTTGGCCTTGATCAACAAGACTACGGCGGCGTCAGGGCGCCGAGTGCTTCCTCGACCGAGCGGGCCGCGGCCAACGCGGTTTCGACGTCCTGCGGCGGAGAGAGAATCAGTCGCAGCCACTGGCAGTATCGCATCAGAGGTTCCTCGGGCCAGGCGTCGGGCGTGTGCCGGACCGAATCGATCAGGCTCTCGACCAGATGGGTGCAATGGGTGATCGGCTCCAGCGGCACGACGCTGGCGGCCGACTTGATGGTGTGCAGCGTCCGAAGCAAGCCGTGCACCACCGCCTCGCCCCGATCGCCCGACGCGGCTTGATCCAACAGCCGTTCGAGCCGATCCGTGTGGCCACGCAGTTCGTCATGAAAGACCTGCCAAAGGGTTGGCGCAACACCTTGGGGCGGGTCAACCTCGGGCAACTGGTTCGGATTGAGATTGGAACGCCGTGGAGGCGCCGGATCCGCCGAGGAAACCGGCTTGTTTGGATTGACGCGATGAGGCGTCTCTTGTACTGAGTCCGCCATCGCCTCGGCCTCCTCGGCCAATCGACGAATTGCCTCCGCCCGACCTTGACGTTGTGCCGTCGAAATGAGTTCGTCGGCCAACTGCACCACTCGATTGAGTTCGGGCTTGGAAACCTGGGCGTCGGCTCCAACGGCCTTGCCCTTCTTGTGGTTGTCGGGAGTGACAATCGACGAATAGAGCAGGACGGGTAGTTGGCCGAGCAGCGGGTGCTGCTTGATCCTTTTCGTCAGATGGAAACCGTCGACCTGCGGCATCTCGACGTCCGAAATGACCAGGTCGGTAATGTCCTCGATACTCTTCTTCCCGGCTACTTGGGCCTCGAGCCACGCCCAGGCCTCGGCGCCGTTGTCAAACATCAAAAGATCCGTGTAGCCGCTGGCGCGGAGCGTCGTGCCGATAGCCTCGCGAACCGTGGGCGAGTCTTCGGCGAGCACAATCCGCAACTCGTCGCGTGGCAGGCCCAGCGGGTTTTCCACCTCGTCAGTGCGGAAGTACTGCTGCGTGACGTCGTCCAATATCATCTCGAAATCGAGCATGACAATGAGCCTCGAGTCGCATCGGGCCAGGGCGGTGACGGGCGTGTGGGACAAGGCCGACAGGCCCGGCACCGAGAGAATATTCTCCCAACTCAATCGGTGGATCCGCTCGACCGTGTCGACCAGGAAAGCCGTTTGTTGCTGGTTGAAATCGGCCAAGATCATCGTCGACTCGGAATTCTCCGACGTCGGCGTGATGCCCAGATGATCCAACAGCGAGACACACGGGATAACCTGGTTTCGGAGCTTGAAGACGCCGCGGACCGACGGATGGGCCCGGGGAAGGTTCGTGATCGTCTGGATCGGCAGTACCTCACGGACTTTGGCCACATTGATGCCGAACGTGTAGTCGGCCACGTCGAACACCAGAAGCTCCAACTCGTTGGTACCACTCTCCAGTAGGATCTCTTTGTCCAGAAGGATATTGCTCAGGCTCGACATGGCTTTCCTCGCGGCGGGCGATCGGGAACAATGGGAAGGAGGGCGCCGGGCAATATCCACGCTCCCGGCAAGCCGCCCCGTGTGTAGGCAGGGTACGCTGCGTATACATACGTCGCGGAGTGCCACGGAGCCCAGCAGGCCCCCTTGCTACCCGGTAATCCTTACCGCCCCGAATCACCACTGCATCGCGCACCCCCAATCCCCCCGCTCCCATGCTCCGAATCCTCTTCCTCTGCACCGGAAACTCCTGCCGCAGCCAGATGGCCGAGGGCTGGGCACGGCATCTCAAGGGCGACCAGATCGAGGCCCATTCGGCCGGCATCGAGACCCATGGGCTCAATCCCCACGCGGTCCGGGTAATGGCCGAGGTGGGAGTCGACATCTCCGGCCACCGATCGAAGCACGTCGAAAAACTGGCCGACATTCCGTTCGACCTGGTCGTGACCGTCTGCGGCCACGCCGACGAGCATTGCCCCGTCTTCCCGGCCAAGACGAAAGTGGTCCATGTCGGCTTCGACGATCCACCCAAGCTGGCTGCCGACGCACCGACTGAGAAAGCCGCTCTGGACGCCTACCGCCGAGTGCGCGACGAAATCCGCGCGTTCGTCAAGACGCTGCCCGAGTCGGTGATGGAACGAGACTGATCCTCGGATGCCACCGCGTCGATCACGCCCGGGTGGCCAGCAATTCGGCAATCTGCACGGCGTTAGTCGCCGCGCCCTTGCGGAGGTTGTCGCTGACGCACCAGAAGGCCAGGCCGTTCGGGCTGGAAAGGTCCTCGCGAATCCGGCCGATGAAAACCTCGTCGCGCTGGTCCGAGTTGCTGGGCATCGGGTAGACCTTTTTGTCCAGGTCGTCCATCACGACGATGCCCGGTGTGGCGGCGAACAGCTCCCGGGCTTGCTCGACGGTGATCTTCTTCTCCGTCTCAACCAGGATGCTCTCGCTGTGGCAGTTGCTCACTGGGACGCGGACGCACGTCGGGCAGACCTGGATCGATTTGTCGTCGAAGATCTTTTGCGTCTCCCAGACCATCTTCATTTCTTCCGACGTGTAGCCCTGATGCTTGGGCGAGCCGATCTGGGGGATGCAATTGAAGGCGATCGGATAGGCGAACGCTTCGTAGGGGTAGTCCTCACCGGCCAACGCGGCCCGGGTGCCCCGCTCCAGGTCGCGGCTGCCGGGCAGGCCCGCGCCGCTGGTCGCTTGATAGGTGCTGACCACGACCCGGCGGATGCGGCCGGCGTCGTGCAGTGGCTTCATGGCTAGAACCATTTGCGTGGTCGAGCAGTTCGGGCTGGCGATGATGCCCTGGTGCTTGTCAATCGCCTGGGCGTTGACCTCGGGAATGACCAGGGGCACTTTCGGGTCCATCCGCCAGTAGCCGCTCTCGTCGACCACCACGCAACCCCGCTTGACCGCCTCGGGAACGAAGTCGGCGGCCACGTCGTCGGGCGTGCTGCTGATGGCCAGTTGGACGTCGTCAAACGCCTCCGGCCGGAGCTGCTCGACCGTGTAGCTCTTGCCGGCGAACGTCAGTTCCTTGCCCGCGGAGCGGTGCGAGGCCAGGAACTTGAACCGGCCCGCCTGAAATCCTCGGGCTTCGAGCAATTGGCGAATGATCTGTCCTACCGCACCGGTGGCGCCCACGACCGCGACTGTGTCAAACACGCGTGTTTCTCCTGACTCGAACAGAACTAGCTCCAGCTTACCCGGCCTACGTTTACGCCTGGAGGGCCACGCTCCGTCGTGGCCGCGTCATCCGGTACGCCCGGCCACGACGGAGCGTGGCCCTCCTATTCCGGGAGATCACTGTTATGACGAACATCATCGTCACTCGCATCCGAATAATAACAGTCCCGGATTATAAGCAAGACGGCCGGGGGGCGACAAGGTTCGCCAGGGGACCGGGACATCTCAAGAAACGACCACGGCCCCCGCGCCATGGTGGTGGCTCAGGGGCCGGGGGGTCTTGTTTTCGGTAGTCGTGGGTGGACTACTGGGCGCTGGCCACACCCTGGATCGGGGTGCGGTTGAACCCGAAGGCGACGCCTTCTTCTCCGCCGGCACGCAGATAGACCGTCTTGGTCTCCTCGGCGATCTTGCCGTCGCGGACGAGTTCGGCACGGACTTCGTACTTGTAAACCAGGCCCGGCTTCAGGCCGTGCGAGATGTATTGACGCTCGGCGCCGATGGAGGTTGTCTCCATCCCGTTGATGTAGACTTTCGCCTTGGCCGGCACCCAGACGTTCAGCAGACCACGCTGGTCGATGACCGAGGTCGTGGTGCTCATTGCCGGCGTGGGAGCCACGTTAGGTGTAGTGGCTGGTGCGTTGACCGGCGGGACCGGCGCCGGGGTCGGCGTCTGGGGCGCGGGCTCGCCCATCTCGGCGGCCGGGGCACACGCGTCACACCCGGTGCAGCACGGATCGTAGCAACTCACGCCGCAACCGTAACCGCAGTACCAGCGATACGGACCGAACACCAGGCGGCGGATCGGGCCAGGGCGGACGCCCAGATAGGCGCCGCACGGGTCACAGCACGACCAAGTGCAGGGCGTGTAACAGGGTGTGTAACAGGGCGTGTAGCACGGGGTGTAACAGCAACTCACCACCGGTGGGCAACAACGCCACCAGGTGGCCTCGGCCTGGGTCGTGCCAAGCACCAGAACCGCCGCGACGATCAGGCTAATCGCCAAAAACTTCCTGCCAGGTTTCCTCATGGGACTTCCTCTCCTGTTCAAAGTAATGCGTTGTGAACGTTCACGCGAGTGTTCGCAAACCCTACCTACGATACCTCGTAGCATACCAATCGTAGCACACAATTCAAGCAGTAAGGGCAAGTCGAGAAGGGGGCGTAAACCACGGGAACAAAACGGCTTTGGTCGGGTTTGCCGCCCAACCCCCTCTTGTCGGCTCCCCCGTCTCGAAGGGATGGCCTCGCGTTTAGCCCAACATGACCCCTATAATCCGTTTATCCGCCACAGCCGGAACAACCAAATACCCCCTCTTTGGAATGATGCCCCAATGCAGGCCGAATCTTGGGCAAAACGGCTGTCGTGGTCCATCCTGGTGGTGGCCGCCGGGCTGATCCTGCTGGGTTGGCTGGGCATCACCCGCTACGAGGACCTCGTCGGCGACATCTCCAACCGGCCCACGCGACAGTTGGTCTGGGCCGCCGTGGCCGCTGTGGCTTTGCTCGTTTCCCTGGTGCCCAGCTATAGGGCGGTGGGTCGTTGGAGCCATATACTCTATATATTGGCCCTGCTCGGCCTGGTGGCCGTCTACTTCTTCGAGCCGGTCAATCACGCCCGGCGATGGATTCATCTCGGTCCGGTTAACTGCCAGCCCTCGGAGTTCGCCAAGGTCGCTTACATCCTGGCGATGGCCCGATTCTTGATGTACCGGACGAGCCACCGCCGGTTCATCGGCCTGCTGTTGCCGTTCGCATTGACGCTGGCGCCGATGTTCCTGATCGTTCGCGAGCCCGACCTGGGCACGGCGCTGGTCTTCGTGCCGGTCTTCTTCGCCTTGCTGTTTGCGGCCGGCGCGCGGTGGCGCGACCTGCTTGGGCTGGCGTTGATCGGGCTTATGTTCCTGCCGGCCTTGTGGCACGAGATGAGCCTCACGCAACGTTCACGCGTCAAGGCGGTCGTCGTCCAGGCCGGTCCAAACGACAAGCCGACCGACCGGACGTATCAACTCCAGCAGGCCAAACAGATGCTCGCCCTGGGCGGCGTCCGGGGAAGTTGGCTCTCCGGCCAGACGGTCGAAGATCCCGTGGCCTACCGGTTGCCCGAGGCGCGGACCGATTTTATTTTCTGTGTGTTGGGCGAGCGGTTCGGGCTCTGGGGCCTCGGACTAGTGCTGGCCGCCTACGGCCTGCTCGTTTGGCGCGGCGCGGTTATCGCCTCGACCACCCGCGAACCGTTCGGCCGACTGCTGGTCATCGGCGTGATCGCCATGTTCTCGGTCGAGGTGCTGATCAACACGGGCATGAATGTCGGCCTGTTGCCCATCACGGGCCTGTCCCTACCCTTAGTCAGCTACGGCGGCTCCGGCCTGGTCGCCCACGCCTTGATGCTCGGCCTCGTGCTCAACGTCGGCCTCCGCCCCGGCTACGAAATGGCCAACGAACCGTTCCGGTATGTTCGAGGAGAAGACGGTGGCTAGTGTCCCGATTGGTAAAGATCGTTGCCAAACGGAAATCGGTCACCCCGCATCGCAACCCGAAGCGTGAGCGAGGGATGGGTGAAACGTCCCTCGCTCACGCTTCGGGTTGCGATGCGAAGTGAAGACGAGAACTAAGAAATGATTCGAGATGACCAGACTGGTTTCTAGGGTGCCACTGGCTATGCCAGTGCCGGGAATCGCATGTCGCGCGGCACTGGCAAAGCCAGTGGCACCCGATGAATACACTACACTTTCAAGAGACAATTCGGTCACCTGGAGTTCAACGAACGGAGCATCATACGATGAAGACCAAGAAAGCGATTCGATGGGCCGTCGTTCCGTGCGTTGTCTGGTTTCTGCCCACGCTGTGCGCCGCTGCCGATAAGACGTCTCCGGCGGACGAGGCCCGGGCATTGGCAAAAGACTTTCAGGGAAAAGACCTTCACAAACGGTGGGAGGCACTCCTGAGGCTGGAAGAATTGGGATTGGATGCAGCTCCGGCGTGCGCGGCGCTGATCGGAGTTCTGGACGACAAGGATGTGGAAGCCCGAAGGCGTGCGATCGAGTTGCTGGGCCAACTCGAACAAGACGCCGAACCGGCCATTCCGACACTGATCAAGCTGCTGGCGGAAAGCACTTTTCCGAAGATCTTGAGCGACATGGGAGGAGGACCGCCCGACATAGGCTTCCACGCGGCCCACGCACTTGGACAAATTGGCCCACCGGCGATGAAGCCACTCACGGCGTGTCTGAGCGATCGACGCATTGCCGTGCGGGCAAACGCGGCGTTTGCCTTGGGCTATATGGGATCGGAAGCACGGCCAGCCACAGATCATCTACTGATAGCGAGCATGGACAAAGACAAATCAGTTCGCCTCGAAGCGGTCTGGGCGCTGGGACAGATCACTCCCGATCCGCAGCGCGTCGTGCCCGGCTTGGTGGGTCGCCTGGCCGATGAGAATGTGAGCGTTCGCCGTGTGACGGTCGAGAGCTTGGCCACACTGCGGCCGGTCAAACCGTTGGCCGTGCAAGGGCTGATCCACGCTTTAGGCGACGAAGATGGGGCCGTGCAAGCCCGGGCAGCCGGGGTGCTTGGCGAGTTGGGCCCGCGCGCGAAAGCGGCCGTGAAGCCACTAACCAAGATGCTCCGAAGCGAAGCGAGCCACCCCGTGCCGTTCGGGCATCCGTTTTTCTCCGATGCGGTTTCGGCCACGGCGGCCGAGGCGCTTGGGCGAATTGGACCAGAGGCGAAGCCGGCCTTGCCCGAGCTTCTTGCGGCCATCGGGGATTCGGATCGGAAGTTCAGGGAGTACAGTACCCTTACCAAGAACCGCGCAATCCGCCCCGCGGCCATGCGGGCGGCCGCGCGGATTGCCCCGGAGTCGCCGGCCCTGCTGGCCGCGCTGGAGGAGTCGCTGTTGGATCAAAGCGTGGCGGTTGACGCCGCTCGGGCTCTCGCCATGCTCGGCCCCAAAGCCCGGCGAAGCATTCCCTTGTTGATAACACAGCTTAAAGACGCGGACTCCTACGAGCGGTTGAACCTCGCGCTGGTCATCGTGAGCATTCAGCCCGACCATGAGCTAGGGAATAAAGTTCTGCTCGAAGAACTGGAAGACCTCGATCGGGACAACACCGATTGGGATCTTCTGGTCTCTGTTTTGCGCCGTTCGCCGAAAAAGTACGTCAAGATCATTCCCACTATGGCTAACCTACCTGGAATCCCAGGAGAGGAAGGCCGGACGGCGAACGTATTGGCCCTGTTTGGCGCCGACGCCCGAAGCGCGGTCCCGACTCTCATTGGTTCCATCGGGAACGCCTACGACGAGGAGCGTCCCGAGGTGATCGCCGCGCTGGGCAAGATCGCATCCAGCGATTCCGAGCCGCTTCGAGAGGCCTTGAAGGATTACGTGGAGGATAAAGTTTCCCAGGACGGTGTCGCCGTTATCCGCGCCGGCGTCGCCGAAGTGTTCGGCTACTTCCCCGATTCCGTCCCGCTGCTGACCGAGACACTCCGCGATCCGTCGCCAGTGGTGCGGATCGGGGTGGTCAAAGGGCTCGCCAGGCGCGGCAAGGACGGCGTCGGTCCGCTGCTGACGGTGCTTAAAGATCCGTCGGCCCGGGTGCGGCGCGAGGCGGTCGGGGCGTTGGCGGCGTGTCCCGAGGGGGCCAGGCGGTCGCTTGCCCAACTGCCGAAGCTGATGCAGGACGACTCCCGCACGGTCCGCAAGGCGGCCTGGGAGGCCATCCAGCGTCTGGAGAAGGCCGAGCCCCCCGCGGCGAAGTGACGGCCAAGAAGCCCGCGGGGCAAGGGTTTACGTCACCTTGACCAAGTTATGTCGGGCCGGGCCGGTTTCTTTCCGCTTTCCGGCACAAGACGGCCCGCCCCGTGGCAACTATCTCCGTGAAGCAAGGAATGCGGAAAACCCCAGAGACCCACGAACGCGTCGCGGGCCGGGAGGGAAGCCGGCCCGGGACGCCAACCCGACACGGAAAAGGTGCCAGGCACCTTTTGTGCGAAGCACCCGAAGGGCCGTTCCGGCAAAAGGTGCCTGGCACCTTTTCCGCAAGCAGTGAACGGTCACAACCCAGGAGACAATCTCAAGCTTCCTCCGAAGATTTCCCTTTCCGATTCGGCCGGGGCCTGCACGGTGCGGCGCCCCGGTCGGAGTCGGCAAACCCACAATTCACCACTGCACGTTCTAACCAAGGCATCCCGCCTGAAGTGGCGAGGCGCGTTCCTCCACCCACGGCGCCGAGGGTAACCTACCCCGCCTTGGCCGACCGGTTAGCAAATTGCGCCTGATCGCCCGTTACGCCCTCATCGGACTCTTCGTGACGACAAGCCGGGCGTTCGGTCGGCCCTCTCTCTCGGCCCACGCCGTCTCGCCGCTTCTCTCTTTTCTTGTGGTGAAATTCAGGCCACTCGGTGATCCCCATCCGCCCCAACGGGGCCTGGTTCTCCCAGCCCAGGGCAACGCCCTCGGGAAGTGGCTGGCAGCGAATCCATTCTGTCCGGGCCAACGGCCCAACGGTTCCTTGGCGAATCGGTTGGCCCGTTGGGCCGACACAATCGAAGCCGGAGTCTCCCGTTTCCCAGGGCGATGCCCTGGGCTGGGAGAACGGCTGGGCCTTCGGCCCGCATGACGACAACACAACATTAAATAATGCTCCATCGGCCTGAATGTTTCGTGTTGCTCTTCCGCCACTCCTCCATTCGGATCGCCCGGATCATGCCGATTGTGGTTGGGGTGGGACCGTAAAGAGTTGGTATCGATCGGTCCGGCGGGCAAAAAAGGGCGAAAGACGCCGCTTTGAACCGGCAACCATCTCGCGGTAGGCGCGTCGTGCACCCAGGCGACAGTCCACGGAACGGCCGTGCGACCTGGATCGACGACGCCCGTTTCACGAGTCTTTTCCCCCATTTTCTATTTCCGCGGACAGAGGAGAGCACCATGCTGGTTGACGTTCCACAAATCAAGGACCGCGTAGCCGAACAATCCGAGAGGATTCACCGGCTGCAAGGCGAACTCAGCAAGGCTATCGTCGGCCAGGAGGAGATGCTCTCCCGGCTGCTGGTTGGCCTGCTGACCGACGGGCATATCCTGTTGGAAGGCGTGCCGGGCCTGGCCAAGACGACGGCCATCAAGTCGCTGGCCGCGGCGCTGGACACCCATTTCCAACGGATCCAATTCACGCCCGACCTGTTGCCGGCCGACCTGGTCGGCACGATGATCTACGTCCCTTCCGACGGGTCGTTCAAAACCCGCAAGGGCCCGATCTTCTCGAACTTCGTCCTGGCCGACGAAATCAACCGGGCGCCGTCCAAAGTCCAGTCGGCCCTGCTCGAAGCGATGCAGGAACGCCAGGTCACGATCGGCGACCAGACGTATCCGCTTCAGGGCCTGTTCCTCGTCATGGCGACCCAAAACCCGATCGAGCAGGAAGGGACCTACCCGCTGCCCGAGGCGCAGGTCGACCGTTTCATGCTGAAGGTCAAGATCTCCTACCCCGAGGCGGCCGAGGAGCGGAAGGTGTTGGACATGTCGCTGGGCGACAACGCGCCGCCGGTGCGGCCCGTCCTGTCGGCCGAGGACATCGCCAAGATGCAAGAGGTCGTCAAGATGATCTACATCGACGACCAGGTCCGCGACTATATCCTCGCGCTCGTCCGCGCGACCCGCGCGCCGGCCGAGTCGGGCATGAGCGAGCTGGCGCCGCTGATCGATTTCGGCGCGTCGCCCCGCGCGTCAATCTACCTGGGCCTGGGCGCCCGGGCGATGGCCTTCCTGAGCGGTCGCGGCTATGTCACGCCGCAAGACGTCAAGGACATCGCCTACGACGTCCTGCGCCACCGCGTCATCCTGACCTACGAAGCCGAGGCCGAACGGGTTGCCTCCGAAGACGTCATCAAGACGATCCTCGAAACGGTGCCCGTGCCGTAAGCGTGTAGGGTGGGGCACACTTGCCCCACCATGGCGTTTGCGAGAAAACCCTTCGCGCTGGATTCCGGTGGGGCAGGTGTGCCCCACCCTACTGGAAACGAGAACGAACCATGTCCACCGACGTAGCCGACATCCTGAAACGGGTCCAACGGATCGAAATCGTAGCCAACCGCAAGGTCGACGATCTGTTGGCCGGCCAATACAAGAGCGTCTTCCGCGGACGCGGGATGGAGTTCGACGAGGTCCGGCAATACGAGCCGGGCGACGACATCCGGTCGATCGACTGGAACGTCACCGCCCGGGCCGGCACCCCCTTCATCAAGCGATTCGTCGAGGAACGCGAGCTGACCGTCATGTTCGCGGTCGACGTCTCGGCCTCCGGGGCGTTCGGCTCGGCGAGCCGGTCGAAGCTCGACACGGCGGTCGAAGTGGCCGCGATGCTCATGTTTTCGGCCCTGAAAAACAACGACAAGGTCGGCCTGGTCACGTTCTGCGACGACGTGGTCGACTTCTACCCGCCGCGCAAAGGCAAGGCCAACGTCCTGCACCTGATCCGCGAGCTGGTCGCCGTCGAGCCGATCGCCCGGGAAACGAACCTGGCCGCGGCGTTGGATTACCTGGGCCGGGTGCAGAAACGCCGGGCGGTCGTCTTCATGCTCAGTGACTTTCTGGCCCCGACGGCTCAGAAAGCGCTAGCAGTCTGCAACCGGCGGCACGACCTGGTCGGCATCACCGTGACCGATCCTCGCGAGCACGAGTTGCCCGACGTGGGCTTCATCACGCTGTGCGACGCCGAGACGGGCGAGCTGGTCGAGGTCGACACGTCCTCGCCCGAGGTCCGGAGCCTGTTCGCCCGGCAAACGGCCCAGCGGAGTGAGTCCATCTCGAACCAACTGGCTAAGTGCGGCGTGGATGAACTGAGCGTTCACGCGAACGAAGAATACCTGACCAACGTCCGGCGGTTTTTCCGGATGCGGGAGAAACGATTCCGATGAGACGAACTACCAACCATAAACACTACTTTCCTGTTCGTACCTTTGCGTCTTCGCGCCTTTGCGTGAGACCAGGTCCTTTATCATGGCCAAGAGATAGGGCAGGCTTACGCAAAGGCGCGAAGACGCAAGGGAAGAAAAGGTGAGTTTTCGTTTGAGAACTGATTCGACGAGGAGAGGCCCCGTGAAACGATATTCAGCGAACAGCATCCCGAAAATCCTGCTGCTGGCGGCGGTCGTGCCGCTGGCGGCCGGGTGTGGGACGAGTGAAGACAAGACGGCGGTCGTCGCGCCGCCGGTGTCCGAGGTCCAAGAGGGCCCGGTCCGGGTGAAGGTCGAGGTCGACCCGGCGTCGCCAAGGCTGTCCGACCGGCCGACAATGACATTGTCGGTCGACTATCCGACGGGCGTGACCATCCACAAGACGCCCTTCGGCGAAGTGATTGGCGATTTCGACATCGTCGACGTCAACGAACCGCTGCCGAAGATCGAAGGCGATCGTGAGATCGTCCAGCAAGTCTTCACGTTGGAACCTCAACGAGCGGGCAAGCTCGAAATCTGGCCGATCCAAGTGACGTTCACCGACACGCGGCCCGACGGCGATGGTCGTGCCCACACAGTCGAGACGAAACCGCTGACCGTCGAGGTCGGCTCGGTCATCGAAAGCGAATCGCCCGAGCTGGCCGCGCTGCGACCCGAGGCCGGTCCGCTGGGCTTGCCCTTCTCGCACATCGCGTTGCTCTTGTGGGCGCTGGGCATCTCCAGCGCTGGAGTGGCCGGCTGGTTCGTCTGGCGTCATTACCATCGCCGGCAAGTTCAAGCGGCCCAACGCCCGTTGACGCCGGCCGAGATCGCCCTGCGAGAACTGGACCAACTCCTGGCCGAGGGCCTGGCCCAGCGGGACGTGAAGCTCTTCTACGTCGAGCTGACCGGCATCGTCCGGCGGTTCATCGAGCGGACCACGCACATCCGAGCGCCCGAGCAAACGACCGAGGAGTTTTTTAAGGAGATCAGTACTCGCAAGACGTTCCCGGCCGAGGAAAACCGCCGACTAAAACGGTTCCTCGAAGCGGCCGACCTGGTGAAGTTCGCCGCGCATCATCCCCGCGAGGAGGACATCGACGCGAGCCTCGCCCGGGCGAAAGAGTTCGTCGGCTACACCGAACAACACACCGCTGATCCGAACCACCCTGACGCCCACCGCGACCCGCGGGAAAAGGAGACCGTCGCATGTTGAGTTTCCGATTCGAAGACCCGTTGTGGCTGCTGGCCCTCGCGCCGCTGGCCCTGTTGGCCTACGCTCTGGTGTGGCGTCGGCGACGCGCGGCCGTGCTCTACTCGGACGTCGGGCTATTGAAGAACCTGCCGGTGACGATGGCCCAACGGCTGAAGCGATTCGTCCCGTGGATCCTGATTGCCGGCCTGGCTCTGATCGTCGTGGCGCTTGCCCGACCGCAGCAAGGGCTCGAAGACTTCCGCATCCGGACCGAAGGGATCGCCATGGAGATGTGCATCGACCGGTCCGGCTCGATGCAGGCGTTGGATTTTCATCTCGACGGCCGTCGGGCGAACCGGCTCGAGGCGGTCAAGCGGGCGTTCAAGGACTTCGTGGCTGGCAACGACGAACTGCCCGGCCGGCCCGACGACCTGATCGGTCTGATCGCCTTCGGGGGTTACGCCGACGCGAAGTGTCCTTTGACACTCGATCATGGCGCACTGCTCGAAGTGCTCAAGTCGGTCAAGATCCCACAGCCGGTGCGCGACAACCAAGGCCGCGTGATCAACGAGCGGCTGCTCGACGAGGAACTATCGACAGCGATCGGCGACTCGGTCGTCCTGGCGGTTGACCGGCTCAAGGACATCGACGCGGCCAGCAAGGTGGTCATCCTGCTCTCCGACGGCGAGCACAACGCGGGCATCGCCGATCCGACGGCGGCCGTCGAGGCGGCCAAGGCCTACGGCGTGAAGATCTACACGATCGGCGTCGGCTCCAACGGCCTGGCTCCCTTCCCGGCCATTGATCCACTGGGCCGCAAGGTGCTGGTCAACCGGCCGGTCAGACTGGACGAGGCCACGCTGCGACACATGGCCGAGGCCACCGGTGGCAAGTATTTCAACGCTCGGGACACCGAGGCGCTCGAGTCGGTCTACGGTGAAATCGACCAGCTTGAAAAGACGGTCTCCGAAGGCCGGCTCTACACCGAATATCGCGAGTTGTATCGTTTCTTCCTGCTGCCCGGGCTGGCCCTGGTCCTGTTGCAGGTCACCCTGGTATCCACCCGATTTCGATCCTTGCCGTAAGAGTAGGGTGGGGCACACCTGCCCCACCACGTTTGTGCGTTGAGGATAATTAGTGGGGCAAGTGTGCCCCACCCTACAAGACTTTCGATCCTTGCCGTAGGACATATGAATCATGCACTGGGATAATCCGAGTTTTCTATTGGCGTTGTGGCTCCTTCCTGCGGTGGCCGGGCTGCTGGCGTACGCTTATCGAAAGCGCCTGGCCACCGCCCACCGTTTCGCCCAACAGGCGATGTTGGTGCGGCTGATGCCGCGGATGGACGTGCGTCGTGCCTGGATCAAAGGGACGGCCCTGATCGTAGGGCTGGCTCTGCTGATCGTCGCCGCGGCCCGGCCACGGTTTGGCGCCTATGTCCAAGAGGTTGCCCAACGGGGCGCCGACGTCTTCGTGCTGTTGGACGTGTCCAAGAGCATGACCACCGAAGACGTCGCGCCGAACCGGCTTGAACGGGCCAAGTCGGATATCCGCGACCTGTTGGGCCGGATCACCGGCGACCGCGTGGGCCTGATCGCCTTCGCAGGCAAGCCGGTGGTCAAGGTGCCCCTGACGACCGATCACGGCTTCTTCGACCTGATGCTCGAACGAATCGACACCGACAGCGCCCCGCGCGGCGGAAGCCTTATCGGCGACGCCGTGCGAAAGGCCATCGAGTCGATGCCCGAACGTGGGGACCGCGACCAGGCCATCGTCCTGATCACCGACGGCGAGGACCACGACTCGTTCCCCGAAGAGGCCGCCCGACAGGCCGGCGAGCGAGGAATCAAGATCTTCACCGTCGGGCTAGGCGATGCGACCGAGGGTGCGCGGATCCCGATCCGCGACGAATCGGGCCAACTTCACTACATGAAATACGCCGGCAAGGAAGTCTGGTCCAAGGTCGATCAGGATCTGCTCAAGAAGATGGCCCTGGACACCGGCGGGGCCTACATCCCAGCCGGCACCCGAGCGTACGACCTGGGCCAGATCTACGAGGACCACCTGGCCAACCTGGCCCACGGCGAGTTCCACACCGAAACACGCACCCGTTACCGCGAGCAGTTCCAACTGTTCGCCTGCCTGGGCCTGGCCCTGTTGTTGATCCAAACGGCCGTGCCCGAGTATCAAAGGACCTAAAACAAATCGACGCGAACCTAATCGGAGACTTCACCGTGCGAACCATCACGATCACCACCATTCTGTTGGGACTTCTGGCGTCCCCCGGCTTCGCGCCGGCCGG
The DNA here is from genome assembly GCA_016931075.1 of Pirellulales bacterium. Classification (GTDB taxonomy): domain Bacteria; phylum Planctomycetota; class Planctomycetia; order Pirellulales; family Thermoguttaceae; genus JAFGFF01. Next base: position 7,232 of record JAFGFF010000249.1, on the reverse strand, counting down.
CACGAACGACGTGCCGCGCAAGGTGCAAGAAGGCCTGGAACGTTTTGAGGCGGGCCAATTCAAGGAAGCGTCCGAAGCATTCGACCAGGCGGGTGACTTGAAGCCCGACGACCCGCGGATCCTTTTCGACCAGGCCTGCGCCAAGGCGGCGGCCGGCGAGACAGACCCGGCGGTCGAACTGCTGACCAAAGCGGCTGTGACCGAAAATGCCGCGCTGGCCGCCCGGTGCCACTATAACCTGGGCCTGATCGCTGCACAGAAGGCGAAGACCCGACTGGGCGAAAAACCCGAGGAAGCCGAGCCGGCCGCGCGGACCGAGGCTCTCGAAGACCTTGCCCGGGCCGTGGCCCATTGGCGCGACTGCCTGGCCTCCGAGCCCGATCATGCCGACGCGAGACACAACATCGAGTTGGTCCGCAGTTGGACCCGGGCCATGCAACAGACATGGAAGGACCGCGACCGGCAGAAGCTACGTGACTCGATGAAACTGCCCGAGTATCTAAAGTGGCTTGAAGAGCAGCAACGCACTCTACGAAAATCGACAAAAGAGCTGGAGCCTGTGCCGAAGAGCCCCAAGCAACACCTGGCCGTACATCGTGCAACGCTGGCCCAGCGCGACCTGCGCGATGAGACCGAGCCGCTGAAGGCCAAAATTGCCCAAGGGCTGACGGCTCCGCCCGCCCCGGCCGGCGTCCCCGGCACCTGCAACATGCCGGGCGGCGCCTGCTCGATGCCGGCGGCGGCCCCCGCACCGGCCATCCCACCGGAAGAGAAGGAAAAGGCCATCAAGCTCTTGGGCGGCTTGGCCGACAGCATGGGCCAATCGATGCAAACCGCGGCCGAGCACCTGACCGAGCAATCTCTGCCCGAGGCCGTCACCCAACAGGCCGACGCCATCGAAAAAGTCGATCAGATCGGCACTGTGTTGACCCCCTATCCCGACCTGGTCCACCGGGCCGTCGCGAAACAGGAAGGCCTGGTCAAAGATGTGAAGTCATCACAGTCGGGTGGCACTGGCGTTTCGCCAGTGTCGAGTCAGGGTGAGTCTCAAAAGAACGAAGCGAATGTGATGATCGACGCACCCTCACCCCCGGCCCCTCTCCCAAAGGGAGAGGCGAGCCTTGATGGAACGAGCACCGAGAAGGCTGTCGACCTGCCTGAAACTGCCTGGGATCAGCGATTCGTCGAGCGGTGGACGCCCGTCCTCGTGGCCAAGGCCAAACAGGGCTTGAAGAACTTGCCGCCGGCCCCGGAGAAAAAGGACAAGGAGGCCGACCCGAACGAGCCCGCTGCACCGGGTGCCACTGGCGTCTCGCCAGCGCAGGGACAGGGTGAGGACAAGCACTGGCAAGATGCCAGTGCCACCCAGGATGCTTCCAAGGAAGAAACAAAGAAGCCCGTCGATCCGCAACAGGCGGCGGCCGAGGCGACACAGAAGCAGCAGGAGGATCTTCGCAAGTCGATGGAAAAGGCTATCGAGCTGGGCCCCAAGATTCACGAGTTGACGGCTGCCGCTGCCCGGGACTTGGACGAAGAACGCCCTGATGAGGCTCTGCCCAAGCAAGAAGAGGCCCTGCGGTTGTTGCGCGAGATCGCCGAGCCGCTCAAGCAGCCCAATCAGAACCAGTGCCAAAACAAGCAACAGAATCAAGACAAGAACAAGCAGGACCAGAAAGACAAGGATAAGAACAAGGACAACAAGAACCAGGACCAGAAAAACAACCAAGATAAGAAGGACCAAGACAAGAACAAGGACGACAAGAAGGATCAGAACAAGGACAAGCAGGACCCGGGCAAAGATCAGCAGGACAAGACGTCTCCGCCGTCGGCCGGTCAAGACCAGCAAAAGCAGAAGCCGGAAGAGCAGAAGGCCCAACAGCGGCAGGTCCAGCCGCGCGATCTCTCCAAGGAGCAGGCCAAGGCCCTGATGCGTCAGGTCCAACAGCGCCAGCGGGAGAAGGAAAAGGCCGACAAGGCCCTGCGGCTGTACATGTCCCGACCCGCCCAGGTAGATAAGGATTGGTGATCGACATGAACGTAGTGAAAAAAACACTCCTTGTCGTGGGATTGTTGGTCGTCACGGCCGGCGCCGCCACGGCCGCCGGTCCCAAGCCCGAGGTCCTCGTCGAACTCGAACGCTCGCGGGTCTACGAAGGCCAGCCGGTCCGCTATCGGGTCACGCTCAACCACGTCCAGAACCCGGTCGCCCCGGACTTGAGCGGTTTGAAGGACTTCGAAGTCATTCCCGGCGGACAACAAAGCCTCAATTCGACCCAAATCACGATCATCAACGGCCAGCGCAGCCAAATCGTCCGTCGCGGTCGGGCGTACGACTACACGCTCGTCCCGCGACGCGCCGGCCGGCTGACGATCCCCGGGCCGGTCGCGCGGGTCGACGGCCAGGAGCTTCACGGCCAGGCCATGACGCTTCACGTCGAAGCGGCCGACCGGCAGGACCTCGTCCGGATGGAAGTGAAAACGCGGTCCGACGCCGTCTATCCGACGCAAACGTTCACCGTGACCCTTTCGATCGCCGTGAAGGCCCTGCCCGGCCGACTGGACGAAAAGAATCCGATGGCCGTCCAATCGTCGCCGCCGAAGCTGCTGATTCCCTGGGCGGACGATGAGCGGATTCCGGCCGGCCTCGAACCGGTCGAGGACGAGCGACACTGGCTCGCGCGGCTGCACGATTCCGACGGCGTCGGCTTCGGCATCAACAACCTGGCCGACACGTCGATCCACTCGCTTTTTGATCGGACGCCGCTGGCCTTCCAGCCCCGACCGCAGCGCGAGGTCCGCAAGGACGCCGACGGCAAGCCGGCCACGTATTGGGTTTACAACTTCCACCGCCGATTCCGTGCGAATCGCCCTGGCCGGTACACGTTCGGCCCGGTGACGCTGCAAGGCACGTTCGCCGTCGAACAGGGCGAGCAAGGGCTGTTGGGCGAAGAGGTTTTCGCGGTTGCCCGGCCTCTCAAAATCGACGTCAAACAAGCGCCCGAAGCCGATCGACCCGCCAGCTACCTCGGCGCGATCGGGGCCTTCGACTGGTCGGCCTCGCTCACCCCGACCGAGGCCAAGGTGGGCGACCCGATTACGCTGACGCTCACCCTCTCGGGCCAGGGTTCGCTGGACGGCGTCTCTCCGCCCGACCTGGCGGCGATCCCCGAAGTGGCCAAGGACTTCAAAACCTACCCGGCCACGCAGGAAATCAAAGGCAAGACGTGCCGGTTCACGTACACGTTGCGCCCGCTTCGGGCCGACGTCGCCGAGTTCCCGCCCGTGCCGGCGGCCTACTTCGACGTCCATCGGCACGAGTACGTCACCCTGCGGAGCGAGCCGATTCGGTTGCGCGTCTCGCCGGCCGATCGACTTTCCGGCGGCCAGATCGTCGGCCGCGCCGCGCCGACCAAGTCGGGCAACGGTCAGACGCTCGAGGCCCGGCGCGACGGCATTTTCGCCAACATCACCGACCCGGCCGAGGTCCGCAACGACAAGGTCAACGCCGGAAACTGGGTCGCCGTGCTGGGCGGCATGTTCGGCCTGGGCGTCGTCGGTTCGCTGGCCATCCGTCGGCTGCAACGGCGCGGCGAAGACCCGGCGCTGGTGCGTCGCCGCACGGCGGTCGCCCGGGCGAGACGTCTTTTGAAACAAGGGGCGGCTCGCCTCGCGGCCCAAGACACCCGCGCCGGGGCCGAATCGGTCCGCGCGGCCGTGGTTTCGCTCGTGGCCGACGCGGCCAACCTGCCCGAGAGCGGCCTGACCTCGAAGGACGTCTGCCGGCAGCTTGAAACGTGCGGCGTCGACGGGGCGTTGGTCAACCGGGTGGGGCATTCCCTGGATATTTGCGACGCGGCCCGATACGGCGCGTCCGGCGGCGGCGTCAACGGCCTTGCCCACGAGGCCGACGTGCTCTTTACCGATTTGGTTCGATCCCTCAGACGACAGAGGCAACTGTGATGACACGCTATCCTTTGGCCATATTGATCGTGGTGGCGATTGTCGCGTCGGCGGCGTTCTATCTCTTTTCGACCCCGGCGGTCGACGTCGAGGCGGCCCACCGGTTCCAACAAGCCCAAGAGGCGTTCGACCGCGCGACCACGCCGGATGAATTCACCCGGGCGGCCAGCATGTATCAATCGATCCTCGACCGGGGCGTCGTCTCGGGGGCCGTGCTCTATAACCAGGGCAACGCCTGGATGCGCGCCGAGCAACCCGGCCGGGCCATCGCCGCCTATCACCAGGCGGTCCGCTATCGGCCTGACGACACACACCTTCGGGCGAATCTCGACTACGCCCTGACCCAGTGCGGCGCGACCGCCGCGCCCAAACCATTCGGCCGGCACCTGCTTTTCTGGCAAGACTGGCTGGGCTACTCGCAGAAGTTCCGGCTGACCGGTGCCGTGTTGGCGTTCGCCCTTCTGTTGAGCCTGGCTGCCGTGTGGAGCCGCTCGGCCTTGCTGAGCCGCTCGGCCCTGGCCGCGGGTCTTCTCGCGCTACTGCTAGCCGTATCGACAGGCTACGACTGGTGGCAATTCGACCATCAGCAACACGGCGTCATCGTGGCCGACGAAGTGATCGCCCGAAAGGGGAACGCCATGAGCTACGAGCCGGCCTTCACCGAACCGCTGGCCGACGGGACCGAGTTCACCGTGGCCGACCGCCGCGGCGACTGGCTCCTCGTCCGTCTGCCCGGCGACCAGGAAGGCTGGATTCAGGACAAGACGGCCGTCGTCTTCTAATGCTTTGCACATCTATCAAATTAGGGTGCCATGCTCATGGATCGGGGTGCCATGCTCCACGCTTGCGTGGGCATGTTTTCGTCGCGTTTCGATAGGCACTCATGCCCACACAAGCGTGGAGCATGGCACCCTGAAGCGTGACGGCGATCCGACTTACCGTGCTGAGAGGTGCGGCATTTCCCACCACCTCGGTTCGGGGTTTCTTGTGAATCTGCGTCGGGTAGCTGGACTTTGCCGCTTGCGTATCCGGGGAGGCGCAAGTTCCATGCCTTGGCATGGCCCTGTGATGTGGTAGGATCAAAGGGTTCGGCGTCACCGAGAGGTGGCGGGCCGTTTTTGATTTTGCGCGCACCTTTCTTGCAGGCGCCCAGTGAGCTACGAAAGCCTCGGCAGATTGATCTCGCGCCGATGGGTGCTGGTGCTCGTCGTCTGGACGGTGCTGGTCGCGCTGCTTCACCATTGGGCCCCGCGTTGGGACGATGTCACCTACGACGGCGACTTCGCCTATCTGCCCGACACGATGACCAGCGTTCGCGGGGAGCGGCGGCTCGAGGCGGCGTTCCCCGACTACTTCTCACGGAGTCAAGTTGCGTTCGTGCTCGCCCGGACGGACGGGCCGCTGGGCGAAGCGGACTACGACGTGGGCCAGCGACTTCTGGATCTCTTTCCGCCCAGCGAGGACCCGGCCGATCCGGTCTCCGACGTCTGGAGCTACGAAACGCCGATCGTCGGCACGAAGCTGGTCAGTCCCGAAACGGAGCGAGGCCAGGCGGCACTGATTGTGCTGCACCTGCGCAACGAGTTCATGGCGATCGACAACATGAACTTGTTTCGAAAAAAGATTCTGCCGACGCTGGCCAAGCTGTCCAAGGAGCCCGACTTCCCACCCGGACTGAAACTGGGCGTCACCGGGTCGGCGGCCATCGGCTACGACATGCTCGACTCGGCCGAGCAGAGCATCCACAACACCGAGTTGACCACGATCGCCATGGTGGTCGGGATTCTGCTTCTGGTTTATCGCGCGCCGGGTCTGGTGATCGTGCCGCTGATTACAATCGGGGCGTCGGTCTTGGTGGCGATGGACCTGGTGGCCACGCTGGCCCATCTGGCCAGCCTGGTCGATTGGATTGATTTCAAGATCTTCAAGACGACGCGGATCTTCGTCGTCGTCATTCTTTTCGGGGCGGGCACGGACTACTGCCTGTTCCTGATCGCTCGATACAAGGAAGAGCTGCAGCGAGGGCTCTCTCCGCCCGAGGCGATCGCGGCCGCCTTGACCAACGTCGGCAGCGCATTGGCGGCCAGCGCGTTGACGACGATCGTCGGGCTGGGGATGATGTTCTTCTCCGATTTCGGCAAGTTCCGCAACAGTGGGCCGGCCATCGCCCTGTGCCTGGTCGTGGCCCTGGCGGCCAGCATGACGTTGGCGCCGGCTATCCTCCGTTCGATCGGCCGGGCCGTCTTCTGGCCCTTTGGGATTCGATCGGCCGAAAGCGAATCGGAACTGGCCGATCACTCGTGGGCGTCCGGGTTCTGGCGGCGGCTGGCCGGAATGATTCTCGCCCGACCGGGCTTGATCCTCGTGGTCAGCCTCCTGATCATGTTGCCGCTGACCCATCCGTTCCGCGTGTTGTGCATGAATCTGGCCGGCAGCGCCCCGCCGTCGGGCGAGGCCCGGCCGTGGAGCGTGCCGGTCAGCTACGACCTGTTGAACGAACTGCAGCACGACGCGCCGAGCGTCCAAGGCACGCATCTGCTGTGGCGCTACTTCCCGGCCGATCAGACCGGGCCGGTGACCGTGCTCGTAAAGAAAAACGGGGCCGATTTTGAAAGTGAGGAGGGCCGACGTCAGATCGGACTGCTGACCGAAGAACTGTTTGATCTCGTCTATACGGACACCGAAGGGAACGAAGTCCAGCCGATCGTCAGCGTGCGCAGCCGAACCGAACCCCTGGGCGGCGAGCCGGGCGGCTTCAATCCGCTCACCGAAGCCGGGCGACACAAGATGGCCGCCCTGGGACATCCGAAAACCAAGGCCGCCTTCGTCACCCAGCAACCTGGGATGGCCGGCGAGGTCACTCGCTTCGATCTGGTCTGCCAATACAAGCCTTTCTCGCCTGAAAGCATCCGCTTGTTCGAAGCGGTTGAACGGCGACTCCTCGATAAAGCGAACGACCCGAAGTCCTTTTGGTACGACGCCGAGTTCGACTTCGTCGGCACGACCGCCGGCATCCGCGACCTCGAAAAGGTCACCAGCAGCGACCGTATCTTGATCCAAGTGCTCGTCGTTCTGGCCGTTCTAGGTGTGTTGGTGGCCATCCTGCGCCACCCGATGATCTGCATCTACCTGATCCTCTCCGTCCTGCTGGGCTATTACGTGACGATCGGCACGACCGAGCTGTTCTTCAGTTGGTTGGGCGGCGATTCGTTCACCGGCCTGGATTGGAAGGTGCCCATCTTCCTGTTCGTCATCCTCATCGCCGTGGGCGA
>JAFGFF010000248.1 GCA_016931075.1 Pirellulales bacterium | reverse complement strand
GGCCCGAAAGCCTAGACGGGGCGGCGTTGGACGGGGAGTTCACCGGTAGTTTCCCCAGCGGCGATGGAACGGCCGGCGGGGAATTCGTCGCCGAGTTCGAAGTTTTGGACGTGACGCCGCCCTGGATCCTTCAGAGTTCGCCCGCGGGCAACGTGGTCGGGCCCGTCGACCATGTCGTGGTGACGTTCAGCGAGCCGATCGATCCGAGCAGTTGGGCTGCGGGCGACGTGCAACTGTTGGACACTTTGGGCTCGCCGGTGGCGATTTCCGGCGTCACGCAACTGGACGGCGACCGCTTCCAGATTTCGTTTCCCGCGCAAACGGTGCTGGGATCTTATGCCCTGACCGTATCGCCCGTGGCGACCGACCTGGACGGCAACCTGTTGGACCAGAACCGTAACGGAACGCCGGGAGAACCGGGCGACGCCTATGAAATGGGTTTCAACCTCGTCAGTGCGACGGAGTACTATTTCGAGAGCTTCAGCGAGGAGTTGGGACCCGAATGGTCGTTTCCAGCGTTAAATGGCGAGGGCCGGATCCAATTCACCACGGAGTATGCCGTGGACTCGGGGGGACGTGGCCTGCAGTTCGATTCGTCCAACGCCAGCGGCGACAACGTGAAGGACCTGAACGAAGCCGTGCTGACGCTGGACCTCTCGGCCTACGGCGACGCGGTGCTGACGTTTCATCATCTGAAAATGGACGACGCCACCAACTCGTTGGCCGACGTTCACGTCACCGGCGCTGGGCCCTATCGGCCTCCAGGAGCCCTGGGCGACGGCGTTTCGATCAGCAACGACGGTTCGACCTGGTATCGCATCAAGAGCGTGTTCAGCGACGAACTCAGCCGCGCCGGGGTGGGCATCTGGAGCCTCGAGGAATACAAGCTGGCCAAGGAGGTCGATCGGATCAACAGCACCTTTAGCGCAGGGCTGACGTTGGACGGCGTGGTCCACATCAAGTTCTCGCAATACGGCGCCCAATCGTTTACGCAAGAAGGTTGGGTGATTGACGACGTTCGGGTCTCGGGCCTGCCCGAGTACGTGAATACCTCGCTCGAGCAGAACGTCCTGCATCGGCTGAACGTTCCCGGCGAGTCGCCGGACGACCTGGTCTATCGCCTGGCCTTGATCGGCGACGTGACCCCCGAGACGCCCATCTTCGTGTCGGTTCACGGCAGCGGAACCATCGCGCGGAAGTATAGCCACACCTGGTACGAGGGCGCCTTGCGCGCGGACTCGGAAGTTGAGAGTCTCGTGCTGGTGTCTCCGGAGTTCGTCCTTGGAGGACGCTATCAGGGCAGTGAAAATCCGAGTTACGCCCATCTTAGCTGGAACAGTAACAACGATACCCAAGCGGACATGGCTCTGTTGGGCATCGTGGACCAGCTCGAGGCGCTGGGGCTGGGAGACGCGCGGGAAATCTACGTGTACGGTCACTCCGGCGGCGGGCAATTCACCGAGCGGTTCACGTGGGCCCATCCCGATCGGGTGGCGGTGGGGCTGGTCGCCGCCGCGGGGGCTCGCTGTTTCCCCGATGAGTACGAAAGATACGAACTCGGCATCGGGTTGAACGTCACGCGTCCCGCGCCGGACGGCGTGGACCTGCCCGCCAATCTGCCGGAAGTGCTTGACACGCGGTTGATCTATCGCATTGGCGAAAACGATCGAGAAGTCATCGAATCGGATTTCCAGAGCTATCCGATATCGACGTATCAAGGGATGACGCGGATTCAACGGGCGGTGAACATGTACGAAGCGATGAACGACATCGCCCCCTCGACCGGCCGAGCCTCGACGTCGTTGAACCATCGGGTCGCGGTGATGGAGGGCATTGGACATTCCGGCACGTCCGAGCCCGCCGAGGCGGCCGCTTGGTATCGCGAGTTGTTCGCTCCCGAGGTCGAGCCGAACGTGTTCGTCTATCCGCGATTCGTCACCGAACCCACGACCGAACCGTCGCAGGCATCCCTGCCTGCCCACGTGCGGCAGTGGGAGCCGGGAGAGACGCTGTACATGGAGTTGTGGGTGACCACGAGTTCCGAAGCGGGCGTTTCCTCGGCGACCACCGATCTGTTCATCGATTCCGAGGTGCTCACGCCGGTCAATATCACCTACGGGGCCCAGTTTCCAAACGGTCATGGCGGTGTGATCGACTCGGGGACCAATTGGGTCCGCGACGTCGGCGGATCGACCACCGAATCGGGCGTCGGCAGCGGATCGTTCGCCCTACTGGCCCGCGTCGAAGTCGTGGTCAATGCGGGGCAGTCCTTGCGCCAGCTCACGGCGCTGCCGCAGGCGGGCACGTGGCTCCTGGCCGACGGCAGCGAGGGAGCGGCCAGGCTGATGCCGCTGCCCTACGCCGAACGGACGGTTCTCGGCGGCGAAGACCTTCTCGGACAAGTTTTTGAGGACGAAGATCAAGACGGCGCGCTCGACACACAGGAAACCGGACTGGCCGACTGGACCGTCCGACTGCTCGACGGGAGTGGTTCCGAGCTGGCCGTGCCCTACAGCGTTGCGGCGGAAGACTACCCGGTTGGAATGGGCGTGAGCGAAGCCATCCCCGAGGTCACGCTTTCCACCGTGGGCGGAGGAAACGTCGGGATGACGGTCATGTCGCGGTCGCGCGACGTCGGCGGCGTGGACCGGTTGGTCTTCGTGACCCAGGGCCCCAACGGGTACGTTTCGTGGTGGAACGAGAGCACCGGCTTCGAACTCCGGGCCGATTTCGCCTCGCCCGTCTGGCAAGCGGACGTCCGCGCTCTGGGAGGTGATGGTTATTGCCGGGCGCGGATGCGGGCCTACGACGCCGACGGAAACCTCATTGATGAGGCGTTCACCGGCAATCTGGCGGGTTCTAAGATCGAGACCGTCAGCGTCTCGGCGGCGCAACCGGAGATCGCCTACGTGATCGTCACCGGCGTCAATGGCGGCCTCCGCCTGGACACCTTGTCCTTCCTGAGCACCGTCCATACGACGACCGATGCGCAAGGGCACTATGAATTCCAGGACGTTGCGGCCGGGACGTATCAGGTCGCGGTCGACGTGCCCGAGGGCTGGCAGATCATCAGGCCGCCCAACGACGGCGCTCCCGTGGTGGTGTCGAGCGGAACGCGCCGGTTTCTGCAAGGCGGCGCGGTTGCCCAGTACCACCCGCTTCCCGGCGACGCGACGGGAGACGGCGTTGTCGACGACGACGACGCCCAACGGTTGGCCTCCAATTGGTTGCATACGGGAGTCGAGTGGGCTGACGGCGACTTCAACAACGATGACATCGTCGACGACCTCGACGCGTCGATCCTGGCCGCCAACTGGGGCGCTACCTTGCCAACCGAGGCAGCAGAGCCCACGGAACCAAGCGTTCCGGCATACACCCCTTTTATCGGCCCCCTGCCGGCCAGACAAGCGCTGCCCGCGCGGCAGCCGATCAAACTGATTAGCCGGGCGGAGAGAACGACCTCCATGCTCACGGGAGCGTTGGCCGACAAACCAACATCACATCAGGCCTCCCCAGCCTATCAGGCCCTGCTGGCAAAGCAATACGGCCCATTGCAGTGGAACGGGCAACCAGCGCTCGAACACCAGCGGTTGGTTTGGTCCAACACCCTGGCGCCGCGAAAGGGTTCTCTGCAGGAGGACCGTCAATTGAAAATGAACCTGCTGGTTGTCGAACTGCTTTTTGCAGACAATCAGCCATGAAGAAGGTACTGAGGAAGAAAGAGGAAGAAGATAAGAGGCAACCTGCCTTGTGGGCAGCGGACACTCCCGGTGAGGGGTAGATTAGTGACCCTTACGAAAGGAGTGCTACGGATGGAGAACGAGATCTAAAAAGCAGCTCTTTATTCCAGAGGAACACGAGGAACTTGTCAGGAAGCGATAAACGACAGAAAGAAATCCAGGGATGCAATAGGAGAAGCCCACACTCGCATCTGGCACCTTTGTTCGCCGAGTTGCACATCGAGCACGACACACAAAGCTCAGCGGATCGAACTGCAACAGGAGTGCCCTGACAGGCCGTTGACAGCCGAAATACCCTCCGATAGAATCACTAACTGGTAATACCAGTATCGGCGGGTCACCGGCATGGGCGAGACTTCCGTTAAGGGATCAAGCAGGCCTGCCCAAGTAGCACGGTGCCGTGGTTCGAAGCCATGGTGCCCCCCGTTTGAGGTCTTCTTCTATGTTGCTCCTTGATTTGCGCCCGTTTCGCGTCGGGATTGCCGGGTTCTCGGACGGACGGCGGCGGGTCCACGAGACGTTGGAATCCACGATCCGCCGGCATGAGAACGCTCTTCGGGAGGTCATCGATCGCGATCCGCTCCTGACGGCGGTCAACGCCTCGGAAATCGTGTTCGGCTCGCCGGCCGCCCGTCGTGTAGCGAAAGAGTTGCGTGCGGCTGACGTCGAGGCGGCCGTCTTCAATATCCCGGTGTTCGCGTTCCCCAATTTCAGTCTCATCGCGGCCCGGGTGTTGGGCCTGCCGGTTCTGTTGAGTTCGCCCATGGACGGGACCCTGCCGGGCCTTGGGGGAATCATGGCGGCCCACGGGGCCATGCGTCAGGTCGGTCTGAAGAGCCACAAGATCTGGGGCAATCCAGCGGAGGATCCGGAACTGGCGGCCACGCTTTCGGCCTTCTGCCGCGCGTCGGGGGCCATCGAGCGAATGAAGGGGAGCGTCTACGGTCTAATCGGTGGGCGGAGCATCGGCATGAACACCGGCGCGGTCAGCCCGGCCGAATGGATGAAGGTGTTCGGCGTCGACGTCGAGCACGTCGATCAGCTTGAAATCGTCCGCCGCGCGGAGTTGGTCGACGCGGCCGAGGTGGATCGAGGTTACCAGTGGCTCACCCAACGCGTCGGCCGAGCGGCTACTGAGGGCAAAGCGGCCCCCGAACACGTCAAACAACAACTCCGGCACTACCTGGCCGTGCGGAGCATCGTCGACGACCTGGGGCTGGACTTCGTGGGCGTCAAGTGCCACTACGATCTGAGTGAGTATTTCGTCACCGCCTGCGTTACGGCAATGCTGTTGAACGACCCTTACGACTGGAACGGGCCGAAGGAGCCAGTCGTCATGGCGTGCGAAGCCGACGGTGACGGGGCCCTGACGATGCAGTTGTTGAAACTGATCAGCGGCTATCCGTCGTTGCTGTTCGACGTCCGGGCGTACGACGCCAAGCAGCAGGTGTACGTCTGCTGCAATTGCGGGGCCCAGCCATCGTGGTACGCGGCCCGAAGCGACAGCCCGGAGGAAAACCTCGCCCGCGTGTTCCTCGAGCCGGTCATTCCGAAATACGGCGGCAGGGGAGCGCATTTTCCGTACGTATGCCAGGCCGGAGAGATCACGATGGCGCGGTTCAGTCGCGTCGACGGTGCGTATCGGCTCTTCGCGGCCCGCGGTGAGTTTGTTGACTTCCCCCGTGAGAAGATGGCCGAAACGTGCGCGGCCTGGCCCCACGGCTACGTGAAGATGGCCGTCGCCCCGGGCGATTTCTTGGACGTCTTCAACACGAACCACGCCCACGTCGTGCCGGGCAACCATTTGGAAACCCTGACCATGTACGGGAAATTGATGGGAATCCCGGTGGATGTCATGGGTTGATCCTACATCCCACGTGGGCCTACCTTGCCGAAAGGTGACTTCGCATGATTCTCGGCGTCCACTGGATCGATTTCGCCATCGTGATGGCGTATTTCGCGGTGGTGTTGTACGTCGGCGTGTATCAAGGCGGGCGACGGACCAAAACGCTGGGCGATTTCTTCGTCGCCGGCGGCAAGTGGGGCCCACTCATCTCGTTCATCTTCGTCTTCGCCTCCGCCGTGGCCGGCAACGAGGCCGTGGTCGTCGGCGGCCAGGCCTACGAAAGCGGGCTGTCGGGCGTGTGGTACTGGTGGAGCTTCCTGTTCGCCACGCCGGTCTACTTCTTGTTCTCGACCTATTTTCGCCGGGCGAGGGTCTACAACATCGCCGAGTTCTTCGAGATGCGCTACACGCGGTCCGCCTCGGCGCTGTACGCGGTGATCGCGGGCGTCATCTGCATCCTGTTCATCGGCATGTTTGTCCTGGCCATCGGCAAAATCCTCGTCGGCCTGACCACGCTCAACCAGCAACAGTGCGTCTGGATCATCACGCTGATCGTCGGGGCTTACGTTTTCTCGGGCGGCATGATGTCCACCCTGCTGACCGACGTGTTGCAGGGCCTCATGTGCCTGTTCATCCTGAGCTTCATCCTGCTGCCCTTTTTGTGGGTCGAGGCCGGTGGGTGGGACGCACTTCAGCAGTATAGCGCGGAGCATCCTCATTTGTGGGACCTGGCCGATCCGGAGAAAATGACCATTTGGACGGTTCTGGCGCTGAACTTGTCGGCCCTGGTCGGCGGCATTGCCGCGCCGTGGATCTACAACTGGATCGCCGTGTCGAAAAACGAACGCGCGGCCACCCAGTGCGGCTGGGGCCACCTCTGGAAACGGATCATCACGCTGCTGTTCGCCATCTACGGAATCCTGTTCGCCATCTACCAGCCGGGGCTAAAGGATCCGGAACAGTCCTGGGGGATTGTGATGGGAAAGATCCTGCCGGTGGGCGTGCTGGGACTGCTGATCGCCAGTTTCTTCGCCGCCGCCATGTCGTCGGCCGCCACGTTCGCCACCACGTCCTCGGCCATGGTCATCGACTACCTGTATCGTCGCGTGCTACGTCGCGATAAGGACACCGCGCACTATCTCCGAGCGGCGCGGCTCTGGGTCTTGGTCACCGTGCTACTGGCCGCGCTGTCCACGCATTGCATCGACTCGATTCAGGACTACGTCAAGCTTGCCCTGACGCTTTTATCCTTCTTGGGAATCCCGATCTATTTCGGCGTTGCGTGGCGTCGGGCCAATTGCACCGGGATGTGGATGTCGTTGGTCGGCGGGATCGCGACCTACCTGACCGTCGTCGGCCTTGTCATGGCGACGCAAAGCTGCGGATTCGTCGCCGCCATCAAGCCGGCCTTCGTCCCGGCCGTCTTCTGCTCGACGTCGGCCGCCCTGGTGGGCATGATTTTGGGAAGCCTGCTGGGCCGGGGCGACGACCCGCTCAAGTTGAAGCGATTCCATGTCATCATGCACACCCCGGTAGGCAAGGAACAGCGACTCGTCGAGGCGGGAATCCGGTTGCCCTCGATGATCGACGCGGGCCTGGTGCCCGCCGGCCCTGAACAGATCGACGTCGAGGCCGTCGAACGACTCTACGAGCAGGACAGCCGGGATAAGATTTTCGGCGCGGCCAGCGGCATCGAGCTGTGCCGCGAGCCGGATCTGCCTTGGTACTTCCCGGGATTCATCAAGATTGTTTTTGCCTGCGTCGCGTTGGTCGTGGGCACGTGGTTGTTAACACGCATTCTCTTTGTCTGGTAGCCGACTCACGATGACCATGGAAATCGACACCTATCGCCGGCTCGATCCCTCGACCGTTTTGGCCGAGACGGATCGGACTAAGAAGGCCGCCGCAATGCAGTACCTGGCCCAGCAGTTCCGCGTCCAGGTGCTGGACATCCTTCACGAGAAGGGGACCGGCCACTGGGGCGGCGCGGCGTCGGCGGCCGAACTGCTGGTGGCGCTCTATTTCGACACGCTCCGCGCCCGCCCCGACCAACCCGACTGGCCCGAGCGAGATCGCCTGGTGGTCAGCAAGGGCCACGCCTCGTGCATGATCTACACGGTGCTGGCCCATCGCGGGTATTTTCCGGTCGAGGAATTGAACACGTTTCGCCAACTCGACAGCCGGCTGCAGGGCCATCCATGCATGAACAGCACGCCCGGGGTGGAAATGTCGACCGGGGCCCTGGGGCACGGCATGTCCGTCACGCTCGGGATGGCCCTGGCCGCCCGATTCCGGAAACAAGACTGGTGGAGCTACGTCCTGCTGGGCGACGGCGACCTCAACGAGGGCCAGACCTGGGAGGCGATCATGGCGGCCGCGAAATTCGCCCCGCCGCGGCTGGCGGCCTTGATCGACTACAACAAGGTGCAGCTCGACGGGCCCAGCGACGAGATCATGCCCATGGACCCGCTGGACGAGAAGCTCCGCGCCTTCAACTGGAACGTAGCCCCGAAGTATTTCGACGGTCATTCGGTGGTCGACATCCTGGACTCTTTCGACTGGATCCGCCGGCAGGATCGCTGGCCCGTGGCCGTGATCTATCGAACGCACAAGGGTCGTGGCGTTTCGTTCATGGAAGACAACTACGTGTGGCACGGCTCGCCGGTGGACGACGCCACGCATGCAAAGGCGCGGCCCGAACTTCTCAAGACTCTTGGTGAATTGGAGGCCAACCTGTGATTCAGCCCGTGCGAACCGTGGCGATGCGAGACGTGTTCGGCGCGACGCTGCTCGCGCTGGCCGAGCGCGTGCCTGGGATGGTCGTGCTCGACTGCGACGTGGCGACAAGCTGCAAGACCCGAGCGTTTGGCGAAGCCTATCCCGACCGGTTCTTCAACTGCGGCGTGGCCGAGGCCAACATGGTCGACGTGGCGGCCGGTCTGGCTACCTGCGGGCTTCGCCCGGTGGTCAGCACGTTCGCCCTGTTCCTGACACTCAAGGGCGCCGATCAGATTCGCAACACGGTCTGTTACAACGACCTGCCGGTGGTCTTTGTGGGCGGCTACGCGGGCCTCTCCGATTCGTTCGACGGGCCGAGCCATCAGGCCATCACCGATCTGGCCGTCATGCGGGCGATGCCCAACATGGTCGTCGTCGTGCCGGGCGACGCCCTCGAGGTGCAACAGGCCGTCGAGGCGGCGTTGTCTCGCCCTGGTCCCACCTATATCCGTGTGTGCCGAAATCCGACACCGGTGCTATTCGAGGACCAGCCGCCGTTGGAAATCGGCCGCGTTCGCAAGCTGCGCGACGGCGCGGATTTGACGCTCGGTGTATGCGGCGTGCCCACGAGCATGGCCATCGAGGCCTCCGAAAAGCTCGCCCAGGAAGGCATCGGCGTCGATCTGCTGGAAATCTCCACGCTCAAGCCGCTCGACGTCAACGCGATCCTCGCTTCCGTATCGAAAACGGGCAAGCTGCTCTCGATCGAAGAACACAATCGTTATGGCGGACTGGCCGAAGCCGTGGCGCTGGCGTTGGCCAAGGAGAGGCCGACGAAGATGGACTACGTCGCCATTGAAGACACGTTCGCGGAATCGGGATCCTACGAGGCGCTGATGGCCAAGTACGGGCTGTCGGTCGACCGGATCGTCGAAAAAGCGAAAGCTCTTGTGACGAGCTGTGGTCCAAACGCGGGAGAATCGTTGTGATGAAACTTGCCGTGGCCATCGCCGATACGGGCGCGCTCGCCAGCGCGTTCGTCGTATTCCGTGGATTCCGCGATTCGATTCCCAAGGCCGCCCGGCTTGGCTACGACGGCGTCGAATTGGCCTTGAAAACGGCCGACGAGGTTAATCCGGCCCAATTGACCGCGTGGCTCGACGAAACGGGCATGGAGGTCTCTTGCATCTCGACAGGCCAGGTGTTCGCCGACCTGGGGCTCTCCTTTACGGAGTCCAGCCCTGAGCGGCGCGAGCGAGTGATCGAGGTGTTCCAGGGCCTGATCGACCTGGCTGTCAAGTATGGCAAAATGGTGAACATCGGCCGTGTTCGCGGCAGCATCGGCTCGCAGCCTCGCGAGGAGGCCGAAGCCCGATTCATCTCTGTTGCGCAAAACCTCTGCGATTATGCGGCCGAAAGGCACGTGACGCTTGTGCTGGAGCCGGTAAACCGTTACGAGATTGATTTTATCAACAACGTGCAACAGGGTGTTGCTTTACTGAAGAAGGTGGACCGGGAAAACCTGAAGCTTATGCCCGACGTCTTTCACATGAACATCGAAGACACCACGATCGGCGGGGAGCTAGCCAGGCACCTCGAGCACGTCGGCTATCTCCATCTGGCCGATTCGAATCGCCTGGCGCCCGGCCAGGGGCACACGGATTTCGAGGATATTTTTGACCATTTGGCGAGTGCGGGGTACGACGGTTGGGTTTCCGTCGAGATTCTACCGAAGCCTGATCCCGACACGGCGGCCCAGCAGGCCGCTCATTTTCTCCGCCCGCGCGTCGATGCCCACAACATACAACTTCAGACTCGCCGTAAGGAGGACGCTCCCCGTGGATGACAAAAAGCGAAAAGCACATGATCTGCTCCGGTCTTTCAAGGGCGACAACTACATCCATGGACTCGGTTGTCTCAACCGGCTGGGGGAACAAACCAAGGCGTTGGGCCGGCGGGCTACGGTCGTTGCCGACGGATTGGGTACGGACTGGGCCGCCCCCATCCATGAGGAAATCCGCGTGGCGCTGGCCTCGCACGGCTTCGCGCTGGCCGGGGAATTCATCCCAGGCGCCGCCCCCAACGCGCCGCGAGAGGACGTCTTTCGCATCGCCCAGGCCATCGCCCTGCAGGAGCCGGACGTGGTGATCGCTGTCGGCGGCGGGAGCGGCATCGACGCGGTGAAAGCGGCGGTGGCCTATCACGTGCTGGGGGATCTGAATTCTGAACTGATGGACTATTTCGGCACCGGTCAAGTCACCGCGATGCTCGAAAAGTCGGACCGTCGCCTTCTGCCTGTTGTCGCGGTCCAACTTGCCGCGAGTTCGGCCGCCCACCTGACACAGTATTCAAACATCACGTATAAAGATCGGGGGCAGAAATTGCTGATCGTCGACGAGGCGGTCGTTCCGCCCAAGGCGTTGTTTGATTACACCGTGACTCGGACCATGCCCTCGGACTTCACCATGGACGGAGGGCTCGACGGGGTCGCTCATTGCCTGGAAGTGTATTTTGGCGCGCCGGACAATCTGGTCAACACCGTGAAGCCCGTGGCCCTATTGGGCATCTATCTCATTGTGAGCCATCTCGATCGAGCGTGCCGTCAAGGCGACGACATGGAGGCTCGCGAAGCGCTCGGTCTGGGAACCGACTTGGGAGGCTACGCCATTATGCTCGGCGGGACGAACGGCGCCCATCTGACGAGTTTCTCGCTGGTCGACATTCTCAGCCACGGGCGGGCTTGCGCGATCATGAATCCCTACTACACGGTCTTCTTCGCTCCGGCGATCGAGGAAAAGGTGCGCAACGTGGGCGCCCTGTATAAGGCGGCCGGCTACACCAGCGCCAATCTGAACCGTTTGCACGGCCGCGACCTGGGAGTGGCCGTGGCCGAGGCGATGCGCAACCTGTCCGAGTGGATCGGCTTTCCCACGCGGCTGGCCGACGTGCCCGGCTTTACCGACGAACACCTCGAACGAGCAATGACCGCGGCCAAGAATCCTAAACTTGAGAGCAAGCTGCGAAACATGCCCGTGCCGCTCTCGGCCGAGATGGTCGACGAGTACATGGGCCCCGTGCTCGAAGCGGCCAAGACGGGCAACTTCGCGGGCATCAAGAGCATTCCGATGGAGATGCAAGCAAGCAGATGAGAGGTTATCAGAGAATAACTCCCCTCTCCCTATGGGAGAGGGGCCGGGGGTGAGGGTAGGTGGAACTTGAGAAACGGGAAGTCATTCTTGAACGTCTTCTAAACGTCGGAGGCCTTAAGCCTCTTGCTTCTACCCACGTACTATTCACCGAATATCAACCATGAGCGAACCTGAACCGTCCTCGGCGGCCCGCGCCATCTTTCGCGAGATGCTCGATAACATCCAAACCGGCCGCTGGGCCATCGGATCGGCCATTCCCAGCGAACGGAACCTGATCGAAGAATTCGGCGCCAGTCGAATCGCGATTCGCGAGGCACTCTCGATGCTCAAGGGCCTCGGGGTCCTGGACGTCAAGCACGGACGGCGGACCAAGATCCGCACCGTGGGTTCCGAAGCGATCAGCCACCTGTTGCCCGTGATGCTCACGTTGGGCGAGCAGGAGACCCTGAACCAGGTATTCGAGGTGCGGTTGGCCCTGGAATCGCGGACAGCTTCCCTCGCCGCCGGGCGATGCACCGATTCCGATATCCAGAAGCTGCGAAAGCTGGTCGAACGTTATCAAAAACTTGCCCGACGAGGAGAATCCGAGGCTTTGGCCGTCGATCTCAAGTTCCATCTGGAGATCGCTCGGATCACCGGAAATCGCCTCTACGTCGTCTTATTGGAAGCACTGGCCGGCTTCATCGCGCTGGCGCAGAAAGAAAGCTGCAAGGACGATCCCGCGCGGCGTCGGGCGGCCGTGTCGGCCCATGTGTCCATCCTTCGAGCCATCGCCGCCCGAGACCCCGAATGGGCACGCGTCGAAATGGAATCCCATCTCCGTTACAGCGCGACCCGGAAAGTCGATGACAAGGCACTGATTCGGGAAAAGAAATTAAAGGGGAGGATTTGAGATCGGATCACACCTAATGGAGTGGGTGGATTTGGGAGCAGACTGCACATTGTCATTTGACAGGCCTTCCTGATGGCCATGCGTGCTCTACCCCCAATCCTCTCCGACCCTTAATTCTGGATCACTCAACCTTGTGAAGGTTGTGCCTTGTGGCTGAGAAGGGAACATTGCAAGTCGATTCGCTCAGAATGTGTTGGCTGTGTTACCGGATGCGGTCTTCTTTCGGTACATGATTTGGCGGATCGACATCTTAGCTTTCTCGCGAACGACACTGCTTCCCTTGCTCGCGGCCTGGCGAAGAATGGGAAGGCTTTTCGAGGTTCCCACCTTGCCCAACAATTCCACCGCGGCCTGGCAGACCATAGGGTCGGAGGAGGGCGCGGTTTGGATCAGGACATCCTCGGCTAGCGGTCCGAGCTTTTCGAGGCACTCGTACGCTTCGTGACGACTGGCGGGATCTTGCAGCAGGGCTACAACCGGCTGTACTGCCCGAGGGTCTTGGAACTCAGCGAGTTTCTCCAAGATCACCCGGCGGTTGCTGCGGTCGCAATCGTTCGACCCGAGCAACTCCAGGAGCATCGGGACGCTGTAGGAGCCTCCCCAGAGGGCGACGCCGTGAATCCCGTTGGCCTGCAATTTCCGATCTCCCTCGGAGAGAAGCGCCTTGTACTGCCGGGCGATCCGCTTCGACGTTTCGGACGAGCCGACCTCGGACGGATCGACCTTCAGCAGCGCGCCGAGCGTGTTGTCGCGGATCTCCTTGTCGCCGGAGATCATCCGCTCGGCCATCTTCTCGAAATACCGCGGGTCGGTCCGGTCGGGGCCTTGCAGTTCCCGCTGACGCGCAAGCTGCTTCTCCAACTCCCGCTGTCGCCGCTGCTCGGCTTCGCGGGCCTGGCGTTCCTTTTCCCGCTTCTGCCGCTCGAGTTCGAAGGGCGAAGGCCCCGTTTCTTCCTGCTGCTGTCCTGGCCATCCATGCATCTGCATATTGCCGCCCCTATTCGTTCCGACGCTACCGCCACGGAGCTTGAAGGAATCGACGTTCATCTCGATCCGTCGCTGGGCTTCATCTTCGCATGTGATTTGCCCAAAATCCAGTGCTCGAACAAACGCTTTGAAGTCTTCAACAGGACCGACGACAAGACCTTCTCCGAGGTTTTCATCCAACTGGATGAACGTGGCATTGGGAACAATCGCCTTTACCTTAGCGACCGCACTGTCCTTACTCCCCATCATCAAACCATCGAAGTGGATCGTAACCACGCGATCGTGACCGTGTGTTTTCAGGAGATCCAAGACGTTTGAAAGATTCCTGGCAAGACCCTGTGGAACAGTGTGAGGAGCAATCATTTCATTCGCACGGAATTCATCGTACATCGCTTGAGCAAAACCGACTTTAGCCACGCGCCAGAACTCAATTGGCAAACCTTGCGTTTCAGCAAGCCGTCCCATTTCTTTGACGAGTTTCTCTAGTGCTTCGACACGATCCGCTGCCAATTTCTCGATTGTTGCCTTGGGAGCTTTCGTATTGCGATGTTTCGGAATCAGCTCTATCAGTTTGGTCATTACTTCGTGCAACTCCTGAAAACGCACTTGGAGACCAGAGGCCGAATTCTTGGCTGAATCCGCATCGCGAACAGTCTTGAGCTCCTCAGCCAATTGCATTTCAGCATTGATGACCTTCTTAAAAGTGGCCATTGGCTCCCGCTCGATGCAGCCGGCCGCAAACAACGTACAGAGAAGCACCGGAACCAGGGTCGCAAGCACACGTCTAGTATTCATGACGAGAAACCCCCGTTGCCTTGGGCGAATTGGCGAGAAAAGGATGTTGCTCCCACGCGGCGCCCGGCAGTTGCCGCTTTGGGGTATAGCCCCAAGAGGCAATCGACCTGCTCGACGCACTGGCACTCACTATACCCCAGCTAATGGGTGATGGCAATAAATAGTGGTCTGGGCGGGATCGGAGAGAGGGGGTGACTGGCCCTAGTTTACCAAACAGGACAGCCGGGCGAGCGGTGGGGATCACTCTTGATCTCCGGTCTCTAGCCCGACGATGGCAGAAAGAAGGGCGGCAACCCCGGCGATTAGGCCCTCCCTCCTTTCCCGCTCGACACGTTAGACGATGTCCCAACGCCTGAACCACTTGCCTTGGCGCTTTGCCATACTCACTCTCGCCCTCTTTCTGCCTGCCTGGGCCGGGGCGGAGGAACTGGGCGGCCCGTTTTCGACACCCGAGGCGCCATCCGGTCAGACGGCCGGTGTTGACGAGGGGCCCTCGGGCTTGTTCGGGCCCGGGCTGCACGGGCGGGGGCCAATCTCGGCCGAGTATGTCTACACGGCCGATCTGTTCGACAACACGTTGGGCGGCCTGAATACGACCAGGGCGGTCCGCTATCGGGGGCTGTTCGATCTGGCGATCGGCGGCGACTTGGACCAGTTGGGCTGGTTTCCCGGTGGCCGGGTCTACTTCCTGGCCCAAAACGGCCACGGCCAGGGCCCCAGCTTGCTTGACGTCGGCGACATCCAGTACGTCAGCAACATCGAAGCGCCCGATTTTGTGCAGATGAGCGTCTATCGTTGGGAGAAGACGCTCATCGAGGACAGGCTTGAGGTCCATCTGGGCAAGCAAGACGCTAATGAGGAGTTTGCGGTTGTCGAGATGGCTGGCCACTTTATCCACTCGTCGTTCGGTTTCCACCCGACGATCCCCATGCCGACCTACCCGGATCCCAGCATGGCCGCCGTACTGCTGTGGCATCCGACCGAGTGGCTGCGGCTCCAAGGGGGCGTCTGGGACGGCCAGCCCGACGGCCGGAACTGGGGTTTCTCGGGCTCGGGCGAGACGTTTTCGATCTTCGAGGCGGAACTACACTATCACTTGGGCCGCCATCGTCTGCCGGGGACCTTTCATGCGGGGGCTTGGCACCACAACGGCCGATGGGACGACCCGGCTCCCGGCCCACCCCTTTTATACGATGGCAACCATGGCATTCACGCCGAATGCCAGCAGTTGTTATTCCGCGAGCATGACGCCGGCCCGGACGAGGGCCAGGGCTTGGGGACCTTTTTCCAATACGGTTGGTCACCGGCCGACCGAAACGTGCAGCATCAGTACTTCGGTGCTGGCCTGGTCTGGACTGGCCCGATCCGCAACCGCGACGAAGACGTCTTGGGCATGGGTATGGCCCATCTGATCTTCAGTAAACGCCTGCCTAACCAACCGTCCGAAACGGCTGTCGAACTATTCTACAGGGCCGTTCTTTCGCCCAACGTGATCGTTCAGCCCGACCTGCAGTTCATCTCCAATCCCGTTTGTAGCGGCCGTGACGCCCTGGTTGCAGGTGTTCGGATGGTGCTGGTGCTGTAGGGAATCCACGCTGGGGGGCCGTGACGCAAGACGCCATGGTGCAAGAAGAAGCGTAATGGCTGGATATCCCGAGTCTCTTGCTGTCTTTTCAACTTGGGCAAATCGAGTCGGCCACGCCGCCAAGGCTTGACAGACCGCTTTCGGATAGGGTAGACTACCCATCTGCTGGGTGGAGTGTTTTCTCCATGCAATTCACCCACACTTCCCTCCTTATTGGTTCCTGGTTATGTCGCCTGCCCTCAGGAAACCGGTTGCCCTCGTTCTGATCGTGTTGCTCGCGATCGTCTGGGGTGTTGGCGACGGGCTGCACTGGCTTCCCGGCCTTGGGCACGGCGTTCCGGTGGGCAATACGGTCTTGTGGTTGGGGATCGAGTTTCCGGAGACGTGTCGATCGGATGACGGGAAGCCTCGCGTCGAGGGCGCGCAAGACGACGAGATTCCCATCTACGGCGAAGCCGAGTGTCCCATCTGCTCGGTTACAGGGCATCGCTACACGTCGGCTGCAACCGTTTCCTTCAACCACGTCGAGTGGTTGGCCCAAGAACTGCCGCCGGCTGTTCTTCCCGTTCTGCCCGACCCGATTTGCCATGCTTTCCACGCCCGGGCTCCTCCTCTCGGCTGATCTCTCCTGGCTGACGGGATTTGATTGCTTGCGCCCCTGGCGAGAGGAGTACCGCTGTCGCGCTTTTGAAAATGCGCGATTCGGGGTTCTTTCATCGTACAAGGCAAGCTGAGTCACCTCGTCCATGAGGCAAGCCTTGCTCCAGCCCTTGACGCCATGACCGCGGTTTTCTTGGTAATGTCCCGTCTTTGAAAGCACGCATGCAATTTGCATTGCGTCTTGGAACCACGCCGTGGTTGCCGCCGGGAGCGAGTTCGTTCTTGGTTCGTATCTCTGGTCACATCGCTGAAACGACCAGTAGGTAATCATCTTAGAGAGATCAGAATCCGGAGTCATACCAATGAAATCAATGATGCAATTATCAATCGCGACCATACTCATTCTGGCTTTGGCGCAAGTCGCCCATGCGGATTTGGTATTGGGCGTGAACTGGGCGGACAATGTGGTGGACTACAGTTCCCAGATCCAGAATTACGCGGGAGCGTTCATGAATTCCAGTACCGAGTTCTGGGTCACGGGACCTCCCGACGCCGACGTGGACGGCAACGGATACGCGTGGGACGCATGTGACCAGGACTACGTGGCTGGCTGGCGTGGCGGTGCCCCGACGGAGTACCTGGTCGTGCATTTTAACGACGCCATCCCGGACGTGCCGGGCGACGACTTGACGGTTTGTTTCTATGCCGGCTCGGCGGCCAGCGCCAACGTGTTTGCCAGCGCCGACGGCACGGACTACGTCCAGATCGGCGTTCTCGAAGGCGGCGCCGTCGATGCCGGTTATTTCCAAAATCTCTCCTTCGACTTTAACGGCCTTTCAAGCGTTCATTACGTCAAGATGGAACGTGTTGGCGACGGTTCGAAGACCGGCATGTTTTTCGATGCGTTTGGCGGTGTGGTGGTGCCCGAGCCGGGGACTTTGACACTTCTCTTTATCGGCGCCGCGGGGCTGCTCGCCATACGCCGACGAAGAGGCTTATTTGAAGATCGACCTCGAGGATGAAATGAACCCGGTTTACACCAATCCGTAGCTCAACCGCATGTCCATGCCCCCGCCGGGAACGGTTGTCCGATTCTCGGCGGGGGGATGTGCAGCATAAGGGTAATGAGAATGCAAAAACAGAATCTCGAACATGGTTGTCCGTTGTCCAAAATGGCAAAGCGGACCGTGGTGCGCGGCAAACGTGTTGACGAAGGGTTCACCCTGGTGGAACTTCTCGTCGTCATTGCGATCATCGGCATCCTGATCGCCCTGTTGTTGCCTGCCGTGCAGGCGGCGCGCGAAGCGGCGCGCCGGGCCACTTGCGCCAATCACCTGCGGCAATTGGGAATCGCCGTGTTGGGATACGCCGATGCACATAAATGCCTGCCCGGCCTCGGCACGACGCCGCAAACCAACTTCTCGATTCACAGTCATCTTCTGTCCTACCTGGAACAAAAGGCGTGTGGCGGGTTGATCGACCTCGAACAGCCGCTCATGCTGGGGGGAGGCGGCAGCGCCGTCGTCAATCCCGTGCAAGCTCCCGCGGCGGAGACCGTCATCAAGATATTCTTGTGCCCGAGCGACGACCAGGAAGCCCGCTTTTCCAACAGTCTTAGTTTCTCCGGAGGCCAGGGACAATCTGCGGGCACGAACTACATGGCGTGCGGCGGCTCGGGGGCGGGCACGAATTACGACTTGCGGTATCCGAGTGATGGGTTATTCTGGAACGGTTCGGCCGTTCGATTTCGCGACGTGCGCGACGGCACGAGTCACACGATTGTCATGTCTGAGTCCCTCCTGGGTCTCGACCTCGACACGACCGGCAGCCAGCCAGCCGACCCGAGGCGTCAAATGGCCAGCAAATGCAGCCAGTACCAACTGAGAAAAGACGGACCTGGTTTGGAGGGCGTGGAGAATCCCGACCTGGAAAGTCTGGTCGCCGGCGCGACTTCTTGGCGAGGCTTGCGCGGCGCGGCGTGGATTTGGGGGCGTGAGCCCATCTCCACCTTTTCGGTCTATATGCCTCCAAACACGAATGTGCCCGACTTCGTCGCCAAGAATACTGGTTTTTTCGCTGCCCGCAGCAATCACCCCGGGGGCGTGAACACTCTGCTGGCCGACGGCGGTGTTCACTTCGCCGAAAACTCGATCGAGTTGCCCGTATGGCGGTCCCTGGGCACTCGTGATGGAAAGGAGACCGTGTCCTGTGAATGATCCCGAAAAGAAAAGCGAAGCAGCGCGTTTCCGGCTGCGTTCCTTTACGTCGTTGCTTCTGGCCGTCACGTTCTTGGTGCTTGGAGTTACCGGCATTGGCCTCTACTTCACTCCGAAAGGACGAGTCGCTCATTGGACCGGTTGGACGTTGCTTGGCCTCGGGAAAGAAGAATGGGCCGGGTTGCATACGAATTTCGCCCTGCTGTTTCTTATCGTCGCGGGCATTCACTGGTTCCTCAACTGGAACCTCTTCTGGTCGTACATCAAGGCAAGAAAGGGCCGTGGGGTGGATCGTGTCGCGGAAATCACCGTGAGCGTCTTGATCGCCGTGGTTTGCTTCTTGGGCTCGGTCTACATGATTCCGCCTTTGAGCACGATCATCTGGGGTCGAGGCGAGATGGAATCCTATTGGGAGAACCGTTCACCCAAGCCTCCCGCGCCCCACGCCGAAGATTTCAAACTCGGAAGATTCGCCGACTCCATCGGCCTGACGCTGGATCAGGTGAAAGAAGCACTGCAAAAGGAAGGTTACAAGGTTCCGGACGACTCCGTCACCGTCGGGCAATTGGCCAAGGAGCACGGCCGTGTTCCTTGTGACGTGCTCGCCGCCGTGCAGAAGCATTTTCCCGCTGCCGGCCGCAAACCCGACCGTCAAGGCAAAGGAAAAGGTCGCAAGGCCCCATAGAAGCCTTCT
>JAFGFF010000247.1 GCA_016931075.1 Pirellulales bacterium | reverse complement strand
GATGGGAAGGGGCGAACCGCCCTGAACCGGTCTGGGCGCCAACGCTGGCACAACACTCAATCCGCCGCTGTTTGGTGAAAGAAGCGTCCCTCCCATCTGCAACAGCGACAGCTCGTCCGTCTTGGTAACAGCTCCCATGAGCGAACGGAACATTCCTTTGGGCTTGGCTCCAGGCGGCGCCGCGGGGGGCATTCCAGGCGGCGGAGTGGCCACGAAGGTCGGTCTGGTCGGGAGGGGGCGGGGTGCCCTCGGTTTCGGAGGCTTGTGACTGGCCGAAAGGAGCTGGGGGCCTTCGTCGGGCACGGGCGCGGTCTGGACGTCGGCGCGGACCACCCGGGCTTCCTCGCGGTGGATCGCTTCGTAGCGGGCACGGTGCTGTGCCTTCGCGCGGCGCATCGCCTCGACCCGGCCGGCGATCCGATACCGTTCGATCATTACACGGTCCTGCCCTTGCACCCGCAAGAGCGACTGGCTGATGTCGAAGGGCCGCTGGGCGTTCGCTTCGAGCTCGGCGCCCTTCTGGAAGTCGGCCTTCGCCTCGTCGGGACGTCCCAGCCGGCGGCAGGTCAGCCCACGGAAATAGTAGACCCGCGGGTCGTCCGTTTCGGAATCGATCACCGTGGTGAACTGCTCGAACGCTTGGGCGTAGTTGCCGGCGAAATAGGCATGAACGCCCGAGCCGAAGAGCCGGTCGGCGGCCTGGTCGTCGGCCGCTTGCAGCAGCCCGACGCACAATAGCGGCGCGATCCCCACGGCCAAGAAACAAAGTCTCCGCGACATGACGACGGACTCCTCTTGCGGCAGATTCTGTCCCGAATGCCCGATCTGTTCCCGTAAGCGACAAAAAGCCCCGGGGCACTACAGTCGATCCTAACCGCCCCGGCCCAAGATTGCAAGGACCGGCCCTCGCGTTCCATCCCCTTGTCAGCCCACCGTTTCCGCCGCGTGAGCCGCCCGCGAGCCCCCTCCCCCGGGCAGGGTGCATCACACAAAAAGCCCGGAGCTGCCTCGCTTCGAGGGCGACTCCGGGCTGAAAGGATCAAAACGAGTTTTTCGTCCATCTCTGCTGACTGCCGGATGACAGCCGCGAGACCATTTGGACTACGCAGCGACCTGCTTCGGCGGCCGCAGGGCAATGCCCAGGAGCATGGCCAACAAGCAGGCGACTCCGGCCGGAATGAAGGCCCAGTAGTAGGACCCGGCCCAGTCCCAAACGCGGCCGGCCAGCAACGGTCCGGCAATGCCGCCGATTCCGTAGGCCGTGAAAACGGCGCCGTAGTTAGCCCCGAGGTTCTTCGTGCCGAACGATTCGGCCGTCAAGAGTGGGAACAGGGCGAAGTTTCCGCCGAAGTTGAAACCAATCCAGCACGCGGCGATAGCCAGGGTGATTTCCTTCGAGCCCATGCCTAAGAGGACAAACATCATCCCGCCTTGGAGCAACGTCATGAGGATCAGAGCGCCACGAGCAGTGAGCTTCTGCGAAAGGGTACCCCAAACAATCCGCCCAAGGCCGTTGAACAGGGCCAGCAATCCCAGGGCACTCCCAGCAGCCGCTGCTGATAAGTTGCCCTCGTTGATCCCAAAATTCTTGAGGCACTTGATCACCATCAGGCCGCATCCGGCCGAAAAGACAAAGGCGAGCCAGATCATCCAGAACTGGACCGTTTGGACACACTGACCTTGGGTCAAATCGGCCACCTTTGTCGGCGCGGCGCCGGCCTTCGGAGCAGGCGGCTCCCATCCGGCCGGCTTCCATCCGGCCGGCGGGTTCGAGAGCATCAGAGCACCAAGAACAACCGACACAAGGAAGATGATTCCGAACACGAGGAACGTGTAGTTGACGCCCTGGTTTGCAATTAAATTAGCCCACTCGCCACCCAATTTAATGAAGATGAACGCTCCAGCACCGAACCCAGCTACAGCCATGCCCGTGATGAAGCCCTTCATGTCGGGGAACCACTTCACACATGCGGCAATCGGACAGACGTAGCCCAGACCGATCCCTGCTCCGCCCACGACGCCGATCAGTAGGAACATCATCCAAAAGTCAGTTCCTGTGAACGCCGCGCCGATGTAGCCAGCCCCAAGAACGATTCCTCCAAGAAGAGCGACGGGGCGCGGGCCGATCTTGTCCTGCCACCGGCCGGCCGCGATCATCACCAACGCAAAGCAGAACAAGCCGGCGGAAAAAATCCACGAGGTGTCTGTAGCCGTGTACTTGAATAGGTGCTTTTCCCAAACCTCGGGCGCGACTTTCTCTGCGGTGGCGGCGCAGAAGTCTTTGAGTTCCTTACTCGCGGCAGTCTTATTCGCCTCCAAAGGCTCGGAAGTCCCCTCCTTGCTGATCTGTGTCTCCACATCCTTTACCGCCTTCTTAAGTTCCCCAAGCTTCTTTGCAGTCTCGGCATCTAGCTTCAGGAGTTCCGGCGAGAGAGAAGCCACTAGCTCTGGCTTATCCGCCTGAAGCGTCGGCGTGAACGTCCCCCATGCATAAATGGCCCCGAGGCAGAGCTGGATCAGCAGGGCCCCCACAACAACTATCCAACGGTTCATCACTCGCTCGTTCGACATCGACATCTCCTTGAGAAAATGGGGCCACCCACTCCGAAGCGGGGATCGTGGCGGCCGTTTGCGGCTGGAGGGCCCCGGTGGGGGGCCGAAGAATCCCGGATCTTAGCACGGACGGACGTTTGACGCCACCCGGGTGGTGAGAAACGGGGGCGAGGTGTGGGGGACGAGGGGCGGTGGGTTCGGGGTTCGGGGCTCGGGACTCGG
>JAFGFF010000027.1 GCA_016931075.1 Pirellulales bacterium | reverse complement strand
GTGCCGGCCACGTTCGGATCGGTCGAAGACGCCCATAAGCTGTACGAAGCGGTGAAGGCCTCGGGCAAGAACTACATGATGTTCGAGACTTCGGCCTATCACGACGACTGCTACGCGATGCGTCAGATCTACAACGCCGGCGGATTCGGCAAGCTGATCTATGCCGAAGGCGAGTATTACCACTACGGTGTCTCGAAGATCGACTCGTACAGGAACTGGCGCGTGGGCGCGCCGCCGCAATGGTATCCCACGCATGCCACGGCCTATTACGTGTGCGTCAGCGGAGGCAGTTTCAGCGAGGTGTCGTGCATGGCCATGCCGAGTATTGTCGAGAAACTTCAGGCCAAGAACAACCGATACCAGAATCCTTTTGGCACCGAGGTCGCCCTGTTGCGCACCAGTGAAGGCGGAATGGCCCGAATGGTCATCAGTTGGGACACGCCCGGTCTCGGCGGCGAAATGGGTCGGGTTCGTGGGCAGCGAGGTTCCATGCTCGGCATGAAATACGACGGGCAGGAAAAAAAGCTTCCCAATCTCAAAAAGCCGCCCTTGCCGCCGGGTGTGAAAGCCGGCTATCACGGCGGCTCGCACGGCTACCTGGGTAACGAGTTCGTCATATCCATCCTCGAAAACCGTAAACCCGAGGTGGATATCGCCAAGTCGCTCAATATGACCGTCAGCGGTATCGTCGCTCACCAGTCGGCCTTGAAAGACGGCGAACTGCTGAAGGTGCCCCAATTCACTTGAGGCGGCCATGAATGAACCGCGACGAGTCGGATGGGCGCTTATGACGGGCAACACGGCCGCGATCTTGGGGCTATGCGCGGTGTTGGTCTGGACAACGGCCGCCATGGGGGCTGATCCGCCAGCCCGCCGGCCGAATATCGTGTTCATCCTGATCGACGACCTGGGCCAACACCAGTTGGGTTGCTACGGCAGCCGGTACTACGAAACGCCCCGGATCGACCGCCTGGCCGAGCAGGCGATGCGGTTCACCGACGCCTATTCGGCCGGGCCGGTCTGCTCGCCCACTCGGGCCAGCATCATGACGGGCAAGTATCCGGCCCGACTCCACCTGACCAACTACATTGGAGGTCGAAGCAAGACCAACCGGATACTTCTTGAGCCCGAGTGGACGGCCCATCTACCGTTGGAGGAGGTCACGATTGCCGAAGTGCTCCAGAAGGCGGGCTACGCGACAGGCCATTTCGGCAAGTGGCACTTGAATAAGGACAAGGAGTACGCGCCCGGCCGGCCTGGCGACCCTGGATCACAAGGATTCGACGAGGTGCTCACCACGCACAAGCCGGGCAAGGGCTCTCCGAGCCCCCATGAAGAAGACTGGCACCACGTTCGCCAGATCATCGAGCAGGCCGTGGCCTTTCTCGAAAAGCACCGCGACAGGCCCTTCTTCTGCTACATCAGCCACAACAGCATCCACGATCCCGAGATCGAAAAGAAGGCGCTCATCCAGAAGTATGCCGATCACCTTGCTGGTCGGAAGTCGGGACGGAACAATCCCCGCCAGGCCGCCATGCTCGAAACGCTTGACGCCAGCATCGGCACGGTCCTGGCCAAGCTCGACGAGCTGAAACTGACGGACAAGACGATCGTCGTGTTTTTCTCCGACAACGGTCAAAAGGGTCCCAAGAAGGGCAAGCCGTTCCGGGGCAGCAAGGGCGATCTGTATGAAGGCGGCATCCGGATGCCCTTGCTCGTCCGCTGGCCGGGCGTCACCCGGGCCGGCAGCGTGTGCGGCCAGGTCGTCACGAGCACCGATTTCTTCCCCACGCTCTGCGAGGCCGTCGGTGTGTCACCGAAGATCAAAGGCCTCGACGGCGTGAGCCTCGTCCCCGTGCTCAAGGACCAGACCGCCCGACTGGACCGCGAGGCCGTCTATTGGCACTTCCCCCACTATCGCTCCAAGTTCGGCCCTCACGGCGCGATCCGCCAGGGTCGCTACAAGCTGGTCGAATGGTTCGAGAAGTCGATCGACGACGAGCCGGGCGGATTCGAGTTGTATGATCTGCAGAACGATCCCCGTGAGCAACACGACCTGGCGGCGACGAAGCCCGAGTTGACCCGGGCGTTGACCGACAAGCTCCGCTCCTGGCGGAAACGAGTGGGAGCCCAGGAAATGCGACGCAATCCGGCGTGGAACCCGCCTTCCGACAGAAACGCCGAATAGTTGACCCGCGAGAATCGCCGCGATAGGCTCAGGGGATGAGCGTGGGGAACCGGCCGGCCTCCTGACATCGAGGTGATTGACATGAATCACACTACCGCACTTGGACTGTTGACTCTTCTGCTCGTTCTTTCATTTCCGAGTGAACCAGCCAGCGCGGCTCCGGCCGAGGCTGAAACGCGGCCCAACGTGATCGTCATCTTCACCGACGACCAGGGCTATCAGGACGTCGGTTGTTTCGGCTCGCCTGACATCAAGACGCCCCGTCTCGACCGGATGGCCAAGGAAGGAAGGCGATTTACCGACTTCTACGTCGGGGCCGCCGTCTGTTCGGCGTCGCGCGTCGCGCTGTTGACGGGCTGTTATCCGCAACGAGTGGGAATCACGGGCGTCCTCATGCCCAAGGCGAAGATCGGCATCAACCCGGACGAACTGACCCTGGCCGAAGTGTTCAAACAGCGGGGTTACGCGACAGCCGTGGTGGGCAAGTGGCACCTGGGCCATCGGCCGAAGTTCCTGCCCACGCGGCACGGATTCGACGAGTACTTCGGGCTGCCCTATTCGAACGACATGTGGCCGCTGAATAAACGGCGGAAGCATCCCCCGTTGCCCCTGATCGACGGCGAGAAGACGATCGAAGAGAATCCCGACCAGTCGCAACTCGTTCGGCGCTATACCGAGCGGGCGGTCGATTTCATCGAGCGGAACCAGAAGCGGCCCTTTTTCCTCTATCTGCCCCACACGATGCCGCACGTGCCGCTGCACGTCTCGGAGAAGTTCAAGGACACGTCGCCTCGCGGACTTTACGGCGACGTGATCCAGGAGATCGACTGGTCAGTCGGCCA
The DNA here is from genome assembly GCA_016931075.1 of Pirellulales bacterium. Taxonomy (GTDB): domain Bacteria; phylum Planctomycetota; class Planctomycetia; order Pirellulales; family Thermoguttaceae; genus JAFGFF01. The sequence continues at coordinate 19,950 of JAFGFF010000027.1, read as the reverse complement.
GATCCTCGACACGGTCAAACGTTGCGGTCTGGACGAAAAGACGCTCGTACTCTTCACCTCGGACAACGGTCCCTGGTTGATCTACGGTCGGGAACACGCCGGGTCGGCCCTGCCGCTTCGCGAAGGCAAGGGAACGACGTTCGAGGGCGGATTCCGCGAGCCGTGCATCATGTGGTGGCCAGGCACGATTCCGGCCGACACCAAGTGCAGTGAAATGGCCGCCACGATCGACCTGCTGCCCACGATGGCCAAGCTCCTCGGCGTCGAGTTGCCCAAGGACCGGATTCTCGACGGCCGAGACATCATGCCCCTGATGACGGGCCAACCCGACGCAAAGAGCCCTCACGAGGCCTACGCCTTCTACAAAGGAAGACATTTACAGGCGGTGCGCAGCGGGCAGTGGAAACTCCACTTCCCACACGACTACCACAAGGTTACCGCATCCGGCAAGAAGGGAAAGCGGACCCGAGGTGAGCGAGCCAAAATCGGCCTGTCGCTATTCGACCTGGCCAACGATGTCGGCGAAACGAAAAACGTCGCCGACGAGCACCCCGACGTGGTTGCCCGACTCAAGAAGCTTGCCGACCGCTTCCGCGATGATCTGGGCGATACGGCCACTAAACGCGAAGGCAAAAACGTCCGTCCACCAGGGCGGGTGGGCACATGAAGCTGACAACTGTTCTAAAATTCCGTATCGATGTCGGCTCGAGTGAGGAACCAGCGGTGGGGATTATAGGCGGCGTCGGCCTGGGCGCCGAGGCGGGTGTGGTCGGCCAGGACCAGGATCTTCCAGGCGGAATTGCGGAGGTGGAAACCGCATCGGGCAAGCGTCCGCGCCACGCGAGGGTCGCCTGAGTAGATGGTCACGATCGCCCAGACACGCTCGCGACGCATCATTCGAGTGAACTCGGCCATCAGCGTTTCGAAGTGCGGCCGGTCGCGGAAGAGGAAGTCGCTGACATAGGCGTTCCCGTCGCGGCACGAGTAGACCAGATAGGCCAGCAGCTCATTCTGAGCATCGGTCAGGTAGAACACGCGGTGGCACGTTCTGGGCGCGTGGACGAAACGCCAGTTGAGGTACTCGGCGTCGCGGTGGCCGATGATCGAAAACTGAGCCCGGGCGGCCTCCCAGAGCCGGTCGAACCGTGCGTCGAACCGGTCGGTCACTTCCACTCTCCAACCGTCGGCATGTCGTCGTCGGGGTTCTTCACCGAACAGACGCAGGGCGACGTTGCAGCCCAGTGAAATAACTTTACGCAAAGGACTCGGTCGAACCCAGTCGGGCAGGACGGCCTCGCCGGCCAGCGGTTTGACCCAACGACCCACCTCGCCGATCGCCCGATAGCCGATCCGCCGGAGCACCGGCTCGGATTGGGCGTTCGGGAATCCATAGATCAGGTCGATCGCCCCGTGTTCCATCTGCTCGATCAGTGCCCGTTGAAGCGACAGGGCGACGCCGCCGATCCGCCACCGCCGGTCGACGTTCAGGTCGATCGGCTGTCCGGCCGGCCGAGACTCGCCGAACACATCCAGCGTACGGCTCATCAGGCCGATCGAACCGGTGGGTTGATCCTGGTCGTCACGCGCGACCCAACTTGCCGCCGGGCCCGCTTCGTAGAGCCACGCATAGCGTCCCGGCACGGCCTCGGGCAGATTACGTTTCCAGAGCGATTGGATCGCTTCCCGATCGCCCTTCAGATACGGTTGGCCGATGGTGCAGGTCATGATCGATTCTCTCCCTCGTATCCAATTCCATTTTCACGAACACACTGTAGGGAACGCCCTCTGTGGCGTTCCTGCGGTTTCTGCAGGATTGTTGCCTTAAAAACCGGAACGCCACAGAGGGCGTTCCCTACAGGGCGTCGATTGGCTATTCATGTCAGGCACAGCCTTGGCTGGTAAAAATGCGATTTACCGTTTTGTATCCCGTTTTGTAACGTCGGGTGCCATGCCCCTAGTCCCCAATCCCTAACTACCAACCGTCGGCACGGGCATCCGCTCTTCGACCAACAGCGGTCGTTCGTGCAGGTAGGCGGCGAAGTGACGTTTGGCTTCGATGTCGCGGTAGACCCACTGGACCTGCTCGACGGTCAGGTCGCACAGGTTGGCCACCACTTCGGCCGGCAGACCTTGGTCCTTGCCCCAGAGGCACAGATCCATCTTGTCGTAGGGCAGCGAGAAGAAGAACTCCTCCTGCGACTGGGGCAACGAATAGGTGTCGGTCGTCGGCGGGCGGTGGCGGATGGCCGCGGGCACGCCGAGGTGCTCGGCCATTTGGTAGACCTGGGTCTTGTACAAATGGGCGATCGGCTTGAAATCGGCCGAGCCGTCGCCGTTCTTAACAAAGAAGCCCTGGTCGTATTCCAGCCGGTTGGGCGTGCCGGCCACGGCGTAGTTGAGCCGGTCGGCGTGATAATACTCGAGCATCTTCCGCACCCGCTGCTTAAAATTCGTCGCCGCCACAACCGCCTGATACGCGGCCAGCGGCATCCGCTTCTTCATCGTTTCGCCCTGGGGCGTCTGGACGACGACCGAGAAGACGCGGTAGGGGCTCCCGTCGAGCACGCTGGGCAGAACGATCTTCGATTTCCAGCCCGGGCCGAAGTCGGGAAACACCTGCCGAATCGCGTCGTCCCGCCGGCGGTAGCACCCCAGCGCCTCGAGTGGGCCGGAGATGTTCTCCATCACCGTGGCAATGCCCAGGTGGTCGGCCAGGGTTTGCGAGAGGTCGATCGTGTCGTCGGACGAGTCCTGCTCGGGCATGAACAGCCCCAGCACCCGCTCGCGGCCCAGCGCCCGGACGCACAATGCGGCGACCACGCTGCTGTCGATGCCGCCCGACAGGCCGACGACCGCTCCCTTGCGGCGAAGCTGCTGGAAGACTTGCTGGCCGATCGTGCTGCAAATATGCTCGGCGGCCGCTTCGGCGTCGAGGTTGAGCATCTCAGGCAGGATCGTGGTCTCGGGGTTGGGGGTCATGGTTGGGCTCCCTGCAATACGCGTTTTTGGATTTTTCCGTTGTCCGATTTGGGAAGCGACTCGCGCAGCTCCATGCGTTGCGGGATCGCAAAATCTTCGAGATGGGCGGCACAGTGCCGCAAGAGTTCTCGCTCGGTGGGCAACGTGCCCGGCTTGGGGACGACGAAAGCCGCGACGGCCTGGCCCAGCACCTCGTCGGGCACCCCGACCACGGCCGCTTCGGCCACGTCCGGGTGGCGGTGCAGCACCTCTTCGACCTCGCGAGGGCTGACCTTCTCGCCGCGGCTCTTGATGATGTCGTCCTTCCGCCCTGCGAAGGTCAAAAACCCGTCTTCATCGGCCGTGAACAGGTCGCCGGTGAACAGCACCGGTCGCGGATCGTCGAACGGCCCCGGTCGCAGCACTGCGGCGGTGGCCTCGGGCATGTTCCAATAGCCTTGCATGACGTGCGGGCCGCGGATGACCAGTTCGCCCGTCACGCCGGGCCCGATCCGATGGCCGTCGGCGTCGACGATGGCCCACTCCTGATTCGGGATTCCCCGCCCGACCGAACCCGGCCGTCGGTCAAGTTCCTCCGGCGGGAGGTAGCTCGCCCGAGCGCACTCGGTCAGGCCGTACATCACGTAGAGCCGCACGTCGGGCAGCAGGCCACGCAGCCGTTCGATATGCTCGACGGGCAGGGCCGCCCCGGCGCTAGTCAAATAGCGGAGGCCCCGCAGGTTGTATTCGCCCAGGTCCATCTGCAAGAGCATCGAGGCCATCGTCGGCACGAACGGGAAGCCGGTCACGCCGTGTTCGGTCAGTTTTTCGAGTACCGCATGGGGATAGGCGAACGAAGGCTCCAGCACGACCGTGCCGCCGAAGCGGGCTGACATGAGAATCTGGTACAGCCCATAGCCGAACGAGATCGGCAGGACGCTCAGGATGACGTCGTCCTCGGTGTTTTCGAGGTAGGTGATGATCGACTCGGCCGCCGCATTGACGTTCTGGTGCGTAGCCATGACGCCCTTGGGCACGCCGGTCGAGCCGGACGTGTAGAGCAGCCCGGCCAGGTCGATTTCGATCGCCCGTTTGGCCGGCGGCTTGTCGGTCGTGTTCCGCTCGATCAGCCCTTCGAGCGACGGCTCGCACGCGCCGCGACCCGTGGCGATGACTGTCTTCAGGTGTGGTCGGCCGGCGAGGGTATCTTCCAGGGCCGCCCGGCGTCGCTCAGGCAGGATGACGGCCTGGGCCTGCGAATCGTCCAGCAAATGGGCCAGCTTCTGGTCCTTCGTGGTCGGGTTGACCATGACGAAAACGGCCCCCGCCTTGAGCACGGCGAACAGGGCCAGGACCGCTTCGACCGAATTGCCTAAGTAGATGGCCACCCGTGCTCCCCGTTCGATTCCCTCGGCGATCAGCCCGTGCGTAAGCCGATTGCTTTGCGCCTCAAGCTTGGCATAGGTCAGCCGCGCCTGGCCGCAAATCAGGGCCGTCTTGTCGGGCAACCGCCGAGCGGTCTGTTCGAGGAACGTTTCGATTTGCATGGGCGTTTTTTTATGGCAATAGGTATCACGACGATTCGACGGGGTCTTCCTCGATTCTTGTAGGAGGCGACTCCCGTCGCCGAAGGCACTGGTGTACAACGTGTTCGGCGACGGGAGTCGCCTCCTACAGATCTGAAATCTCGGATCTCCTCTTGTTCCGGCCGGTCAGGCCGAGACGTCGACGTGTTCGGTCTTTCGCTGGACGAAGGCCAGGATGTTGCTGACCGAGTCGAGGTTTTCGGGCACCAGTTCGTTGTCGGCGATCGTGAAGCCGTTCTGTTCTTCGAGGAAGGCGACCAGCTCAAGCACGCCGGTCGAGTCGATGATGCCCAATTCGAGGAATGAGTCGTCGTCCGCGAAGTCCGGTTCTCGGCCGAACAGGAAGTTCTCCTTGATAAACGCCCGAAGGCTCTCCGATGTGATGCTCACGGGTGGTTCTCCTTGGTCTATGGAACGTATTGGATTGTTTTCGTAGGCCGGGTCGTGACCCGGCAATGACCTATCCCGCCGGGTCACGACCCGGCCTACGGTTTATATTTCTCCAACCACTTCGCCCGCTGCGGGGCCGATGCTCGACATCTCGACGGTGGGGGCCAGGATTTCTACTTTTTGTGTTTCCGTTTCCTCCACGGACGGGAAGTCGTGCAGGAACTTGGCGGCCAGAATTTGCGTGGATAAAATGCCGACCAGGGCCATGTTGTCTGACGCGCCGATCAGTTTGCCCGATCGGGCCTTCTGGACGAGCCGCTGGACCGCTTCCGGCCGGAAGAGGCCTTCGCGCGCAAGCCGCTCGGGCGAGAGCAGTTCGTCGACGTAGTCTGGCGCGGCCGCCTCGCCGTCGAAGAAGCACTTCGCGTCGGGGGCCCGATAGGGTTGCTTCGTGCGATTGAGCACTTCCTCGGGCACGATATCTCGGCAGGCCCGTTTGAGCAGGTATTTTTCGGTCAGGCCTCGCATCTTGAGCTTCGGCGGCACTCGGCCGGCCAGTTCGGCCACGCGATGGTCGAGGAACGGGAACCGGCCTTCGACACTGTGGGCCATCGCCATCCGGTCGCCCTGCGATGCGAGCAGGTAGCCCGGCAGGAGAATGACCGTCTCGAGATACTGGGCCTGGCAGAACGGGCGCCACCGGTCGAACCGCCCGGGCAGCAGGGCCCGACAGTCGTCCAGTACGTCGTGTCCATCGACGGCCGATTCGAACGCCTCGGAGCAGAGCCGCTTCATCCGCCCGGTCGTCTCCCACCGGGGCAGGTGCGAGAAGAACGGGCTGTCCAGGTCTTCGGGGCGAATGTGGAAAAAGGCCCGTTGATAGGCGGCCGAGTTGGCCTGCATCTTCGGCATGTAGGGATAGAGTTTTTCGAGCAGCCGCCAGCGGAATGTCGACTCGGGCTGGGCCGCCCAGAACCGGCGGATCTTGGCCTCCTTGAACAGGTCGTAGCCGCCGAGCATCTCGTCGGCCCCTTCGCCCGTCAGGACGACCTTGTAGCCGCTGTCGTGAACCAGTTCCGAAAGCAGGTAAAGCGGGGCCGGCGCGGTCCGTAGCAGGGGCCGCTCGCTGTGCCAAATCACCTCGGGGAAGACGCGGCCGATGTCGCGTGTCGAGCAGCGGATGGCCTGATGCTCGGTGCCCAGGGCGTCGACCGCCGCGCGTTGGTAAGGGCTCTCGTCGAACTCGGCGTCGTCGAACGTGATCGAAAACGTCCGTAGCGGGGCGTCGCTGGTCCGTTGGATCAGGGCCGTGTTGACCGTCGAGTCGAGCCCTCCGCTCAGGTAAGCCCCGACCGGCACGTCGCTTCGCAGCCGTAGCCGGGCCGCATCGGTCAGCAGGTCGAGCAGTTCCTCGGCCCAGTCGTCGACGCTCCGGTCGCTGTCGTCGATCTCGTAATTCATATCCCAGTAACGCCACGTCCGGACCTTGCCGTCCTCCAGCGCCAGGTTACAGCCCGGGGGCAGTTCGGCGATGCCGTCGAACACGGTCCGCGGGGCCACGGTCGACCATAGCGTGAACGTCTGATCCAGCCCAATCGGATCGAACCGCCGGGGGACGTCCGGGTCGGTCAGAAGCGACTTCACCTCGGAGGCGAAGAGGAACTTGCCGCCGGCCGTCGTGTAGAACAACGGGCGGATGCCCAGCCGGTCGCGCGAGACGAACAGCCGCCGGCGCCGCATGTCCCAGATGGCAAACGCCCATTGGCCGTTGAAGTGGTCGACGCACGCATCGCCGTACTCTTCATAGGCATGGATAATCACCTCGGTGTCGGACCGCGTGGCGAAACGATGGCCCTTCTGCTGAAGCGTCTCACGGAGTTCGACGTAGTTAAAAATCTCGCCGTTGAACGTCAGCCAGAGGGTTTTGTCGCGGCTGTGCATGGGCTGACGACCGCCGGCCAGGTCGAGGATGCTCAACCGGACGTGTCCCAGCGCGGCCGGCCCGTCGACCATCACGCCGCTGGCGTCCGGACCCCGGTAGCCCACCACGCGCAGCATCCGCCGCACTTCCCGGGGTTGCGCTGCCGCGCTGTCAAGATGAACCAAACCGGCTATGCCACACATACCTTTATCCAGATGCGTACCGAGACGCACCTTCCTGGTTTTCTTGTTCTTCCCACGGGTGCCATGCTCCACGCTTGCGTGGGCATGTGGAGACCTCGGAATACCACAAGTGCATGCCCACGCAAGCGTGGAGCATGGCACCCGGTACATGGCACCCGGTATCCGGCTCCCGGCGCAGAGAATCACCTTCTCCCCCGGGTGCCCAGAGTACTTCCAACCCTAGCTTTTTTCCCGGTTGCTTTCCCTCCGCCAGACGGGCATGGTGGCGGTGGTTCTCACAAGCTGGACGAGGGCACGGGTCGTGCCGCATGTGCCGAATCTCAGGGCACGAGAGAGGGTCTGTTGCCATGGGCAGGTACGAAGCCGCCTGGAGGGACGCGCTCTGTCGCGTCCGCCTTCTTGGGGCACGCGGCCACGACGGAGCGTGGCCCTCCAGAGGGCACTGGCATCCGAATGGAGATGAGAAGAGGAGCTACCTGTCAGTCGACGGCGTCGACCGGGTTGAGCTCGGCGGCCAGGCGGCGGCAGGCGGCGGCGATGCCGGGGGCGTCCAGGCCGAGATCGGCCAGGAGTTCTGCCCGACTGCCGTGTTCGACATAGGCGTCGCCGATGCCGAGGCGTTTGACATGACGGGTGTCCAGACCGGCGTCGTTGGCCGCTTCGAGCACGGCGCTTCCGAAGCCGCCCATCAGAGTGCCTTCCTCGACGGTGACGACGAATCGGCACTCTTGGACGGCCTCGAGGATCGTCGCGGTGTCGAGCGGTTTGACGAATCGGGCGTTGATCACGCCGACGTCCAGCCCCTCATCGGCCAGCGACTCGGCCGCCTCGACGCAGGCCGGCAGGACCGCGCCACAGGCGAGGAGCATTCCGTCCGTGCCCGGGCGGATCGTCTCGGCCGTGCCCAACTCGACCGGCGCGACGTCCCGCTGGACCGTCTCGGCGGCCGCCTTGGGGTAGCGGATGCCGGTCGGGTGGTCGTGCGCCAGCGCGAATTGAATCATCAACGGCAGATCGGCCGCATCGCCCGGGGCCATGACGACCAGATTCGGAAACGGCCGCAGGAACGCCAGGTCGAACACGCCGTGGTGGGTCGGTCCGTCGGGCCCCGTCAGGCCGGCCCGGTCCATCATCAAGACGACCGGCAGGTCCTGCAGCGAGACTTCCTGGAAAATCTGGTCATAGCCCCGTTGCATGAACGTGCTGTAGATGTCGACGATCGGCCTCATGCCCGACTTGGCCAGCCCGGCGGCGAACGCCACGGCATGCGACTCGGAGATGCCCACGTCGAAGAACCGGTCGGGCAGGGCGTCGCGGATTGGTTCGAGCATGTTGCCCTGGCACATGGCGGCCGTGATCACCGCCACGCGCTGGTCGGCCTGCATGGCCTCGAAGATCGTCTCGCGAGCGACCTGGGTGTAGGGCCGGCTGCCGCTCTTCTTGAACGAGAGCGACCCGTTGGACTGCTCGAACGGGGCCGGCGAATGGAACGACGCCGGGTCTTCTTCGGCCGGCTCGAAGCCGTGGCCCTTCTCCGTGACGACGTGCAAGAGCACGGGCAAATCAAAATCCCGGGCCATGGCCAGGTATTTTTGGAGCTGGCCGATGTTGTGTCCGTCGACCGGACCCAGATAGCGGAAGCCCAACTCCTCGAACAACATGCCGCCCAACAAACCGGCCTTGAGCGAGTCCTTCATCTGGTTGAGGAACCGTTCGACCGGATCGCCGACGACCGGCATCTTGGTGAGGATCCGCTGGACCTCGGCCTTCAAGCCCGTGTAGAACGACGTCATCCGGACGCGGTCCAGGTAGTCGCCGACCGAGCCGACCCGAGGGCAGATCGACATCTTATTGTCGTTCAGGACGACGGTCAGCTCCTTCTTGAGCCCGCCGGCGTGGTTCATCGCCTCGAATACCGTGCCGCAGGTGAAGGCCCCGTCGCCGATCACGGCCACGCAGTGCCGCGGCGGTTCGGGCGCGAGCAGATCGTCGCCGCATCGCAGACCCAGGATCGTGGCCACGCTGCATCCGGCATGCCCGGTCATCAAGAGATCGTACGGGCTCTCGGCCGGATTGGGATAGCCCATCAACCCGCCCTTCGTCCGGATCGTGTTGAACTGGGCGTAGCGGCCGGTGAGCATCTTGTGCGGATAGATCTGGTGGCCCGTGTCCCAGATGAGCCGGTCGTGAGTGAAATCGAACGTTGTGTGCAGTGCGAGGCTCAGTTCGACCACGCCCAGGTTCGAGGCGAAATGGGCGCTGCGCGTGCTGACCAGCCGGCACAACGCGGCGCGCATCTCGTCGGCCAGTTGGGCCAACTGCTTGCGCGACAGGTCCTTCAAATCGCGCGGCGATTGGATGGTGGCCAGCAGCGTGTCCATCAGCGATTCCTTTCCAGGACAAATTGGGCAAGCGCCGCCAGTTGCTCGGCCGCGTCGCCCAGCGGGGCCAGGGCCGCCCGGGCTTCGTCGACCAGTTGGCCGGCCCGGGCAAGGCTCGCTTCGACGCCCAGCAAGCCAGGGTAGGTCAATTTTCCGGCGGCCGAGTCCTTCCCGACTCGTTTACCCAGCGAGGCTTCCTCTCCTCGCACGTCGAGCAGGTCGTCGGTGATCTGGAACACGAGCCCCAGCCGACGGCCGTATTGCCGCAGCGCTTCCAACCGGACCGCATCAGCCCCGGCGACCAGCGCGCCCAGCCGTAGCGAGACGTCGATCATCGCGCCCGTCTTGCGGTGGTGGATCGATTCGAGTTGAGCCAAATTTGCTTCCGCCATCGGGCCCTCGATGTCGTCGGCTTGGCCGCCGACCAATTGCTCGGGCCCGGCCGCTTCGGCCAGCGCCGCGCAACAGGCAGCCACCGTCTCGGGCGGCCAGGGCGCGGTGCCCAGCGTGCGGAAGGCCATCGCCAGCAGGGCGTCGCCCGTCAGGACGGCCATCGCCTCGCCGAACACCTTGTGACACGTGGGCCGTCCCCGGCGGAGATCGTCGTCGTCCATAGCCGGCAGGTCGTCGTGGACCAGCGAATAGGCGTGGACCATCTCGACCGCGCAGGCCGCCGGCATGGCCGCATCGGCATCCGCCCCGCACGCCTCGGCCGCCCAAAGGACAAGGACCGGTCGCAGCCGCTTGCCCGGGGCTAGAAGCGCGTAGCGGATCGCCTCGGCCAGCTTGGCAGGGCAGCCCTCGCCAGGCTGGAATGAGGCAGCCAACGCCGCATCGATCCGGGGCCGCAGCATCTCGAAACACTGGGCCAGATCTTCAAGAGCCGTTTTCGTCATCAAACTGGTCGACTCCGCCCCCACCCACCGCGGGCCGAGAAACGCATCACATTTCGGGCAACATGGACAATCCGGGAAGCTCCAGAGTTCATTCTAGAACAACGAGTCCTCATCGTCCATGAGGGGGCCGCCGTTTGGAGGGTGTGACTTCTCAGCCGAGGGCGGGGGTGACGCCGAGCGCCGGCGGCTCCGCTGCTGGGCCTTTTCGTCCATGGAGAGGTCTTCCTCGGCATCGAAGGGCCTGGTCACCGGGTTGCCCTGCTCGTCCAGCCCACCGAGCAGCTCAATCCGCTGCTGAGCCTTCCCCAGCAGCCCATGGGCCCGCCGCAGCAGCCCGATTCCCTCCTCATACCTGGCCAGCGCCTCGTCCAAGCCCGGCTGTCCTTCTTCCAACTGGTGGACAATCCCTTCGAGCTTCTCCAGCGTCTCCTCGAAGCTCGGGCCGTCCTCAGGCTTGTTGGGCTTTTTTGGGGCCGTCATGGACCGATTCCTCCTCGTGTGTCGTGCTTTCGGCCTTGATACCCCGGGACATCTCCCTTTTTATTCCCTCCCCAAGACACTGACAAGAGTCTTGTCCAGCGTCCCCAAGGCCGGGGGGCTCTCGCATTGAGCGGCTTGCCGGTTTACATTGGGCGGATAGATTTCATCGCTGCTGGTCCGTTTCGACTTTTCACTCGCCGGGAGGCCTCAATCATGTCTATCCGAACCTGGACGCTCACGGACGTCGATCAGGACGTCTATGTCGATGCCTTGCAGATCACGCCCGACCACGTCGACGGGGCGGCCACCGGTTACAGTGTGACGAAGCGGCGGTTGCGGGGCGGCCTGCGAGACGGGGTCGACGTCGTCGAGGTCGACAACGGGGCGTTCCGGTTCGTGGTCATCCCGACGCGGGGCATGGGCCTTTGGCGGGCAAGGCTGGGCAAGGTGGGGCTTGGGTGGAGCTCGCCTCGCCGGGGGCAGGTTCATCCGGGCTTCGTCAACCTGCAAGAGGCCAGCGGCGTCGGTTGGCTGGACGGATTCGACGAACTGCTGGTCCGGTGCGGCCTGGAAAGCAACGGAGCCGAGGAATTCGAAGCCAACGGCGCGCTCCGCTACCCCATGCACGGCCGGATTGCCAACATTCCGGCCCATCGTGTCGAAGTGACGATCGACGGCGACTCGGGCCAGATTACCATCGGCGGTGAAGTCGACGACGCCCGGGCGTTTGGCAACAAACTTCGCCTGGCCACCGTCTACACCACCACGCCGGGCCGACCTGGGGTCTCGATCACCGACACGGTCACGAGCATTTCCGGCCGCGACGCCGAGATGCAGTTGCTCTACCACTGCAACCTGGGTGTTCCACTCTTAGAACCCGGCGCGAAGCTGCTTCTGCCGACATCCAAGGTCGCGCCGCGCGGGGCCGTCGAGGCTCCGTATGTCCAGGACTGGCAAACCTACGGTCCGGAAATGCCCGACGCGCAAGGGCTATGCAATTACTTCCAGCCGCTGGCCGACGCCCAGGGCCGCTCGCTCGCCGTGCTGCACAACGCCGCGGCCGATCAGGGCGTTTTGCTGCGATTCAATATCAATCAACTGCCCTGCTTCACCCAGTGGAAGAACCACGAGCCCGTCCAGGACGGCTATGTCACGGGCTTGGAGCCGGCGACGAACTATCCCAATCGCCGGTCGTTCGAGAAGGAACACGGCCGCGTTGTTCCGTTGAAACCCGGCCAGTCGGTCCGTTTCGACATGGAACTCGAGGCCTTGCCCGACGCCACGACCGTTCAAGCGGCCTCGGGCGAAGTAGCCCAACTCCAGCAGTCCATCACGCCTGAGGTCCTCGCGCAGCCCGACCCGCAATGGGCTCCGTAGTAGCCCGTTGAAAAGCGTTTCTCTCTGCGGTTTGAAAGTGCTTCTTTCTGTATCGGGTGCCATGCTCCACGCTTGCGTGGGCATGTTTTCGTGGCTCATTCTAGTTCCACATGCCCACGCAAGCGTGGAGCATGGCACCCAACCTTCCGCAACAGAAACTACGTAGAAAACAAGACGGCCGGCGCCGCGGCGCCGGCCGTCTTGTTTATTGGTCTTGCGGCCGGGCGGCACTGGCGTCTCGCCAGTGTTCCTTATACCAACACTGGCGAGACGCCAGTGCCACCCACAATTTCAAGTGTCACGGGGTGATGATACGGCAACGAGCTTACTGCTGGTTGGCTTGCTGTGCCGGGGCGTTGAGCCGGACCAGGAGCCATTTTTGCGTGTTGTTGTCGCCGAAGTGGACCAACACGGGCGTTTCGGCCTTGGACAGGTTGTTCAGGTCGGTCTCCATCACCGTCTGGCGATTCTTGCCGACCGTCCAAGCGACGCGGCCGGTCTTCGGGTCGACCGAGCCTTGCACGGGCAGGTCCTGGTTGGTCAGGGCGTCGTAGTAGGCGCCGCCGACCGTGCCGTCTTGAGCCAGGGCCAACTGGAGGAGCCGATCGGTGCTGGGCTGTCCGTTGCCGGCCAGGGCGAACACGCCTACCGGCATCCAGTTTTGTTGGTTCGAGGTCGTCGCGCCAGCATCGGCCAACTGCGAGGCCTGAACGGCGTACTCCTCGGCCGAGGCGACTTCCTCGCCGTTGATGTAGACCGTATCGCCTTCATAGATGACTGTGTCGCCGTATCCATAGCCGTAGCCCGGAGCGGTCGCCACGCCGATCCACGCCGCCATGGCCGCCGCGCTGGCCACGGCCCAGGCGTCCGCGTGCGGATGCGTCAACTTCCAGGCGTTGGGATGATCGCGGTACCACTGCGGCGTGAAAAGGTTGTTGTAGCGGTTCTGCAAGTTGCCGCGGACCTGGTTGGCCTGGGTCTGCCACTGGTTCCATTGGGCCTGGCGCGAGCCGGCCTGGTTCCGCCAGCCGGGTTGACCGGGCTGCCAACCGTGGCCCGAGGGCGGCGCTCCGCCTGCCCGCCCATTGGGATTCTGCACCGGGCTGCGACCCGATGGCCACGAGCCGTGAACGGCCGGACCTTGTCCACCTCCGGGACGCGAGCCGGGTTGAATCGCGCCCATGCCCGACGGCGCCGGATGTGGATTGGATTGAATCGCTCCGATGCCCGAACCTGCGTTGGACCCGGGTTGCTGAATCGCGCCCATGCCCGGGGAAGGGTTGCCGGCAGGCCGTTGGATCGAGCCCATGCCGGGCCGGGCCGCGCCGCCGCCCGGCGAGATCGCACCAGGACCCGGCCGCCCGCCACGCCCGCCGCGTCCTCGTTGAGCCCAGGCGTCCGAGGCCGCTAGAGTGAATGCCAATGCAACGACCAAAGCCAATTTTCCAGACACTCTCATGATAAAGCTCTCCAGAATTGTCGGAAGGAAAGAGAAGGTTCTCACGGATCGCCGTAAGGCTGCCACACCCTGGGCAGGCCGGGCCCGAATGGGTCCCCTTGGCCAACTGCCCTGTGCGGCCGTCACGATCAACACACGGACCGCCCGAACCGCCGCGACAAGACCTCAACACATCGAGCGGCTAGGCAACTCTAGCTTCCGATCGACACCGGGGGACGCGATGACTCCCCCGACAAACCGGGACTTTACGGTTCGACACACCTAGCCTTGCAACCCCCGGGGATCCCCCCGGATACAGGGTGCATCAAGAGGCACTTTATTCAGGCCTTCCCCCCAGACGAGGCTGTTCAGGCAAAGGGAAAGCCCGACAATGCAGGCAAGGAAGGAAAGGCGGGTTGGAACCATTCTGCCGCCTGCGATCTGACGTAAGCGGTGTTACACGGTATCCGACCCGGCTCATCCCATGGACACATAAGGGTTGCTGCTTGAGTTGGCACTTCCAGGTGACACTTGCACTACGAAAGGGTCGAACGATGAAAGCTCTGCTCTGTTTCGCTGCCGTGGTCGCGATGGCATTCTCCTTCATGATGGTCGCTCCGAGCCAAGGGGCGACGGCGCCGGACAACGCCGACAAGCCGGCGTGTGCTCCCGAGGCGCGTCCGATGAAGATCGTCTGCTGCCCGGCGCCCACCTGCCAAGACGGCTGGTACTACGAGGACGCCTTTGGACTTCGCCCGTATAACCCCTGGAGCCCGGTGACTCCCAGCTACATGAACGACCCGGATATCCACCAGTGGTCGCCGTGGCTTGTCTACCGGTAGGAAGCCCCACGCTCGCGACGATCCGCGTCGCGGCCGGCAAACAGAAGTTGGTCATTGCCCGAGCGATTAGGATTTCGCCCGGGTGATGACCATAGTATTTCCCTGCGGGACGACTCGGTAGGTCCGGCGAACTTCCCGCTCGGTGGCCGGCGAGCCGGGTTCCTGCAGCCAGAGTCGCACGGGCACGTCGTTACCGTTGGGCGAACCGTCGAAGTCCCATCGAAGCAGGTCCAACGCGCCGTCGAGAAAGACCTCCGGTGATTCCTGGACGCGAACACCCCGCGCCCCTCGAAAATGCGAATCGCGCTGCAGTGCCGTCAGTGCGGTTATGATGGCCTGTTGCTTGGCCTGCTGTTGCGCTGGCAGACTCGTGTCGACCTTGCCCTGAAAATTGCGAGGGCTATCGGCTTTCTCCGGCGGCGCGTGCGACGGGTCGCAACCGGTCACTAAGACCAACCCCATAGCCCAGATCGTCCACAGACGAACAGAAGAACTCTTCCATTGCACAGAGGCTGAATGGGAGAATATGCCAGGCATCATGAAGAGCGTCCTTTTCCTTCCACGGGAACAACCACAAACCATACCGACGAGCCAGCAGGGTTACCCACCAGATGGATTGCCAACGGTCTCGCCGCCGTTTCGGCTGCCGTAGGCCCACCAAACATAGTGGTCAACCTCGTCGTTGATGAAGGTAACCGCGCCGTCGACGGTGGCGAAGTTTACCCCGCCCGGGTGTCGACTCGAGGCAGTCGTCGCGCCGCCGTACTCGTTGGGCTGGTTATCCAACGTCGCGCTGGAGAGCTTGCGAACGCAACTGAACATGTTGGGCGGCATGATGTGGTTGTAGCGGGTCGTGACAAAGTTGGCGAATATCCAGTTGCGTCCCGAACGGCCTGCCTGCTTGTCGTTCCCCGTGCCGGGTGATTGTCCGGCCGCGAGACAGGCCGTGTAAACCGTGTCGGTCGAATTGGCGCTGCTGCTGATGGCAAACCAGTCGCCCGGAATGTCGATATGGTTGGGATCGCCGTCCCCGATGACGGCCTCGGCGAAGCAGCCGGTCTGGCTGGTGCCGTCGGTGACGTCTTTCATCTTGACGAATTCTCCCGTCACCACAATGCCGTTGGTTCGTTCGACATTGTCGACGAGGTTCTGATTGCCACCCGGTCCGTTGCCTCCGTTGCATTTATAGTTGTTTCGGCCCCACCCCACGTGGTTTCGCCAACTCTCGGGCGGTGCGGTTTCGATCCGGTCGTCATCGGAGGGGCAGCGAAATGCATCGATGTGTTGCAGCCGGACTTCGGCATAGTCGGGGTACAGGCTGAAGTCAACCTCCAACTGGGACAACTCAAGATAGGGGAGCAGCCGTGAATGGACACTATAATGGCAGTCCACGCTCCCATTCGGCCTGAGAATGATTCCCCGTGGAAAACAGTTGTTCATCGATTCGTAGCTGGCCATGGCCACGGACATCTGGTGAAGTTTGTTGGCGCACTTGATCCGCCGTGCCGCCTCTCGGGCCGCTTGTACGGCCGGAAGAAGAAGGGCGATTAGAATCCCGATAATCGCAATCACCACCAATAACTCGACCAACGTGAATCCAGTCGCATGATGTTCCGAGGCGCCGCTTCGTCGGGGAAAAACCTGCTGCATTGTCATCAGTCCCTCTTTTTCTCATTTTTCTCGATAGAGGGTGAGGCCGTTAAACCGGCTTCTCCGCGCGTTTCCACGGTCGGGCCGGCATCGCCGTTGCCTCGGTCGTCTATCTGGTACAGCAACGCAAGTTGAAAGGTTTCTATACACCCCCTAGCCCTTTATGTTTCAAAATTGCCAAATTCCATGTAAAAAAAGAACGGGAACCGATTTGGGCTCGGCGGGAGCGGAAATGGGACGCCGTAAAGCAAACCAGAGGTCGCGCGAACGCTCACCCTGCTTATGAGGACCAGCGACCGGCACTCCGCTGGTTCACGAGTGCGTCAGGCCCATCGAGATAACTACGCGCATGTAGATAAGAATCCCCGCCACGTCGATCACCCCGGCAACGAAGGCGTTGCTCATCATAGCCGGGTCGAGGCCCATTCGGTGAAACAGCAAGGGCATCAGCGCCCCGCACAGGGTGCCAAAGATGACGACAAGGAGAATGGTGGCAGGAATTGCAGTTGCGGCGTAGAACGAGAAGGGAGTGATTAATAGCCATCCGACGCCGAAGCCAACCATCCCGAGTACGCCGCCCAGGAGGATGCCCATCAACATTTCGCGCCAGACGACGCGCCACCAGTCGCGCAGTCGGATATTACCGGCCTTCAGCGCCGTGATGATGAGCGTTGCCGACTGGTTGCCCGTGTTCCCCCCGGTCGACACGACCAGCGGGATGAAGAGGACCAGCCACTTGATTTCGTCGAGATTCGTCCGGTAATTGTCCAGCGTAGTCGCGGTCAAAAGCGCCCCGAAGAAGAGGATCGTCAACCAAATCCCCCGTTTCCACGTCAGCGTCAAGAGATGCGTTTCGAGGTAGCCCGCCTCCAACGGCGCGACGGCCGCGATCCGGTAGGCGTCCTCGACCGCTTCCTCGCGGACGACGTCGATCACGTCGTCGTGGGTGATGATGCCGACCAGGCGGTGCTCGTCGTCGACTACGGGGATGGCCAAGAGGTCGAATCGGGCCACCATGTCGGCCACTTCCTCCTGGTCATCCATCGCGTTGACGGTGACCAGGTCGCGCTCCATCAGATCGCCGATCTTCTTGTCCGGTTTGCCCATCGCCGAGATCAACTGCCGGAACGAGATCAGGCCGCGCAGGTGGTCCTCTTCATCGACGACGTAGAGGTAGTAGATCGTCTCGAGGTCTTCCGATTGGCGGCGGATTTCGTCGATCGCCTGGCTGACGTTCCAGTCCTCGCTGAGCCGGGCGAAATCGCTCGTCATGACCGCCCCGGCCGTCTCATCCGGATAGCGGCTCAATCGTTGGATGTCGCGCCGTTCCTCTTCGGGGATCAACGGCATCAGCTCGTCGACCACCGCGTCATCCGCCTCGGCCAGCAAGTCGACCCGGTCGTCGTGCGGCAACTCCGCCACGAGCGAGGCGATCTCTTCCCGTCCGATCTTCTCGACGATCTCGACCTGCTTGTCGTCGTCGAAGAATCCGAAGATCTCGACCCGAAGCGGCGTCTCGGCGTGTAGCAGAACGGCCCAGGCCTCCTCGGCCGTCAGCCCTTCCATGAACTCGGCCGTCCGGGCCGGGTGCAGCGCCGTGCAGAACTCGCGCAGCTCGGCCGCGTTGTTCTCGGCCAGCATCTCGCGTAGTTCGGGCAAGTAAAGCGTGTTGGTCATGACGACGATTCCACAACGCCGATCAGGCAAGCCGGAAAGAGCGCGGTCGTAATCGATTAAGTATGGTCGCCCCCGCAGAGTCTGTCAAACGGGTCTAGCCCCGCTCAACAAGTGTAGCTCCGTCCCCGTAGGTCAGGCTGTGCCTGACAGGCGTGACACTCGGCGCCCGTCCATGACCTGTGTTCGACAACCCATCGCCTGTAGGGAACGCCCTCCGTGGCGTTCCGACGAGGGTGTTGCCTCATTACCGGAACGCCACGGAGGGCGTTCCCTACAGAGCGTGGATTGGCGGTTCGTGTCAGGCGCAGCCTGACCTACTGGCTGACGCCCCCGGCGCATCGGCCGTGGCCAGATCGGCCGTGTTTGCCTGCGGGACGGTCTGGAACTCGGCGCCCAGCATGACGACGTTGATGCCCGAGCCGATCCCCAAGAGGCCCACGCGGTCGTTCGGCGCGACGTGCCCCGCTTCGAGCCCGAGGGCGGCCGTCATGGGCAGGGCGACCGAGCCCGTGTTGCCCAGCCAATCGAGCGTGGCGTAATCCATCGCCGGCTCCAGCCCCAGGCGGGAGAGCATCAGTTGCCGATGGGCCTTGCCAACCTGGTGGCAGAAGGTTTTGTTCAACGTCTCGGTCGACCAGCCGAGCGTTTCGAGGAACTCGTCGAACGCGTCGGTAGCCGCTTCGATTCCCTCTCGCATGAGGGTTTCCGAGTCGGTCGACATGAGCGGGCGCATGGCCTCGCCGGCCGATTCGTCCCGACCACTTCGGCAGAGGTGGCAGTGTTCGGTCGCCGCGCGGACCACGCCGCCCAGCAACCGGTTGCCCGTCCGACTCAAGTCGCGGTGGACCAACACGATCGCCGCGCTGCCCGAGCCGATGGTCAACGACGCCACGGCCGTCTTGATGTCGTTGCGCGAGAGGGACTCGTCCCGGTTGAGCTGGTCGATGGTCGTCTCGACCAGTGCCCTGGCACTCTCGGTGCCCACGACCACGCCGGCACAGATCTGGCCCAGCTCGATCATGTTGGCCACTTGGACCATGCCGTTAAGCAGTCCGAGGCAGGCGTTGGACACGTCGTAGATCAGACAGTCGGCGCTTAGGGCCAATCCATGGTGGACGCCCGAGGCAGTGGCCGGTTCGAGATAATCGCGGCAAACCGAGCCGTGGACGAGCGCGCCGACGTCCCGGCGGTCGATGCCCGCTGCACGAATCGCCTTGTCGGCCGTTTCGACGCTCTTTTCGCCGGGCAGCATGCCCTGGGGCCAGAGCCGGCGCTGGCGGATGCCGCTCATCAGTTCGAGCCGTCCCTCGGGCAGCCGAAGCCGCGAGTAGAGCGGGGCCAGACGCGCTTCGATCTCCTCGGATGTGACGATCTCGTCCGGCACCGTGCAGGCAATCGCCTCGAGACAGACGTCCTGATAGCGGAATTGCATCGGCGTGAGTCCCTTCACGGGGCCAGGACGGTGGGATCAAGAATCGAGTTCGCTATCCGTTATGAGTGCGAGTGACACCCGCCCGGTGGCGTTGCTTCCGCGTGAGGCGCTCGCTTCAGGACGCGGCCTTATGTTGGCCGTTGCGGTGTTCCAGCGCGGAGATCTTTTGCATCCGGCGCTGGTGGCGGCCGCCTTCGAATTCGGTCTTGAGCCAGGTCTGGATCAACCGGTCGGCCAATCGCTCGCCCAGCACATCGCCGGAGAGACACAGGACGTTCAGGTTGTTGTGCCGACGGCTCAATTCGGCCGTGACACTGTCATGGCACGGAGCCGCTCGGACGCCGGGGAACTTGTTGGCCACGATGGCCATGCCGATGCCCGTCCCGCAGATCAGGATCCCCCGTTCGGCCTCGCCGCGGCTGACCTGCCCGGCCACGTCGGCGGCCACGTCGGGGTAGTCGCAGTCCTGCTCTTCGTTCGTGCCCACGTCGACCACGTCGTGCCCGAGTGAGGCCAAGAAATCGACGACCTTGGTCCGCAAGCTGACACCCCGGTGATCACTGCCCACCGCAATACGCATCGTGCTCTAACTCCTTGGGACGCTTGTTGAAACGCTGCCCCGGTCCCTCGGGCTTCTCTGTCCCATGACGCCCGACGACCGGCCTTTCGGCCAAACCATTAGTTTAACGGCCCACGGACCGCCCCGCAACAGAAACCCC
>JAFGFF010000246.1 GCA_016931075.1 Pirellulales bacterium | reverse complement strand
GCGGCGGTGGTAGTCGGCGTGGTTGGGCTTGAGGTCGATGGCATTGAGAAAATCCTGGGCGGCGTCGAGGTATTCTTTCATTTCCAGCCGGCAGAGGCCGCGGTTGTTGTAGAAGGAGGCGACCGATTTGTCGCGGTTGATGGCCAGGCTGTAGAAGAAGACGGCCTGGGGGTATTGCTTCTGGTCCTGGTAGACGTAGCCGATTTCGTAGCAGACGGCGGCGCTGCCCGGGCGGAGGGAGGCGGCGCGGTCGAAATCCTTCAGGGCCTTTTCATAGCGTTTGAGTTTGCGGAGCGTCTGGCCGCGTTGGAAGAAGTAATCGAAGTTGTCGTCGTCGCGCTGGATCGCCCGGGTGCGGTCGGCCAGGGCCTTTTCGAGCTGGCCGTCGCGTTGGTAGGCGGTTGCCCGGCGTTGGTACAAGCCCGGGTCGGTCGGGTCGCGGCGGATGGCCTGGGTCAGGTCGGCGACGGCCTTTTCATATTCGCCCTGCTCGCGGTAGGTCGTGCCGCGCCCTTCGTAGGCCGAGCCCAGCTCGGGATCGCGCCGCAAGGCGTCGTCAAAATCGGCCAGGGCCGAGTCGTAGTCTTCCTTGGTGTAGAAGGCCCAGCCGCGGTTGGCCAGGGTGAGCGGCCGGTCGGGATCGAGCTTCAACACGGCCGTGTAGTCCTCGATGGCCAGGTCATAGCGGCCCTGGTCGTGGCGTCGGGTCGCCCGGGTGTTGAAGACGTCGGCCGTCTTGGGCTCGACCAGCGGAAGCGCTTCTTTGATGTATTTTTTGATCTCACGGATGTCCACAAACAGGCTCACCAGGTCGGCGTCGGTGGCCGCGCCTTCGACCACGGCGACGACCAGGGCCCGATCGTTCACGACCGGCCCTCCGCTGTTGCCGCAGTTCGAGGGCACCTGGGTTTCGACCATGCGTGCGACATGTCCTCGGGCGTGGCTGCGGCGGTAGACCTGGCGGACGTCGCCGGTGGCGAAGATCCACATGCCCTCGCTGCCCATCGGCTGGCTGCCCAGCGTAAAGACCTTTTCGCCCGGCACGGGGCTGTCGGCCGCCATCTCCAAGGGGATGATGTCCGACGGGACCGAATCGAGCTGGACCAACGCCAGGTCGACCTCGATCGACCGGTCGATCACCCGTCCGTGGATTGGCTTGACTTCGTCGGTGTAGTATTCCCGCTCGATGACCACCTCGCTGTCCTTTTTGACCGGGAAATAGACCTCGACGTCGTCGACGTTTTTGACGACGTGCTCGTTGGTGACCAGCAGCCGCTTTTTCTTGTCCAGCAGCCAGCCGGTCCCTTCGAAATAGCGATCGTCGGCCTCGTGGCGGATGATCCACGCCGTGCTTTTGAGCAGCCGCCGGTAGACGTCGCGCGGGTCGAGTTTGGGGAGTGATTTTGCAGCGTCCGCTTTGGCCGGTGCTGCTTTTGGTTTTACAGAGGGGCGTTCTTTGGCTAGGGTCGGGACAGACGGCAAGAGGAGGACGAACAGACAGACGATCAGAACGGTATTTTTCATGTTTTGGATCTCCAGGACGGCATCGCGGTCTTTTCAAGAAGCTGACAGGGTGCCATGCTCCACGCTTGCGTGGGCATGCTTTGCGTGGGCGTTACGGCTTCCACATGTCCACGCGAGCGTGGACATGGCACCCGGCGAGTGTTGACATGGCACACGACCATTTTTTGCTTAGGTGGCGTCAAAGAACAACTTCCCGTTTTCAAACACAATCTGCCCTCACCCCCAGCCCCTCTCCCATAGGGAGAGGGGAGTTGTTCTCGAACAACTCCTCAGTTTGCCGTGGCATCGCTTGGAAAGGAGCCCTCGGCCAGTTCGACGGCGAAGCGGCGGGTGAGACGTTCGCGGAGCATGAGGCGGGCACGCATCAGGCGGACCTTGACGCTGGCCGGGCTGATCTGGAGCACTTCGGCCGTCTCGTCGGTCGAAAAATCCTCCAGGTCACGCAGGACGAACACGATCGAGTACTTCGGGTCAAGCCGGTCGAGCGTCTCGGTCAGGATCTGGCGGGTTTCGTGGCGCGAGGCGATCTCCTCGGGTGTTTCGGTCCATTGGGCGACGAACTCGGGCACGGGCGGCTGGCCGGAATCGTTGTTCCGGTCCTCGCCGACCAGGGGCACGGCCGGATGAGACGCCCGGCGACGCAGCACGGCCAGGGCATGGTTCGTGGCGATCCGCATCAGCCACGTGCCGAACAGGGCCTCGCCCCGGAACCCGTCGAGGTGCTCGACGACGCTCAGAAACGTCTGCTGAGCGACCTCCTCGGCGTCCTGCCGCTGGCCGACGATCCGCATGGCTAGGGCGTAGACGCGGCGCTGATACCGCTTGACCAAGACCTCGAACGCCCCGAAATCGCCCGCCTGGGCGTGCCGGACTTCCTCCCGATCGGGATCGTCTCGCCTGGGGTCTTGCATCCTCGCACCGGGCTAAGGCCAACCGGTGCCCAAACCGGCCGGCGGGTTCGCAAAAAGGGGCTCCGTCGGTGAGAAGCCCCCCTCTTGTGTCGGGACTCAGTGTGCCCAATCCTCGCGGCCCTGTCAAGGCAGCCGAAGCAAGACCGAGACGGGATAGAGCCGTCCAAGGTGCTGCCAGAATCCCCATACCCGATCTACAGTATCACACGAGCATCCCCCGAACCTGGCATAGTTTCTCGGCATCGCCTCACCAATCCACAAATCCTCACCAGAACATCATAAACGCTTAATCGTGAATCCTTCCCCATAACCCGTCGATGCATTAAATTAACGGGTTTCTGTGTCGAGCGAAGACGTTGGTTGTCCTGGCCCGACTTTCTCTTGCGCTCTTGAGGAGTCTGCCGTGAGTATCGAGAACCTTGATAAGATCTTTCACCCCACCCGAGTGGCTGTCATCGGCGCCAGTGACAAAGAAAACAGCGTCGGATACACGGTTTTGCGGAACTTGATCGGTTCGGGATTCCGTGGCGTGGTTTACCCGGTCAACGCGAAGCGGGAATCGGTCCAAGGCATCCAGGCGTTTCCGAACGTCGAGAGCCTCCCCCATCCGCCCGACCTGGCGGTGGTCTGCACGCCGTCGCACACCGTGCCGGGCATCGTCCGGTGCTGCGGCGAGGCGGGCACCCGGGGCATGGTCATCATCTCGGCCGGGTTCCGCGAAATCGGCCAAGAGGGTCGCGAGCTCGAACGCCAGGTGATCGAGGAGAAGAACAAGTTCAAGGGCATGCGGATTTTGGGCCCCAACTGCCTGGGGCTGATCGTGCCGGGCATCCACCTGAACGCGAGTTTCGCCGCGACCACCCCGCCGGCCGGACACGTCGGATTCATCTCCCAGTCGGGCGCGCTGTGCACCTCGGTGCTGGACTGGGCCATGGAAGAGGGCGTCGGGTTCTCCTACTTCGTCTCCGTCGGCAACATGCTCGACGTGAGTATGGGCGATTTGATCGACTATTTCGGGACCGAGACGGACACCCAGTCGGTCATCCTTTACATCGAATCGATCAGCGAAGCCCGGGAGTTCATGTCGGCCGCCCGGTCCTTTTCCCGGACCAAGCCGATCGTGGCCTACAAGGCGGGCCGTTTCGCCGAGAGCGCCCAGGCGGCCGCCTCGCACACCGGGGCGATGGCCGGCGTCGACGCGGTGTATGAAGCTGCGTTCCAGCGGGCGGGCATCGTCCGGATCTTCGACGTCGACGACATGTTCGACTGCGCCGAGCTGCTGGCTCGACAGGAACCGCCCCGCGGCGGCCGGCTCGGAATCATCACCAACGCCGGCGGGCCGGGCGTGATGACGACCGACGCGCTGATCGCCCGCGACGGCAAGATGGCCCAGCTCTCCGACGAGACGCTCGAAAAGCTCAACGAGGTTCTGCCTCCGTTCTGGTCGCACGGCAATCCGGTCGACGTGCTGGGCGACGCGCCGGCGAAGCGCTACTCCGACGCCCTGGACGTGGTCATCAAGGACAAGGGCGTCGACGCGGTGCTGGTCATTCTCACACCGCAGGCGATGACCGATCCGACGGGCACGGCCGAGGCGGTCGCCGAGGTCGCCAAGAAAACACGCAAGCCGATCCTGACCGCGTGGATGGGCGGGCTGATGATCAGCGAGGGGATGCGGCTGTTGACCGAGGCGGGCATCCCGACCTACACGACGCCCGAGAAGGCCATCCGCGCGTTCATGCACCTGGTCTCCTACGCCAAGAACCTGGAAGTCCTGCACGAGACGCCGCGGGACATCCCGCTTGGGTTCACGCTCGACCGGCGGCGGCTGAGAGGTGTTTTTGACACGATCCTGACCGAGGGAACCGAGATCCTTTCGGAAAACGTCTCGAAGGCGTTTTTGGAGGCCTACGAGATTCCGATCACCAAGCCGCATCTTGCCCGATCGGCCGAAGAGGCCATCGACGTGGCTAACTTGTGCGGCTATCCGGTCGTGTTGAAGATCCATTCGCCCGACATCACGCACAAGACGGACGTCGGCGGCGTGGCGTTGGGCCTGGGCAGCGATGAGGCGGTCCGCAAGGCCTACGAGAAGATGATCGCCACCGTGTCCGAGCGTCGACCCGACGCGACCATCCTCGGCGCGACGGTCCAGCCGATGGTCAATTACCCGAACGCGTTCGAGCTGATCCTGGGCACGAAGAAGGACCCGATTTTCGGATCGGTCATCATGGTCGGGATGGGCGGCGTGGCGGCCGAGGTGTTCCGCGACCGGGCCCTGGGCATGCCTCCGCTGAACGAGTCGCTCGCTCGGCGGATGCTCGAATCGCTCAAGTCATGGCCCTTGCTGAAGGGCTATCGCGGCAAACCGGGCGCGAACATCGACCGGCTCGTCGAGATCATCATGCGATTTTCGTACCTGGTGGCCGATTATCCGGAGATAAAGGAGCTGGACGTCAACCCGCTGCTGGTCACCAAGGACGACGTCATCGCCTTGGACGCCCGGGTGGTGGTCGACCGCGACCTGGTCGTCCACTCGCCGCGGCCGTACGCCCACCTGGCCATTCGGCCCTATCCGGAGGAGTTCGTCACCGAACGCAAGATGAAGGACGGCGAGAAGGTCATCCTCCGACCGATCAAGCCAGAAGACGAGCCGATGTGGCACGATCTGCTGGCAAGCTGCTCGACCGAATCGATCCGCTCGCGGTTCAGCTACCTCTTCAAGCAGACCACGCACGAAATGGCCTCGCGGTACTGTTACATCGACTACGACCGCGAGATGGGCATCGTCGCCGAGGTCAAGGAAGACGGCCAACGGAAGCTCATCGGCGTCGGCCGGCTGGTGGCCGACATGAACCACGAGGCGGCCGAATACGCCATCATCGTGGTCGACCGCTGGCACGGCCACGGGCTGGGCGGCCTGCTGACCGACTACTGCCTCGAAGTGGCCAAGCGTTGGGGGGTCAAGAAGGTCGTCGCCGAGACGGGCAAGGACAACCACCGGATGCTGGGCACCTTCCGTGCCCGAGGGTTCGAGCTCGACGATCACAGCGAAGAAGACGTCGTCCTCGTGACGAAGACGATCGACTGAGCCGTCAGGGTAGTCAAAACGCTCCTGCCGTCCGCTCGGACACCTTGCCGAACGCGCACGCCGTCTGTTAGCATGGTTGAACAGGCTGGCGGCCGGCGTTAATGCAGGGAAACGGCGCAAGTTGGCGATTCTGCGGGACTATTCCCTCGCCCTCTCGGACGGAAGCTCGGAAAACCTTCATGGCGGACAGTCCCAAGAAAAAACCAGACGGCCCCAAGGGTGGGTACAAGGACCGGTTCTGGATCCCCCGGTTCTGGGACGGGATGGGCACGAAAGCCTGGTTTTCGCTGCTGGCGCGAAACCGGTTCGCCGTCACGCCGAGACGGGTCGCCATGGCGGTGATCGTCTCGGATCTCGCGCTGATGAACGGGGGGCTCTGGGCCCTGCAGGAGTTACTGCACGGTCGCCGGATCCGCAACGCCAGGATCGAGCACCAGCCGATCTTCATCATCGGCCACTGGCGGTCCGGCACGACCTTGCTGCACGAGATGCTGGTGCTGGACGAGCGCCACAGCTATCCGGACACGTACGCCTGTTTCGCGCCGAACCATTTTCTGCTCACCGGCCGGGTGATTCCACGGATGCTGCAATGCCTGATGCCCTCGCAGCGCCCGATGGACAACATGAAGCTCGGCTGGGACCGGCCGCAAGAGGACGAGTTCGCCCTGTGCAACATGGGTCTTCCGTCTCCCTACTTGACGCTGGCTTTTCCGAACCGGCCGCCGCAGGATCCGGAGTATCTCGACCTTCAGGACGTTCCGCCCGAGCAGTTGGCCCGGTGGAAGCGGCAATTCGAGTGGTTCTTGAAGTGCCTGACGTTGCGGCGACCGGGGCGGATCGTTTTGAAGTCGCCGGCGCACACGTGCCGGATCGAGGCCCTGCTGGACATCTTCCCCGACGCCCGATTCGTCCATATCATCCGCGACCCGTACGTCGTCTTCCCGTCGACCGTACACCTGTGGAAGCGGCTCTACCGCGACCAGGGTTTTCAGGTGCCCGACTACCGGGGACTGAACGACCACGTCTTCGAGACGTTCACTCGGATGTACGACGTCTTCGAGCGTCAGCGCGATTTGATCGCACCGAATCGGTTCTGCGAGGTCCGCTACGAAGACCTGATCCGCGAGCCGGTCGATCAGATTCACCGGGTCTACGACACGCTTGAACTGGGCGGCTTCGACGCAGCGCGTCCGGCCCTGGAGAAGCATGCCGCCGGCATGGCGGGCTACAAGACGAACCGCTACGACCTGGACGGCGATCTCCGCGACGAAATCACCCGCCGCTGGGCCGGGTTCATCGAGAAGTACGGCTACGAGACGCCATCATAGCCATCGTCCACACCCAGCTCCCCTCTCCCTTTGGGAGAGGGTGGCGGCGAAGCCGCCGGGTGAGGGTGGGTGGCGCAACAGCCTGGGATAAGTACGTTTAAGAGGTGGTTGCATTTTCAGAAAGAGCGTGAGCCGCGCTGGTCGCATGCCGCACGCTGAAAGCGTCGTGTCACGTCCCCTCACCCCCGGCCCCTCTCCCAAAGGGAGAGGGGAGTTCGTTTCGGCCACTTATTATTTCTTTGCCTGGGCATTCTTCCCGCTCATTTCAGTTTTCTTCCCGCTCGACTCGACCTTCTTCCCGTTTGACTCGACCTTCTTCCCGTTTAAATCGGCCTTCTTCTTGGCCGGCGTGGTCGAGATGATTTCGACCTTGGGGCCCATGTGGGCCAGCGTCTCGCGGCCAGGCGGCGGCAGGGCCTTCACGGCGTGGGCCCGGGCGGCCAGCACCTGGTCGAGTTGGATCTTCCCGCCCTCGTACTCGGAAAGAAGAAATCGGACCGTTTCCGAGCTGAGTCTTTTGATATTGTCCTCCAGTAAGTTGTACTTTCGCTCAAGCTCGGCCTCCTTGATCTTGCCCCGGGTCAGGTCGTGATTCAATTCGGTCAGGATGCCCGCGTCGGCTTGCTGTTCGAGCAGTTGCTGCCTCTCTCGGAGTTCCGCCTTGGCGACGACGATTGCGGTAGCCGCCTTTTCCACGTCCGCTTGTGTAAACCCGCCGGCCTTCTCCTTGTTCAACAGCATCATCCGATTGTACTCTCGCTCGCGCGCTTCGAGAATTGCCCGGAGCTTTTCGAAAACCGGATCGTCGCGGAGCAACTGCTTCTTGCCCTTCTTCTGTTGCTCGTGGATAACGGCAATCTGCTTGACCGTCGCTTCCTGCCTTGCTTCCAGCCCGGCCAGTTCGATCCGCAACTGGAACCGTTGGGCCTGAAGCTTCCCGAGAAGATCGTAATACGATCCGGGGATGACGCCCCGGTCGGCCAACTTGTGTCGGAGGTCGTCCAACGTGCGTTGGGTTTCAAAAATCGCCACGTTCATCTCCTCGACCTGATTTTGCACCATTCGCGATTCGACCTTGGCCAGTTGGGCCCCCGATTCGGCCGCGCGCGTCAGGGTCTCTTGGAGGCGGTCGCGGACCTTTTGGACCACTTGCTCGGGCGTCACGGCGGTCGCCTGCAGCTTGGCGTTCCTGAGAGAGGAATACACGGTCAAGGTTCCCAGCGTCTGCCCTCGATGCCCGCCTTGCAACGGCATATACATGACGTCCCAATGGCCGGTGTCTTTCTCGGTCAGAACCTGATGCACCAGTGTGTTGATCGTGTCATGGTCCACTCGGAACGCGGGGCTCTTCACGTCGAGCAAGACGCAAAGCGTCTTTTCGGGCATTTCGTTGAATTCCTGGCCTGAACGCCCTTGGCCTGTCGGCGAATCGGGCACCAGGGCCGTCTGCGTGGTTCCAGGTACGATCAATACACCGGCCATGAGCACAGCGGTCACGCAAGGGATAATGAGAAACCGTCGCATCAGATGTCTCCTTGTTTCTCGGGGGAATCGTTCAATTGGGTTGCGTGCTCGGCCAGCCGCTTTCGGGCAACCTGGGCCGAGGACGTGTCAGGGAAATACTTCACGACCTGACGACACCCGGCCAGCGGGTCGGCGCCCGAGGGGGCATTGGTCCGGTCGCCCACCAAGTGAACCAGAATGAAGGCCGTCTTTTCGATCTCGAGGTCGGCCGCCAGTTCCGGACTGGGCCAACGCGGCGCACGCGGCGGCTGACGCCGGGCCAGGCCGCGGGCTTCGACCTCGCGGTAGCACTTGAGTTCGGTCTCCAGTTGGGCCAGCTTTGCCCGGAGTTCGACCAGTTCCTCCTGCAAGGCGACGACGTCGACCGCTTTGGGAGTTGTCTTCGTGACCGATTCCGGCTGGGCCACCTCCGCTCCCTTGTCTTGCGACCAAGGCCCCACGCCGTAGACCACCACGGCGACCAGGCACGCGGCCACCGCCGCCGCGCCGAGTTGACGACGACGGCGGCGACGCTGCCTGGCTCGAAGACGCACCCGATCGGCCAAGTTGGGGATGGGTTTCGACAAGGACAAAGCGGTCGACTGGGCAGCCTCTTCGAGCAATCGTTCTAATGAATGGTCATCCATAATCACTATCTTTCCAGTCGAGACTGGAGTGTCTTCTTCAAGGTCTTTCTCGCACGACTCAGCCGGACTTCGACCGTGTTGACGGCCAGGCCGAGAACTTCGGCGATTTCGGCGACAGTCATGCCCTCGAAGTAGCGAAGCACAATCGGCTCGCGGTACTTGGTCGGCAACTGGCGCACGGCCCGACGGACCTCTTCGCCCGTCTCCGAGGCTTCGGCCCTGTTGTCCTCAACCTTGTTCGGCACGGCCAGCCAGGGCAGCAAGCGGCGTCGCAGGGCCCGGCGGCGGTGCAACGACCGGCACCGGTTCACCGCGATCGACGCCAGCCAGGTCGAGAACCGGCTCTCGCCACGGAACCGGTCCAGGTTCCGCAGGGCCGCCAAGAAAACCTCCTGGACGACGTCTTCGATCTCTGCCCGGTTGTCGACGAACCGGCCGACCAACCGGACGATCCTCGCTTGGTGTTCAGCGACCACCCGATCGAAGTCGGGCCCCTCGGGCTCCTGGCGAGCCACGTCGGCGCTCTTCTCCCGAAAGCTCAAAACCGGCTCGCTCGGTGGTCTGATCGTGGCCGTTTCGTCCATAGCCACTATTTTAGACGCTCTTTGGCGGTAGGACTGACAGGCAGGGCGGGAATTTTTGGGGCGAGGGGCAGGGGATTCGGGGCTCGGGGATCGGGGATCGGG
>JAFGFF010000245.1 GCA_016931075.1 Pirellulales bacterium | reverse complement strand
GCAGCAAGCCAGCGAGATCAGCCCGGCGTTCCAGGCATTCTCCTCCGCCCCCGTATTATCCCGCAGTTGGCTGCGAGGCGGTTGTGTGAGAAAACGATCGGCCTCGAACTCGACGAGCCGGGTGACCTCCAATTGGGTTGGCCGGTCGAGCTTATCCCAGAGGAGCCACGCGCCCGTGGCCAACGACCGTGCCCACATGGCCGACTGCCACTGCTTGCCCCAGGGCTTGCCGTGCAAACACGCACCGCCGTTGGCGCGATGGGCCTGGGCGACGTAACGCAGCGCGGCGACGGCCTCGTCGCGAAACCGGTCTTGCTCGGCCGGCTTCAGCCGGGCGGTCGGCGGCTCGATCTCGGCCAGAAAAGCATTCGTGCAAACCGCATAGCAGACCGCCCGAATCGAATTCTCCTTATTGTCACCGTCACCGTAATAACCCCAATCGGGATGGCCAGGCACCGATTGGAAGTGATGTTGGAGGACACGACCCCAGTCGAGCACGGAATCGTAGTACTTCTGGAGCGTTCCGCGCGTGCGGGCGTCACCATGCGCGTTCTTGAACGACGCCGGCCCCAGTGGTTCTACTGACTTGAGAAGCCGCTCGTTGTTGACCCGGGCGACCGTTTCCACCTTTTTCGGCGTGGAATCTTCTGCCACAGCCAAGCCGCTTCCAATCAACGCCACGATCGCGAAGAGGCAACCAATCACTTGGTGGTGAGAGATAACGCCTGTCATCCCCGATTCTCCTCTGGTTTGACGCTATCCGATCCACGCGTTGAAGCCTGAACCCCACACAACATCGGATCTGCTATACCTCGATTCAAAAACAGGGGTAATGGAAGAAACGAGGCTGGTCGACGACGCGCGTCGACCAGCCCCCGAAGCGGCCTCTTCTATTATAGTTCCATCCCCCCCGGGCAACAAACATCGAATCTGATTCTTGATGACGGTCTTCCATTATCTCGTTCGATTGAAGTGAAGACGTCATCGGCCCGCGCGGTAGCGATGGAACCAGACCAGCCCCAACAGGCCGACGAGGTAAACAGCCAGGCTCGGCTCGGGGACGGCGTTGAGAAACTGCGCTGGGCCAAGGGTCTCGTCGGTGAACCGAACCGTGTCCACGTAGCCGATGAAGGAACGATTCGAGAAGGCACTATCGGGCGCGTTGCCCAAGGCGAGAGGCTTGGTCCCGGCGGCCGTCAGATCGGTCAACCCGACGGCCGACGCTTCGAGCATGCCGATCCAGGTGTAGGCTTGCACGATCGGTTCGGTGAAGCGGATGCGAAGGAACTCCGTCGGCGTGGTGATTCCCATTCGCCGCCAGCGCGCCGCAACGGTGAACCCGACGAGGACCGTACTCATGCCGGTCGGTCTTCTTCGTCCAGCGCGGCGTGTGCGACCGCGTGCCGAAGTGGCTGAAAAAATGGTCGAGCGACGGGATCATCTCGCGGATCAACACACCCGACATCCGGAAGTTCGCCGCCGACACGCGGATTCCGATCGTCGATCTGAACGAACAGCTTCGGGGGATGAAGGCGCCGCTGGTTTCGAACGACCACACGGCCATCGGACGGTTGGCGGCCGAGCACCTCCTGCAGCGAGGGTTCGAGCACTTCGCCTACGTCGGCTACAACGGACTCTATTGGTCCGACTGCCGGCGCGACGCCTTCGCCGAGGCGGCTTGCGGATCGGGCGTCTGCGACGTCTACTCCTGCCGTGCCCAGGCCCCGCAGCGATTCCGGGACAACACCTGGGAACTCGAGATGGAACATGTCATCCGCTGGGTCAAGAAGTTGCCCAAGCCGGTCGGTGTCATGGCCTGCGACGACTTACGAGGCCTGCAACTGC
The DNA here is from genome assembly GCA_016931075.1 of Pirellulales bacterium. Lineage (GTDB taxonomy): Bacteria > Planctomycetota > Planctomycetia > Pirellulales > Thermoguttaceae > JAFGFF01. Next base: position 2,280 of record JAFGFF010000245.1, on the reverse strand, counting down.
TCGAGGCGTGCGCGGTCGCGGGCATCACGGTGCCCCAGGACGTAGCCGTGATCGGCGTGGGCAATGACGACGTGGCCTGCGAGGTGGCCAGCCCGCCGCTTTCCAGCGTGATCCTCAACTCCTTCCGGATGGGATATGAGGCGGCCGCGCTGTTGGACCAGCTCATGCGGAGAGAACGGGTTGACATGAAGGAGCGTTTTCTACCGCCGCTGGACATCGCAACCCGGCAGTCGACCGACGTCATGGCCGTGGCCGATCCAGTGGTGTCCAAGGCCATGCGATTCATCCGCGAGCACGCCTGTGGCGGGATCAAGGTGACCGACGTGCTGCGTCACGTGCTCGTTTCGCGGACCGTCCTGGAAGATCGCTTCCACCGCGCGCTGGGACGTTCGGCACATGAAATGATCCTCGAGGAGCGGACCAAACGGCTGAAAGAACTTTTGGCGCACACGGAACTCTCGCTCTCCGACATCGCCGACCGCACCGGATTTAAACATGTCGAGTATCTCTGCACGGTATGCAAGCGAGAGACGGGCTGGACGCCCACGCAATACCGTGAGGAACACGGCCAAAAAAGCGACCGACCGTTTCAGATTGATCGCTGACGGAAATGACAACTGAAGGACCAAGCAGGGACAGCGGATAGCACAGCATGAGCAAGCAAACCTTTGAGCACCGGATCCATCACGCCGACTTCTGTGTCGTGGGCGGAGGACTGGCCGGCATGTGCGCGGCAGTAGCGGCGGCCCGACGCGGGCTGAGCGTCGTGTTCATGCACGATCGCCCTATGCCCGGCGGAAACGCTTCGCCTGAAATCCGCATGTGGATCTGGGGCGCGCGGGGCAAGAACCGCCGTGAGACGGGGCTGATCGAGGAAATGCTCCTGGAGAATCACTACCGCAATCCGCTGCGTAACTATTCGATCTGGGGCAGCATCCTCTACGAGTTCGTCCACCTGCAGAAGAATCTGACCGTCCTGTTGAACTGCTCGTGCAACGATTTGCAGATGGACGGCGACCGAATCCGCAGTGTCACCGGTTGGCAGACCACGACGCAGACCTGGCACACGGTCGAGGCGACCCTGTTCGCCAATTGCTCGGGCGACAGCATTCTAGCGCCGCTGTCGGGCGCTCGATTCCGCGTCGGACAGGAGCCGGCCTCCGAATTCGGCGAGTCGATGGCCTCGGCCACGCCCAGCAAGGCGACCATGGGCATGAGCCTGCTGATCCAGGCCCGGGAGACCACGTCGCCCCAGCCCTTCATTCCCCCGAAATGGGCGACGAAATATCCCAGTGACGACGATTTGTCCCATCGCGACCACGATCTGGGCAACGGCGACTGGATGTGGAACAATTTCTGGTGGATCGAGGCCGGCGGGGACCGCGACACGATTGCCCAGACCGAGGAAATCCGCGACGAATTGCTCCGGTGCGCGTTCGGAGTGTGGGACCACATCAAGAACCACGGCGATCACAAGAGCGACCGTTGGATCCTTGATTGGGTCGGATTTCTGCCTGGAAAGCGCGAAAGCCGCCGCTACGAAGGAGACTACATCATCACGGAAAACGACGTCCGAGACGGCGGCCGGTTCAACGACATCGTCGCCTATGCCGGCTGGCCGCTGGACGACCATCATCCTGACGGCATTCACCATCCGGGCAAGCCCTCGACGATCCACGAACTCCCGTCGCCGTGGGGGATTCCCTACCGGGCCCTCTATTTGTGCAACGTGGCCAACCTGTTCTGCGCCGGGCGGAACATCAGCGCCAGCCACGTGGCCTTCAGTTCGTCGCGGGTGATGGCCACGTGCGCGATCGTCGGCCAGGCAGTTGGCACGGCCGCGTCGATCGCCGTCGGAAGGGGGATGAGCCCGCGAGAGGTTGGCCAACGGGCCATCGGACAGCTTCAACAGGCCATTCTGGCGGACGACTGCTATTTGCCCGGCCTCGTGCGCGAAACGCCCGCCCTGACCCGCACGGCCACGTTGAGCGCGTCCGAAGGCGATCCCGAACCGCTGCGCAACGGTGTGGACCGGCCGGTCGACGACATGATGAACGGTTGGTCAGGCGGGCCGGACTCGTGGATTCAATACACGTTTGCACATGCCCAACGACTCGGGCGACTCCGCCTGGTGTTCGACAGCGACTTGAACCGGCTGGAAACAACCATGTTGTGCAAGTACCCGCTCGAGATCCAACCGATCGCGGTGCCGGCCACGCTGGCCAGGACGTTTCGGATCGAGGCGCTCGACTCGGCCGACCAGTGGCACACGGTCCATCG
>JAFGFF010000244.1 GCA_016931075.1 Pirellulales bacterium | reverse complement strand
TGCAACTTCTGCACGCTCGACGCCAAGGGAAACATCTCCGACCGCCGTGCCGGACGGATTCCGACGGAAGAAAGTACCGAGCTGGTCAAGCGGCTCCGCCAGGTGAGCATTCCGGGCGTGAAGATCTTCGTCGAGCCGGTCAAGGAGCACCGGTTCGTCGTCGTGTTCCGTGCCGAAGGGCTTGGAGGGCACGTCGACGACACCGACCCTCAACAGACGGGCGTGCCTCCGCTGGCCCCCAAAGCCCACGACGAGCCGAACCAGAAGACGGCCCAGATCGCCCAGGCGTTTTACGATCAGGCGGTCAAGCTCCTTGCTGGCGAACCGAAAGCGAACGGCCTGACGATGCGGGGCTTTTCGACGATGCCACACATCCCGTCCTACGAGGAGGTCTACGGCCTGAAGGCGGCGGCCATCGCCGTCTATCCGATGTACAAGGGCCTAGCCCAATTGGTCGGCATGGAGATCATCGGCCAGCCGGCCACGTTGGAGGAGGAGATCGACGTCCTGGCCGAGGCGTGGGACGACCACGATTTCTTCTTCGTTCACTTCAAGTACACCGACAGCCGCGGCGAGGACGGCGACTTCGCGGCCAAGGTCAAGATGATCGAAGAGTTCGACGCCATCGTCCCCCGCGTCATGGCCCTGAAGCCCGACGTTCTGATCGTCACCGGCGACCACAGCACGCCGGCCGCGCTATCGAGCCACAGTTGGCACCCCGTGCCCACGCTGCTCGTCTCGAAGCACTGCCGCACCGACGCCTGCACTACCTTCGGCGAAACGGCGGCTCTCACCGGCGGCCTGGGCCACTTCGAAGCCCTCCACCTCATGCCCCTCGCCCTGGCCAACGCCGGCCGCCTCGGTAAGTTCGGGGCGTGAGCCCGAAGTCGATCATTCTTGTTATCCTCCGCGCCTCTGCGGTGACTCTGTCGCAATAAATATAAATCTCACCGCGGAGACGCCGAGCGATTAGGGATAGGCATGGGATCCGGTCAAGCGACTATCGCATTCGGCGTGCGAATAGGAGACCGCACGCAAGAAGGACGGCCAAGAGGCTGGCCAGCGTCGACGGTTCGGGCACGACGGTGGCGTGGAGCGTGTAGACGAAGGCTTCGCCCGAGTCGGTGTCCCAGAGACTCGCGCCCAAGTCGGTGCGAAGGACAAACTCCGCGGTGTAATCGCCGGGCGGAAGCCCTGACGTGTCAAATCGCACGCCCAAGGAGTTTTCCTCTCCGACCAGGAGACAGAAACAGGTGTCGCCCAGCAGTCCAAACGCGTTCTGGTCGTTGTTCTCGATTGAAGCGAGGACCGATAGCTGGGTTAAGAGTCCCAATTCGGCGTCGGGTGTCGTGTTGGCCAGTTCCACGAAGACGTCGAAGAACGAATCGACGGAAAGGGTGCCGAATTCGATCAGGCTGCCCGGTGTGTGGTCCGACGAGAATTCGGGACCCACGCCCGTGCCGGAGAAGTCCAGTGGCACGTAAGTATCGAGATACCACTCTCCAAAGCTGTCAATGCCGTATAGAACTCCCTGTTCCGTGTGTTTTCCATGCGTTTCGGGGGCGAATACGTAACGTCCCGGGACCGAACCATACGGATAAAAGGGAGCGTTCAACTCCGGAAATTCCGGCAGGCAGTAGGGGCCTTCTTCCGTCACGCCGGCCTGGCCCCATTCCACGGTCTTGGTGGCCGTGGTCCCGATACGCACGTTTCCGAAATCGTAAAGCGGAGCCTGTGCGCTGCCCTCCGGCGAGCGGACCCAACAGCCGACCGTGCCGTTGAGTCCCCACGGCCAGATGCTGGCATAGTAGGTCGTGGTCACGGTGCGGAGTGTCATGTTCAAGGGTCCGCCCCAACTGTAACCAGCATCGGCTGGGATTGCTTGGAGTACGTCCAGATGAGTTCCTTGGACTCCGGGTTTCAGAAGCAACATTCCGTTGCCCCCCTCGCCGAAACTGCCCGCCCCGCAAGAAATCGGACTGGGCGGGTTGAGGCCGCCCGGATCGCTTCCGTCGTGCCATTCCGTGATGGGACCGCCATCGACGACAACATCACTGCGCCGAAGCAGAAGGTGGGTGTCGTACGGTTCAAAGTTTTGCCAAGGACCGATGGTTGAAGCGTCGTCGAGGAACACCCAATTGGAAGGGCCATACGAGACTTGATGGACAGGCCCCGGCATCACGATGTTCCCCACCGCGATGATCGGTTCGTCGGAAGAAGCCGCGAATACATAAGCAGGCCAGGAACCGGCCGAGGATTCGATCGTCACCCACGCCGCCGCCTCATCCGGCATCAGCAAGGAGCAGGTCATGCCCAAAAACGCGAAACCCACCAGAATCAAACGGACGTTCATGAGGAGCCTCCTTATGCCTGGCGTTGCCGATCGACCTCACAAAGAGGGTATCACCTTTGATCGGGAATTTCCATCCCTCTGGAGAGTTGGTGTATGATAGCTTGACATTTCTTTATAACGGAGCCAGACGACGATGATAAAACGAGGGTGTCCGGAATTCGGGCCTGGAAAACATCCTGTTTGGAGTGTGTTATACTCGACTTCTCTTCTCGCCCAGAGATGTTGGACGGACGTAGGGGCGTGTGTGATCGCGATAAAGGGCTTTGTTGTCGGTGTCACGTGAGTATCGCATTGGACGATCTGCTGTTCGGGTTCCGGCCTGCCCACTGGGTGTGGAAGCCGCTGCTGAAACGTCTTGTGACGGGCAGCTTCGATCCCCTGGTCATGGCGCCGGGGGAGACTGGCGTGCCGGCGGGGCTTCAACGTTTCGGGCTCTACCTCCACGTCCCATTCTGCCGTAACCTGTGCCCCTACTGCCCCTATCAGCGCGTCGAGTTTGACGCGGCGCTTTTCGACCGTTACGAGACGGCCGCTCACCAGGAAATTGACTTGCGTGCCCGGCAGATGGCCGAGAGCCTTTCGGTTTCGGGCGGCGAACGGCCACGGATTACCTCGTTGTACCTTGGCGGCGGTACGCCCACCGTGGTTCCGCAAGCGCTGGCAGGGCTTGTGGCGCATTTGGCCGATGCGTTTGGCCGGCCGGGAGATGTCTGCGTCGAACTCCATCCTTCTGCGATGGACGACGAGTGCCTTCACCTTCTGCGGGCGGCGGGCGTGACCATGCTTTCGATTGGAGTGGAGAGCCTTTCCGACCGCCTGTTGGGATTGATCGGCCGCTCCCACGATGCGGCGACGGCCGAAGACGCCGTTCGGCGAGCGGTTGCGCTAGGTTTCGATTCGATCAACGTCGATCTGATGTTCGCCTTGCCCACCCAGACCCTCGACGAACTGGACGACGACCTTGGCCGAGCACTGGCCCTGGGAGTGGATCAAGTCTCGACGTATCCGATCTTTGGTTTTCCCTATACAGAATGGGGGCGGCGGCTAGGACAAGCCAGAATCGTGCGCCCCCAGGGAAACCTGATTCGCAAGATGCTGGACCTGATTCGGCGGCGTTGCCGTGAACACGGGTTGGAGCAGTGCGCCGTATGGTCTTTCCTGCGACCGAGGAGGAAGAAGTTCAGTTCCATCACGCGGCATCATTACCTCGGTTTCGGCCCGAGCGCGGCGTCGATGACGGGCAGTCAGTTCTTCGTCAATACGTTTTCCGTCCAGGAGTACGCTTCTGCATTGCCCGAGAAATTGCCTGTCGCACTGGTGCTGCCCGTCGACCGGCGACTGGAGATGGCCTATTGGCTCTATTGGCGAGTCTACGAGATGAAGCTCGGCAGGGCCGATTTTCGCGACCTTTTTGGCGAGGAACTGGACGCCGTCTACGGTCGGTTGCTCAGACTGCTTACGCGGATGGGCATGACGGAGCGGGCCAGCGGCTGCTACCGAGTGACCGAAGACGCGGCCTACTGGGTCCACCGTGTCCAGAACGAGTATTCGCTCAACTACATCAATCGGCTCTGGAGTCAGTGCCGGCAGGTGGCGTGGCCGTCGGAGGTGACGTTGTGACGTTGCTGGGCAGCGGTTTTCCCGGACGAAAAGCGGCCTACTTCCTCCGCGTCGCCGTAAGCGTCGTCCGGAAGCGACCGATTCCGGTGGTGGGCGGCATTTCCGTGACCGATGCGTGCAACCTCGACTGCGTCCACTGCTGGCGCAAAAGCCAGGGACAGGGCCACGTGCCGTTTGAACAAGTGCAAGCGACCCTTCGCACCTTGTACACGATGGGGGCCAGGTATTTGTATATCCAGGGAGGGGAACCTTTCACCTGGCAGGACGGAAGCCGGCGGTTGGATTGGATCGTCAAGGAGGCCAAGCAGCGTGGATTCTTCCATGTGGCCGTCTGCACGAACGGGACGTTTCCCTTGGAAGCCGCGCCGGACTCGTTCTCCGTCAGTCTGGAAGGACGCCCCGGATCGCACAATCTCACCTCCGACGAGGTTTCCCGGTTCAAGGCACAAGGTTTCCGTTTCGTGTAGCCGGAAGGGCAGTGATCCGGGATGCTTGGGTTCGGCCTGCTTCCCAACCACCCGTATTTGGGGATGCCGCGTCATTGTCAACGCGAGGCTCTGCACCGAGTTGCTCACAAAGTCGACGCACTGGAACACCCCGGTGGTCATGTCATATCCATCGGCGGACCTCGCATTTAACACGGGCGAAACGGGGATTTCCCACCTGCCGTGTCGTTGTCCGTGGACGTTCCGGTCGTGTCTTGGCGACCCGACCGAAAATGCCATACAATGAAAGCAAGATGATTCTGTATCTTCCCTCGTACCGTGAGGCTCTGTTTCGGTGATGAAGATTTGGCTGTCGGCATTGGTAGTTCTGCTAGTGGGGCTTGGATTAGGAGCGGCGGCGGCGTGGATTCGGGACGCCCAGACGCCGGGGCTGAGGGAGTTGGACATCCAACGGCTGCTCGATCCGAACCAGGCGGCCGACAACCGGCAGCCGACGCCCAAGGCCCAGGTCGACAAGGCCGAGTATGACTTCGGGACGATGGACAGCCGGAGCGAGGGCAAACACGGGTTCGTGATCAAGAACACGGGCAGCGCCCCGCTGAAACTCTCGCTGGGCTCGACCACCTGCAAATGTGCCTGGAGTGCGTTGAAGAAGGACACCCTGGCCCCGGGCGAGTCGACGGTCGCCACGATCAAGTGGACGCCCAAGGACTTCGTCGGCCCGTTCGAGCAGATCGCCCGAATCGGCACGAACGACCCCCTTCGACCCCTATTGCTGCTGAAAATCAAAGGCCGGGTGACCACGGTGGTCCGGCTCTCGCCGAACGAGTTGGTTTTCAGTGGGCTGCCGGTGGGCCAGTCCATGCGGGGGGAGGCTCTCCTGTATGCCTATTCCTCCGACTCGATGAAGACGACCGGCTACGAACTGCTCGAGCCCGACACGGCCCAGTTCTTCGACGTCGAGCTTTCCCCCCTGCCGATCGAGCAGGTCCGGGCCGAAAAGGACGCGAAAAGTGGCGCCAAGGTGAGCGTCATGCTGAAATCCGGGTTGCCTCAGGGGCCGTTTCACCAGACAATCCGCATCCGGACCAATCTGGAGTCGGCCCCCACGGTCGACCTGCCCATCCGTGGGCAGATAGCCAGCGATATCTCCATCATGGGCCCCGGCTGGGACGACCGCTGGGGACAAGTCCGGATGGGAATGGTCGACGGAGAGAAAGGGGCCCAGCGCGAGTTGGATCTCGTGGTCCGAGGGCGGTTCCGGCGGACGATCGAGTGCGAAGTGCTTGAAACCTCCCCGCCGGGAGTGCTCGAGGCCGAACTTGGCGAAAAGAAGGAGTCTGGGCAAAGCGGGAAAGCCCGAATCCCCTTGACTATTCGGATCCCCAAGGGGACCGGGCCGGCCAATCACCTTGGCCTCGGCCTGGGAGAGCCGGGCTACGTGCTGATCGGCACGACTCATCCCAAGGTGCCCAAGATCAAGATTCTCGTCTGCTTCGCCGTTGAAGGAGGGTAATACCTCATTGCTGTTGGATTTGTAGGCGGCGGGTGGCACTGGCGTCTCGCCAGTGCTTGCGGCTCGAACACTGGCGAGACGCCAGTGCCACCCTACCGTTGAAGGAGGGTAGCGTGTGGGGCTGTCCATGGGAGGACGCCCGGCGGTTGTGTTCTCGACTAATGGAAGAGTCTGATGTCCAACACGACGTTTTCCGCGGTGCTTCGGATCGGCCAGGTGGGCCTGGTCCTGCTGGCGGTGAGCCTGGGCTGCACGCCTTCGGAGCAAAAAGACGGTGGCGACGCCAACGATAACGGGAATCCCAAGCCCTCGCCTTCCGCGCAAGCGCCCGACCAGTCCGGCGCCCAGCCGGGTGGGCCGAGCGGGGAGCCGGGCCAGATCGCGCCGCAGGGCTCGTTGCCGCTTCCGCCGCCGGATATGCCCAAGTTCGGCGGGTCCGACGCGCCAGGTCCCCTGCCGACGCCGTCCGCCGGCGCGCCGTCCGATCCCACGGCCAACTGGCCCCCCGAGTCCAGCGAGCCGCTACCGCTGGGCCAACGCCCCAATCCGCTGCGGAAGGAACAGGACCCAACGGGCCAGAATCCGATCCGACCCGGAGTGGACGCGCCGCCCGGGCCTGGAGTCGCGCCGCCCGGCCCGGCTCCCTCGGCGCCGGTCAACGGCGACGATCATGCGTCTCCCGGCGCCAAAGGCGGCGAAGACGAAAAACCGTTCGATCCGATCAAGGAAAACGGCCCGATCTTCGAGGGCTGGACCGTGCCGAAGCTGGCCATCGTCATCACCGGCCGCGAGGACGGCTACATGGAGCCGTGCGGCTGCGCCGGCCTGGACCGGATGAAGGGCGGCATGAGCCGGCGTCACACGATGATCGAATTGATGCGCGACAAGTGGCACTGGCCCGTGTTGGCCGTCGACGCCGGAGGGCTGAGCAAGGGTTTTGGCGTTCAGACCGAGATCAAGTTCCGGATCACCGTCGAGGCGATGCGGAAAATGCGCTACGAAGCGGTCGCCTTCGGCAAAAACGACCTGCAACTGCCCGCCGGGGAGCTTGTCTCGGTGGCGGCCTCCCTTGGCCCCGACGACCCGAGCCCCTTCGTTTCGGCCAACGTGGGCCTGATCTCCCTGGCCGACGGGTACACCGATCGGAGCCGGATTGTCGAGCGCGGTGGGCTGACGATCGGGATCACCTCGGTGCTGGGCAAGGAGTATCAGCGCGAGATCCACAACGGGGACGTCGAGCTGATCGACCCGGCCGCGGCCATTGCCCAGGTCCTGCCCGAGCTTAAAAAGAAGTGCAATCTGCTGATCCTTCTGGCCCATTGCGAAAAGGACGAGGCGATCGAGCTCGCCCGGCAGTTTCCCGATTTCCGCCTGGTCGTCACTTCCGGCGGATTGCCCTCGCCGCCAGACAACCCCGAACGGATCGAGAACACCGAGTCGCTCTTGATCGAGGTGGGCGAGAAGGGCATGGACGCCGTCGTCTTGGGCCTCTACAACGACCCGAAGGAGCCGCTTCGCTACCAGCGCGTCCCGCTGGACTCGCGGTTCCCCGCCTCGCAGGACATGAAGCGGCTTATGGTAGCCTACCAGGAGGAACTAAAACGGCTCGGCCTGTCCGGCCTGCGGATCAAGGCCGTCTCCCATCCCCTGGAAGAAACCAACGGCCCGTTCGTCGGCTCCGAGGCGTGCAAGTCGTGCCACGAGGAGTCGTATCGCGTCTGGAAGAAGAGCGGTCATGCCCACGCCTGGAAGACCCTGAAAGAAACCGACCCGCCGCGCGTCCACGACCCCCAGTGCATCAGTTGCCACGTTGTCGGCTGGCACCCGACGGAGTATTTTCCCTACAAGTCGGGCTTTCTCTCCGACCAGACCACGCCCAAGCTGATCGACGTCGGCTGCGAATCATGCCACGGCCCCGGCGGCGCCCACTGCGCCGCCGAAGAAGGCAGCGACCTGGCCCTGCAGGAAAAGCTCCAAAAGGCCATGGTCGTTACCAAGGAGCAGTCCCAAAAAGACCACACCAAATGGTGCCAGAACTGCCACGACATCGACAACAGCCCCGACTTCAACTTCAAGACCTACTGGCCGCAGATCGAGCACTACGAGGATTGAGGTGGTGGGAAAGTCGCGAGAGCCTCTTTCTGACGGCGTTCCGAAAAAACGGCCTGGGCTCGAAATGCAGTTGTTCGCGGCGCTGGGAGGAGCGGCGATCGGAGCGGCGCTGCTCTTGTTCTTCGGCGTGTGGGGAGACAGCACCAAGTCGGTCACCCCCGTCTATGGCACCCGCGCGATCGTGGGCGGGGTCTCCGGCGCCGTGCTTGGAGCCATTGTCGGTTGCGGGCTGCTTAACGGCTTTATCAGCTCCTTCTTGATCTGGACGGTCGGCTTCGCGATGGGAGCCGCGGTCCTCGGGCCCGGGTGCGATGCGGATCCGGTGAGCTCCGCGGTTTGGGGCACGATGTTGGGTGCGTTCTGCGGTCTCACAAAGGGACGAGGGTGTCTTATTGTAATCGGGGCCCTGCTGGGACTGAACCTTGGCGCCGTCATAGGCAGCCCGGCGGCTATCATCGGATTATTCCTGGGGGCTCTTTTAGGAGTCTTGGGCGGCTACGGTGACCGTTTACTCAAAGCAAACGCCTACGCGAAGGCGGAACCGAGAGAAGAAGGTGAAACGACGGAGACCGAACGAGAAGAGGACGTGGGGTAAATGAGGAGAGAACCAAGCTTGGGGGCGAGGGGCGGATGATATAATCACAGCAACAGAACGTCAAACGGCTCCACTTACTGAACCTCTCCGCGCCTCGGTGGTGAATCCCTCACGATCCATCCGTGTTCATCCGTGGCCCCCTTCCTTATCTAATTCCTTCCAACGCCACCGCCATCCCCAGTCCGCCGCCGACGCAGAGGGTAGCTAACGCGCGGCGAGATTCGTCGCGTGACAACCGGTGGGCCAGGTGGACGATCAGCCGGGCCCCGCTGGCGCCGATCGGGTGGCCTAGGGCGATGGCCCCGCCGTCGGGATT
>JAFGFF010000243.1 GCA_016931075.1 Pirellulales bacterium | reverse complement strand
GGAACCGGCAAGGAACTGGTCGCCAGGGCCATTCATTTCGCAAGCGGACGAAGCACCTGCCCCATCGTCACGGTCAACTGCGCGGCATTCAGCGACGCACTCCTGGAAAGCGAGCTATTCGGCCACGAGAAGGGTGCTTTCACCGGAGCCGATTCCGTCCGGCGAGGCACTTTTGAACAGGCCGACGGCGGAACGCTCTTTCTGGACGAAATCGGGAGCATGCCAATTCTGTTTCAGGAAAAGATCCTGCGAGTCGTCGAGTACGGGACCTACGTTCGCGTGGGAGGCACGGCCGAGCAGACCACGTCCGCCCGAATCATCGCCGCCACCAATCGCGACCTGAAGCAGATGATCGAGAAAGGGGAGTTCCTCGCCGACCTCCACGACCGACTCTCCTTCGAGACGATACACGTCCCCCCGTTACGCGAGCGCCGTGGAGACATCGAGGTTCTTGCTCGATACTTCCTCGAGCAGTTTGCCCGCGAGACCCCGGCGTTGGGCAATAAGGTCCTTTCGGAAGAAGTGCTTGATGCGCTGCGCGAGTATCGGTTCCCCGGCAACGTCCGCGAGTTGAAGAACCTCATCGAACGGGCCGCCTATCGCGACACCACCAACGAGATCACGCTCGTCGATCTCGGAATGCTCCCTCACGAAGACCCGGCCCGCTTCAAGGGCACTTTTCAGCAGAAAATGGACGCCTTCGCCACGCGGCTGATCGCCGGCGCTATGACCGAAGCCGGCGGCAACCAGGCCCAAGCCGCCAGAATCCTGGGGCTGAGCTACCACCAGTTCCGGTACTATCACAAGAAGTATTTGCCCCACTCGTAGGCAAGGCGGACCGTGGGCGGGCAAGTCTCTTGACTGACCGGCACGCATGACCGACAAAACCGGCATCATTGGTCTGTAGAACGTCGGTCACGAAGGAGAGCCGAGCGCGCCGCCGCGCTCGTAGGCTGCCTGGCCGCCCGGACCTCGAATCGCACCGGCCACCGCGGCGTTGGGCCGTGGATCGGTCACCGCCCGTGACGTAGCCTAGAATGCTGGAATTTCAGCCATATTGACTGGTTCGACAAACCATACTCCTCGGCTGCTCAAGCCGTCTTGAGCATCTCGGGACGATAAGGACTCCCCTATGTTGGCACTGCCGTTTCGCAAGGTTTTCATCGGTGCGTTTGCTCTCCTGGTCGTTGGCCTGGTGGCCTTCCCGCCCACGCCGAGCCGGGCTCAGGAGGAAACGGTTCGCCGGCTGCTCATCGAGGCGCTGCCGCCGAAAATCGAAGGGACGGGCCTGTATCGCGAGCCCCTTCTGACCGGTAAGCCGTGCGAGGATGAAAAGATCCTCAAGCCCTGGCTCGAAGACCTTCGCCGCCACCGCCTGGAAATCATGGACCAGCACGAACGTGAAGCCCCGGTGTTGAAAGCCCGGCGTGTTGAGCTCAAGCGTGAATTGGACACGCGCTACAACGAGTTGGTTCGTTCGAGCGAAGCGGCCCAGGGCATTCTGGCGCTGGCTCGGGAGGAGAAGGAGCGGCTTCTGGCCGCGCGCGACCAGTGTGTCGAGCTCCGCGACCTGGCCGTCCAGAACGCCATAGCGACCTTCGACGCCAAGTACAACAAATACATGCGCGACGATGCGGCCGCCGCGAAAGAGATCATGGCGAAGCGAAAGGAAATGGCGCGCCGTTGTGTTGGAATGCTTCACAAAAAAGAATCGGCGATCAATAAGAACGAGCAACGCATCGACCAGATTAAACAAAGAATGCGCGGGTTCGAGAACCGGTCGCTCGGGCGGAGCGAAGAACGCGAGTGGAAGGCCCTGGAACGGGAACTCACGAATTTAACCCGACAAAACGACCGCATGAAGCAGGACGTGACGCTGATTCGCGGCTCGCTGGAAGACGGCAACACGGTCACCGCCCGGGACGTAAAGGCCTATGTCAAGGAACGGGGAAAGAAGTTCCAACTGATCAAACAGCGGCTGCGCAGCCACGAACAGAAAGTCCTGAAAAACACGGCAAGGCTTCAAACGATCCAGAAGGAAATCCAGGCGTACGACAAGAAATGGGCCGGCGTGGGCCCCAACAGCCGGGGGTGGTCCGACGAACATCGCAAGGACTACGACCGCGTCACGTCCATGATGCAAGAATCCAAGCTGCTGGAGAGCCAGAACAAGAAGCTGGGCCGGCTGGTCGAAGGCTATCGACACGTCACCGCCCAGGAAGGTCTGACCTACTCGTGGACCAAGGCCGTCTCGGCCGAGGACATCCAGGCCATGCAGGCCGACCTGTTCGACGCCGCGTCGTTCGAGAAGACGCCCGAACAGAAAAAGAAACTCGAAGAACTAGGCTCCAAATGGCTCCAAGGCGATGACGAGTGGGCGGCCAAGATCGCGGCCCAGGCGTTTCTCGGCATGGACCCGGCCATCCTGACGAGCCAGAATCCCGAGGCCATCCTCGAAGAGATGTCGCCGGCCTTCAAAATCGAGCACATGAACAGCCTGATCGCGATGTACGAGCAGATGGCGCACGGCATGGACGAGGCCGTTCGAGGATACATCGAGAGCAAGTTCATGGACACCCGCGGACTCAAACAGGAGATCCGCAACCTCGACAGCTCGCTGGAGGGCCGCGAGCGGCGGATCAAGCGGCTCGGCGAAGCCTACATGGACTGGATGCGTTCCTACAAGGGCAATCGCCGCGCGTGCGGCGAGTTGCGGCGATACCACCGCCCGGTGCGGATTGACTATTCGAACCGCGCCAGCCTCCAGCCGGCCGACCGGTCGGCGTGGAAAGTGAAGCAGGGTGACGTCCTAGCCAGCGTCTCCGGCGCGTGGAAGGAACAAGACCATTTCGATCCGCCCCATGCGCACGGCAGTTTCCTCGTTCCCTACGGCGGAAAGCTGCACGGCATGATCAAGGCCAGCCCGCCGGGTAGGAATCAGTGGAGCCTCGGGAACTCGGACACCGGCCTCGTCGTCACCTTCGAACCGCGCCTGGGCACCGGCTACGGTCCGCCGCAAAAGGTCCTTGCGATCGGCGGCCTGATGATCGACCACGAGGGCAAGCCGCTGGAGGGCGACGGAGAGTGGTTCGGCGAAGGCCGTCTGACCGTCTCTTGCCCCGCGCCCGGCGGCTCGGGACCGTTGACGGGCGGCCAGTTCAAACAGTCCTACTCCGGCACAGTCACCGTGACGGAAATCTATCCCGCGCGGCCGGCCTCCGCGGGGACTAAACTCGGCCCGGGAGATCATCTGACGACCGAACCCGGCGGCGAACTCCACCTTTCGACGCCCCACTCGACCGTATGGCTCGGGCCCAATTCCGACGTGAAGATCCTGCAACTCGAAACGCGAGAGAAGCCGTACGATATTTTCGAGCTTCGCGCGGGAAAAACCCGAATCTTCGAGGTCCCGCCCGAGGTTCGCACCGAACGCCGCGATCCGAAGACGAAGCTCCAACTCCAGCTCAAGGGTCTGATCGACGAGAAAACGAAGCAGGCCCAGCCTGGTCCTGTTTACACGATCACGCCGCGCGGCACGGACTACGAAGTCGAACACCAGGGCGAGAAGGCCCGAGTGCGCGTCTTCGAGGGAGCCCTGTCGATCGCCGGCCCGAACGGCGAGTCGGTCGAGCTCAAGGCCGGCCAAATGGTCGACCTGCCTGGTGGAACGCCCACGCCGCTGGATGCCCCGGGCAAGCCGATCACCGTGCAAGGTCTCCCGGTGCGAGACATTCCGATCGAGGACGATCTTCCCCAATGGTACGGCGCCACGACGGCCGAGTTGGACGAGAAGGGCCGCTTGTTGGGCGATTGGATCTGGCAGGATCCGGGTGACGACGCGAAGATCGAGAGCCCCGAGCCCGGCACGCTGCGAATCACCGTGCCGCCGGGCAACGAGTTCTGGGCCGGCAACGGCTCCGCGCCGCGGCTGCTGCACAAGGTGACCGGCGATTTCGATCTGCAGTGCGAGTTGCAAATGGAGTGCAAGGGCCGGCACTTCGCCATCACCGAATTCGTCCTCTATTCGCCCGGCTCGTACATCGGGACCCTGGCCAAACAGTCGGATGATCCGCTGCTGTGCCACTATCGCCTGTTGGGCGGCGGATGGTCGCAGTTCAGCAATCGGAGCAAGCTCGGGATCTTCCAACGGAGCGAATTGGAGGGAATCGACATCCCGGAAAAGCCGATCCACCTGCGACTGCGCCGGCGGGGTAAAGTCTTTGAAACGCTCTGGAGCCTCGACGGCAAAAAATGGAACCTGTCGGGCCGAACCGAGCTGGACGTCCACGAGACGCTTTGGACCGGCTTGCTGTTCAAACGGGTGGTTCATGACGGATTGCCTCAGGAGCCCGCCGTCAACACGGTTCACCGCCTGCGTCTTTCGTCCGACGTCCAAATGCCCTCCGACCCGTGGCGTTTCGCGTGGTTCAACGCCGAGGCCGAATGGAACCCGGCGACCGATACCGTCCGACTCGCCCTGGACAACACGAACCACGGCTACGTCACGGCCATCCACGGCCGGACGCTCGAAGGCGACGTCGACCTGATCGTCCGGTACACGCTCGACGGCTGGAAACACGAGCCGGGCCAGGGCCGGGAACTGTCCGTCGGTCTGTCCGCCCTCGACGAACAGAACACGATCTATGCCGGGTTCTTCCAAATCGACGCCGAGGCAAGGTGTTACCGCCGAAGCGACATGCAGATCAACCGCGGCTGGGGTCGCTATGTCCGCCAGGAGGTGCCCTCGCCGTCGAAGTCGGGCTACTTCCGGATCACGCGACGCAAAGGCGTATGCCGAACCTTCCATTGGCGCGAGGGAGCCTGGCATCCGTTGGGGGCCTACGACACGGGCTTCAAGCAGCCGGCGCTGCTGACGCTGCGGATCGCCAACAACGAGCGGTCTCGGAAACCGTCGGCCCTCTCGGCCACGTTCCACGTCGAGCGGATGCTCGACGGCGAAGCGGCCGCGCAGGCCCCACCCTGGTTGCCGATAGACCTGAACGTGTGGTCCGAAGCCGCTCCGCCGAAGAGCCTGCGATTGCCTCCCGACATGGTCGCCCGGATGTGGCGATCGCCCTATCCGCTCGGCCGCGTTTTCTGCCGGGATAGCGAGGCGTTCATTCCTTCCCTCGCGAGGGACCGGGCCAAGCTGGTCCGCTTGGGCGAGGACGGCCAAAATCGCGTCGCGATGGAAAGCAAGATTTGGATCGGGCTCAATAACAAGGGGACCGCGTTCGACGGCGAGGATCTCCTGGTGGTGGTCGACTACGATCCGCGAGCCGGCTCGTTCGAGCGAGATCTCAACCGCCTGAAGCCCGACGGGACGTACGCTCCTATGAAGCTGAGCCAATCGCACGGCGACATGGGCGACATCGTGGCCGGTCCGAGCGGCGTCTGGTTCTTCTCCGACTTCGGCCAGGATCAGGTCTTCCGGCTGGATCTCGCGACTGGCAAGGAAACGCCGCTGATCACCAAGGGCGATAAACCCCAAGGCCCGTTGGATCTGGCCTGGGACGACGCGACCGGCGCGCTCTACGTCCTGAACGTCGAGGGTAACTATCCGTTCGGCGGGCCGTCGGCCGTGTACCGGATCGAAGGAGACTCGGCCCGGCGAGTGCTCCGCGCGCGGGAGGGAACGCGGCTGGTCGGCATGGCGTTCTGCCCGGGCGGGCCATTGGGCCAAGGGCTGATCGTGCTCGATTCGGCGGGCCGGCTCATCCGCCTGGGGGCCGACGGCCGTCCGGCGGTCGTGGCAAGCGGTCTGAACGACTTCCACCAGACCGAGTGCGACTCGCGAGGCACCCTGCTGGCGGTCGGCGGCGAGCAGAACGACCTTCTTCTTCGGATCGAGCGATTGCCCAGCGCGCGGGACGAGGCGCCGTCCGCGACGTCGGTCCGTCCAGCTCCTCCGGTGGTCCAACCCAACCGAGGTTACGTCGGCGTGAACACGGCGGAGGTCAATAGCCCCGAGGCGCGTGCCCTGGGGGTCACGGCGTCTCACGGCGCGGTGCTCGTGAAGATCTATCCGAACTCGCCGGCCGCGGCGGCCGGGCTTCGGCCTGGCGACGTCATTCGAGGCTGCGGCGGACGGCCGGTGAACAAGCGGGCCGATCTGTCGGCCATCCTGGGAGCGGGCCGGCCTGGCCAGACGTTCATGCTCGAAGTTCAGACGGGCGGCGCGATGGCGTCCTATCGTCTGACACTCGGAAACTGG
>JAFGFF010000242.1 GCA_016931075.1 Pirellulales bacterium | reverse complement strand
CTCAACTCGCCCTGCGCCTTCACACGCGGACCGATTTGCCGTGGTCGCCGCTGCCGTGAGTGTAAACTACCTGCTTGGGAAGCGGTTGTAGTTGTAGGGATCGGATCTCATCCCATCGCCTGAAGCTGATCCCTCGATAAGGGCAATACGCTCGTCCTGATCAGCCGTGGTTCGGTGAACCATCAAGATGGTCACAATTGCTGCCGGGATCGTAAGCGTGTTGAGTGCCACGATCACCCAACTTGCCGTGATGAGTTCGTCAAGTTGAGTAGCTCCATTCATGAAGTGACTCGATATATTTCCTATAAATCCCATGACAAGGAACAGACCCCACCACCATCCGGGAATGGTATAAGATCGGCCGTACCATGACTCTCGTCCTTCTCGAACGGCTTCCGGATCACTTCCCCCCCAAATTTCGTTCATGACTTGGTAGGGCCGAACCAGATTCAGGAACGGAACAAACCAGCCTCCCACCGCCCAACCTGGGGAGTACTTCAATCCTGAATTCCCCAGTGAAGGTAGATTGCGATGAGCCCGGTGGAACCACATGAGAAACGCCACAACTGAAGCAAGACCCAAGACAATTCTGATAATGCCTATCGCCTGCTGCCGCATGTCGTTCGACTCCGGTTCTGAAAGGTCGAAATTGCCGACCTTCATTCGCTCCAGCAGGGAGACCTGCATCAGCGTCGAGCCGATGATCAAGAAGCTCGCAATGAGGATCCCGGCCATAATGACGTTGGTCCATTTGGCCCGGGCGGAAGCCGACGCATAGGGCGGCCCCACCTGTTGGTGATAGGCCCGGTCACCACGTGCCAGATCCTCGGTTTCTGGAGGACTTGCAAACGGATTGATTTCGTTGGACATCGGATTCCTCGAATCATGGAGGGGCAGAAAAGGAGTTCAAGAGCATTGCCATTTTTATAAAGTTTACACCCTCCTGCAAGCTGGGGCAAATATTACTCCGTGGGATTACCTCGAATGGATTAGTTGATTTGTCTTGGCAGCCGCGTCGGGTCGATGCCTGGTGGGTCGGGCGAGCGCGAGGGGACTTGCCACTGGGTGAGACGACTGGTCGCCGGGTCGGGACCAACGGGGCCAGCAAACGTGGTCTCGCTGCGGGTCAGACCTTCGATCGAGATGCCCGTGTCGTCCAAGGGTTCGGCCGAGCCGTCCTCGCGGGTCCATCGGGCGATCGGAACGTCGTAGCCCACCAGGGAACCCTGGCCGGTCCACCTGATCTGAGAGAGCCAAGGCAGCGGCGAGGCCTTGCCGGAAAATGCCAAGAGGGTGGACGCTTCGCCCGGCACCAGGGCCGAGTCGATCGTCTCGATCGTGATTCGGCCCGCAGGCCCGGTCGACGTGTCTCGGCACACCAGCAACGGGCCCGAGCCGCGAAGCGTCGTCCGATCCAGCTTCAAGAAGACGGGCTCGGCCGGCGCGGGGGCGTGGTCCAACTCGACCAGCGGGCCCTCGCCCAGATGGAGGACGTTGCGCAACGAGAGGCCCAACGCACCGAGGGTCCGGCACTCCACGGCCGTGCCAACACTTGGACAGAAGAAGCAGTTTTCGAAGATGACCTTGCCGCTCGGAAGTCCTCCGGTCGCGGCCGTTCGGTCGGCCGGATGAATCCAGACAATGGCAGTCGGCTTTGACCCGCGCGCGGCGAACGTGCAGCCCTTCCATGTCGCGCTGGACGCCTCGAGTCGGACCAGCGCTGGCGACTCGTTGGGTGAGTCTAAGGTGGTCGTGCTCGGCCCGGCGGACGCCTCCCAGACGAAGTCCAAATTTTCAAAATGCGCCTCGGGCACTCGGACAACAAGTCCTCCGCGCGGGATCCGGACCACCGGCCTGGCGGTCCCCTCTGGGCGTACCCGTTGCCCCGGCCGGAGGCGGTCGAACACCCTCACGTCGACCAGCTTCTCGGCGCTGAGCACGAGGTCTCGGGCCGGTTCTTCATGGTGCACTTCACCCACCGTTGTTGGCCCGACCGAAGGCGGCGGTTTATCCAGCTCGACGGTCGGTCCTCGGTCGGCGGGGCCCTTCAGTGTCTCGGGGGCTATGAGTGTTTCGGGTGACGCTGACGGCTCGGGTGCCATGGGCGGCTTGCCCGCCCTTGCTCCGTTGGGCTGGGGCTCCTCCCCTCCACCTCCTCCCGCCTGGCCGGTTGTATTCTTTTCAATCTCTCGTTGGGCCGATCGAACCGGCACGCCCCCGTGCCAGACCGACCAGGCCACGGCCCCGATCGCCAGGAGACAACAGGCCGTGAAGGCCAACCAGCCGGGCAGCCGCCGGGCCATCCGTTCGGTGCGAAGGGTCACGTCCCAAATCGGTTGTTCCTTCGACCGCCGTCCCAGGCAACCGGTCACCGCCGCGCGGCCGCGCCGGGTGGGCGCGCCCAACGCGGCGGCCAGCGCGGCCATCGACTCGGGCCGGTCGCTCGGGTCGGGCCGGACGCATCGGGCGATCGTCTCGGCCAACACCTCGGGCACCTCGGGCGCGAGCCCCCGGACGTCGCCGATCGAGGCCGACTGAGTTGATCGCAATTGGGCCGAGCGCAATTTGGTCAGCCCGTCGCCCCCGGCCAGCGGCGACCGCCCGGTCAAGAGATGCCACCAGAGACAACCACAAGAATAGAGGTCGCTGGTCGTGTCGGCCGGCGTCCCGTCGCGGATCCGTTCGGGCGCCAAGCCGTCGAACCCTTCCGGCGCGAGATCGGCCAGGGCGAAACCTTCGCTCGGTCGCAACACCGCGCGGAAGCCCGGCAGGGGCAACACGACCCCGCCTTCCGATCGGTTCAACACGAGCGTCTCGGCCCGAATGTCACCGTGGACTAGGCCAGCCTCTTCCAGCGCGACGAGGCCCGGCATCATCCGCCGCGCGATTTCCAACACGGCCTCGGGCGGGAACCGACCGTTGCGGACCAGCCGCTCGGCGGCCGTCGGCCCGTCGATCCATCGGCAGGCTACCCACGCCCGATCGCCCTCGACGCCGACCTCTTCGGCCGGCGCGAGCTCTTGAATTTCTTTCAACGCCCGACCGTCGGCGACCAATTTTTCAAACCCGGCCGCCATTCCGTCGGCCCACTCGCCCGAGCGTTGCACGACCGCCAGTCGGATGGTCCGCTTCGTCTGCTCGTGTCGCGCCTCGAAGCACTCGGCCAGGGTCATCGACGGCAGCTTCCGCCGGAGGAGAAACGGCCCGACGCGGAGCCGGCCGCCCTCGCCGGCGTTGAGCATCGCGGCCTGCAACGGCGTGATCCGCCGCGCCTGCGCCAGGGCATCGACCCAGACCGACCCGAACAGTGGCAGCCCCCGGGCCAACCGCCTCGCCCTCCGCCCGACGGCCTCGAAGTCGTCATCCGAGGCCAGCCCAAGCTGCCCGAGCAAGTCGACCAGTTCTCGCGGCGGTCCTTCCTTCATTCCCGTTTCCCAACCCGTTGCCCATGAAACCAATGTTGTGCTATCAGAATCATTTCCCCCCGGCAAGTCCAAGTAGACGCGGCGTCTCGCCGCGTTCCAAAAAGCTCTGCATACCGGTGTCCCGCCCCGTTCGGAAACAAAGTTCCACAAAGCGGCGGGACGCCGCTTCTACTATCTTGAAGCAAGAGCCGGGTGCCACACCCCACCCAACTTCTGCTAGAATGAGAGAATCGGCGACCTGGGTTTCATGGGAAACATGGAGCCCCTGGGCCAGATGCCGTTGGATGACGCCATGCAGGACGAAAACCACACCAACCAGGCGGAGCCACCCGAGGCACAATCACCGACCGACCCGCCCGGCGAGTTCCTCGAAGTGCCTCGGTTGTCGATTCTCCATCTGCTCCTCTGGACAGCAGTGACAGCCGTGCTGCTCGGGGGCATGATAGCCGTCGGTCAAGCGACCGTACCGCCTATCACGTTTGGATTCCACGAGGTGCTCGTGGCGATCAACGGAGCCGCGTGTCTAACGGGCACCGGCATTATACTCGTAACGAAATGCCGTTCATCAGGTCGGTTCCACTTCGGCCATTTCTTTCTGATACTCCAAGGACTGTTCTGGCTCGGCATCGCGTGGAGTATCTACGCTCCAGAAGTAGCGGTGGAACATCATCCTCAGGACCAGTACTCGAAGTTCCCTTGGACGTACGGCGTAACGTTCCTTATTCTCATGACCGGGCTCTTAGTGTTGATGATATTCCTGGCGCAATACCCGCGGATTGGATGGCCACTGATCGGATTGCTCTTTCTAGCAACATGTATAGTCTGCATCGCGAAAGCCTACTCATCGCCATTCAATCCCGTATCCTGGGTTCCGATGGTCGCCGTTCTGCTTATTCTCACGATGGAATTGGGGGTTGCCATCTGGCTGATCCGTGCCTCCCAAAAGTTGCGCGCGGACTGGCTGCACTGGCTCGGCCTGGCCACCTTTCTATTCTATCCGGTCGTGTATGCTATCTTCACTGCCTGCATGTTGGTCGGATGGATCAGATAAACATGTAGTGGCTCCTATCAGCTCGTCGCACTAATCCGTTGACGCACATTCCTTCCCCAGATAGAACCACAGGCCGGTTTCACAAGGAACGCCGACCATGACCACTCCGCCCCCCTTGCCCTGCAACCGTGCGGCATTGCATCATGCCATGCCGGGCGTGGCAGGCGCGCCGCCGATTGACGGGGGGAGTGAGTTCCTTGAAGTGCCCCGGCTGTCGATTCTTCATCTGATCCTCTGGACCGCCGTGACGGCTGTGTTGTTGGCCGTGATGAGGGGCTTCGCGAAGGCGTCGTCGGGCGACTTGTCGGGCACAATCTTCGCTGTCTTGTGGGCCATCCTCGGCGCGGCCTGCTTGACCGGGGCGGGCGTCTTGGTCGTCACGAGATTCCGACACCGGATCGGGCGGCTCCACTTCGGACACTTCTTGCTAATTCTACTTGGGATCGTGTGGTTGGATGTGGCCACGACATTCTGCGCGGTGGATCTTCTCAGACGTGATACCGCTGGCCAGTCTGCCACAGATAGTCGATCGTACCAGTCCTCCGATCCTCATTCACGCGCCGATACGCCCACCACTGGGCACCGGTCCTTGTCGGGATTCACCATCATTGGATGGCTACTCCGCCTTCTTGTGATTGTCGTCCTGGTCCTCTTCGCGGTCCGCCACCCGCGAATCGCGCTGCCGCTGATCGGCGTCTTTGGCCTGATGGCAGTAAGCATCATTCCACTCAGTGCGGTAGTCACGGCATGCGCCTTTTCGGGCAAGGGGGCTGGGATTGTCTTTTTCTTCATGGGCCTCTATGTCCTTGCAAGCCTTGCGGCAGGAGTCTGGCTCTCCTTCGCCTCGCGCCGCCTGAACGCCGACTGGCTCCACTGGCTCGGAATCGTGGCCCTCTCCGTTCACCCTCTCATGCTCACCGCATACTTCTTCGCCGCATGACGCCTCTCCGAGTGCCCCAAGCTTTGTGCAATGGAAACAGCCACCCGCCACCTGTCGGTTTCATGTGAAACTAGGCAGCGTTCCACGACCGCCCACACCGAATTGGGATTCCCCTGGTCGGGCCTGCCTTGGTACAATCCGGCCCGCGCCAGTCTCGGAGGAGACAGGCAGGACGCTAGGCACGGGAGGCCTGCGGTGGGTCGGATCTTTTGTGTGGCGAATCAGAAAGGCGGGGTCGGAAAGACCACCACGGCGGTGAACTTGGCCGTCGGGCTGGCCGTCTCCGGACGCCGGACGCTGCTGGTCGACCTGGATCCGCAGTGCAACGCCACGACCGGCCTGGGCTGTGAGCCGTGCGACAGACACCCCCTAGTGGCGGGAGATCCGCTCCGCCGGGCACTCGTGCCCACCGCCACGCCGGGCCTGGATCTGCTGCCCGGCAGCCGGACGTTCCGCGACGTCGAGGCCCTGACCCAGGGTGACGCCGGCCAGGCCGACCGGTTGCGGCAATACCTCTGCGGGGGGATAGGAGCGTATGACTACGTCCTGATCGATTGCCCGCCGTCATTGGGCCAACTGACCCAGACGGCGCTGGCCAGTTCGACCGAAGTGCTCATGCCGATCCAGTGCGAGTACTTCGCCATGGAGGGGCTGGCCCAAATGATCGAGGTCATCCGCCGGGTGATCGACCAGCAGGAACACCAGCTCGAGTTCGGCGGGATCGTCCTGACGATGTACGACGACGGCCTGGAGTTGACCCACGAAGTGGACCGCGAGGTCCGCGAGTTTTTTGGCGAGATCGTTTTCGACACAGTCATCCCGCGCGACGTGGCCGTGAGCGAATCGCCCAGTCATGGAAAATCGGTGATCGACTACGCCCCCCGTTCTCGCGGTGCCCGGGCGTACGTCGAACTTTGTATGGAGGTGATTGGAAGTGAGTAAGGAACGCCGACTCGGACGCGGACTGGAAGCCCTGTTGGGCCGCATCCCGAAACGCTCGGACACGGCCGACGAATCCCCGGAAAAGAAACCGGTGATCGGAGCAGACCATCGGGGCTCGGCGCTGGGCCCCCACGAGAAGGCAGCCCGGGCTGCCGCCGAGGCCGAGAACCGCAAGCCCCAAACGATCGCCGCGCAGGCTGCCATTGAGCAATCGCAAGAGCGCGCCGTCGCCGAGCAGGCCCTACCAGCCGAAGCAAATCCGACCGAACCGGCCCCGAGGCCGACGGCCGCCGCGCCGGAACCGGAGGTCGTGCAAGTCGACGTCCACCTGATCGAGAGCAACCCGTTCCAGCCTCGGACCGACTTCGAAGCCGACGGGATGAAGTCGTTGGCCGAGAGCATCGGCGACCACGGACTGCTCCAGCCGCTGGTCGTTCGGCGCAAGGACGGGGCCTATCAACTCATCGCCGGCGAGCGGCGTCTTCGCGCGGCGCAGCAGGCCGGATGGAACGAGGTGCCGGTCAAGGTGGTCGACGCCGACGACCGTAAGGCGTCCGAATTGGCCATCGTCGAAAACCTCCAGCGGCGCGACCTGAACCCGTTGGAAAAGGCCGCTTCGTTCCAACGCTATCTGCAGACTCACGGCTGCACTCAGGAGGAGTTGGCCGGCCGGTTGAAGATCGATCGGTCGACGATTGCAAACCTGATTCGATTGCTCGAGTTGCCCGATCCGGTCAAGGACGCGATTCGGTCCAAGACCCTGACCGCGGGCCACGCCCGAGCGCTTCTGCCGTTGGGCGAAGAGCACGAGCAGAACGAGTTCTGCAAACGGATCCAGAAAGAAGGATGGACCGTTCGTCAGACCGAGCAGTTCGTCCAAGAGGCGATCGACAAAGCCGATGCCGAGCCGCTGGCCGTCGCCGGCCGTGTCGGCAAGTCACGCCCGTCGCGCCCGAAGGACGACCAGCTCGCCGCGCTCGAGCAAGAGTTCCGCCTGGCCCTTGGCACCAAGGTCAAGCTCACTCACAACGCGCGCGGCCGCGGTAAGCTCGTGATTCAATTTGCCAACCACGACGAATTCGAACGGCTCCGCGCTCACCTGCTTCACACCGACCCGCCAGCCGCGAAAGAGGCCGGGTAAAACGAGTCTTCTTGTGTTTGCTGGAGCCGGCTGAACCAGAGGGTGCCACTGCTGGCTTGTCCAGCAGTGTTCCTTTTTTCTTCCGAGACCGTTGAGTTGTCGCACTGCTGGACAAGCCAGCAGTGGCACCCGTTAGCAGCCAATCTCCAGGCTCGAACTCGCTGCCCCCAATCCCTAATCCCCAATCCCCAATCCCTCAACCACTCCCCACCACAGTAGCCCCACCAATGTTTTCGCGTCTTGGATGCGGCCGTCGCGGATCATGGCCAGGGCGTCCGGCCAAGTGGTGGGTCGCGGCCGGATTTGTTCCCCTCCGTCCAGGGCCGGTTCGCCTGGCGTGAGCCGGGTGGCGAGGAACAAGTGCATCTGTTCGTCACAGATTCCGGGCGAGCTGAAGAAGGTGGTCAGTCGGCGGAGCGAGGCCGCCCTGTAGCCGGTCTCTTCGGCCAGCTCGCGCCGGGCCGTCTGCTCGGGATCCTCGCCCAGTTCACGTGTGCCGGCTGGCAGCTCGACGAGCGTCTGGTCGACCGCGATCCGGACGTTCTCGATCAGGCAGATCCGCCCGTCGTCCAGCAAGGGCACGATCACCACCGCGCCCGGGTGTCGGACAATGTCGCGGATATGCTCTTTTCCGTCAGGCGTGATTAGCAGCCGGCGGACGACTCGAAAAACGCGGCTTTCCAATAGGAGGGTTTCGTCGCTGGACATCAGTGTTTTCTCCAGGTGCCGGATACGTCCTTGGCCAAGTCGAGGCGAGCAGGCGGTCCATTCGGGGGGAGTGGATTTATCCGCCGGTGCCTTGTGAGCCAGGGCGGTCTTCGCCTATTCTAGTTGGGGAACGGCAAGGTCCCCAGGCCGATAGCAGCCGATAGAAGAAACACGGAGGGAAAAGGGGACAGGTGCATTTTGCCGGCAACGGCCCGAAGGGTGTTTCGCACAAAATGCACCTGTCCCCTTTTCCCCGACCCAGATCATGCGATAAGGAACGGACGACATGGCGGAAGAACAGAACGAGGCAACCCGACCGAAGCGGATCCTGCTGGTCGACGACGATCAGGAGATCATCGAATCGCTGCGGGTCGCCCTGTCGGCCAAAGGCTACGAGATCTTTGTTGCCCGGGACGGCAACCAGGGCCTGGCTCTGGCCGAGCGCGAGGATCCCGACCTGCTGATTCTCGACATGATGATGCCCAAGCGGAGCGGGTTTCTCGTCCTGGAGAAGATCCGAAGGACCCGGCCGGTTCCGTTACGTGTAATCATGATCACGGCCAACGAGGGAAATCGACACAAGTCCTACGCCGAGATGCTAGGCGTGGACGACTACCTCCACAAGCCGTTCGCCATGGACCAACTCCTGGCGAGCGTCGACCGCCTGCTGAGCAGCGTGAAATAGGCCCAGCCGATACAGTCCGGCGCCGGAATTTTCCGCATAAGCATCATTTCTTGCGCCAACGTCCTTGTTTTTCTTCGCGTGGAGCAACTCGCCCACCGGTCCGATGAAGACCAACAGTGGCGTGGGGCATTTCGGGTGTTTCTTGCGCCCGTTGTCGCCCTTGCCACTTCGGATTGCAAGCCGATTCTCCCGCGAATGGCCCAAGAACCAGCGAGGGCAAGATGAACGATACACCGACTCCTCATAACACGTATCGCGTCAAGGTCGGGCTGGCCGAGTGCACCGTGGCGTGCGGCTCACCGGCCGAGGCCGTCCAATACGCTCGCGAAGAGCTGCGACGGCAGATGCCCCACATGGGCACGATTATCCAAGGGATCAACGACAAAGAGTTCCGCGTCGACCAGGTCAGCTAGCCGGCCTTCTTCTCGGTCGTTTTCTCCTTATCCTTCTCGACTGGCGGCTTGGTGTCGGTCTTGGTCTTTGGTGCGAGGATCACCGTGACGGGCGTGCCCAGCGGCGGGATCCGCTCGGTGAACGCCTCGAAAAGAAGCCCTTCGGTGGTGTCGGTGCTCGGAATTGGTAGGTCGAGCATCGCGCTGGGAAAGTTCGAGACGCAGATGAAATCGCCGCTCTCGGCCTGGTAGTGCTCGGTGCCGGTCTCGGGGTCCTTCCAGAAACCGCTTCCGGCGAACACCCAGGGATGGCTCAGTGCCTTTTGCGTCTTCTGGTCGCGGACCCAGTCCTGTGCCTTGGCCGAGTGTTGCTTGCCGTCTTTATCCTTCCACCGGACCGTGATCTCGATCTCGTCGCCCCGGGCGGGGACGTACTTCGGTTGGAACTGCACCGGCGCGCCTGGCTTGGCGCCCACGGCCAACAGACCGGCGTGAATCAGGTAGGCCTTCGAGCGGATCGAGACAACCGCTTCGTGTTCCTTGGTCCCGCGGGGACAGGCGAACATCTCCAGCGGCGCTTCCCGCGCGCAGACTTCGCCCATCATCACGACCTGCTTCTTCTCCGGATCGATCCATGCCAGGTGCTCGGGATTGAGACGGCGGAGCTTTTTGACGTTCTCGACCAACGGCGGGCCCAGGTCGCGAGGCTTCTCTGACTTGGTCGACTGGGCCTCCGGTTCCGGCGTTTCCGATTGGGCCGACGTCGGTTGGATGGTCGCCGATTTGGCCGGTTTCTCTTCGGTGCTTGGCTCCGTGGTCGGCGATTCGGAAATGGCGGGCGGGCCCGAGTCGGGGACCACTGTCACGGCACATGTCACATCAGCCAGAGTCGTGGTGCGTTGGTAGACCAGTTTGACTCGAATCCACGCCTCGCCCGGCGCGACGGCACGGAACTGCGGTTCGAGTGAATGGGATTTTCCAGCCGCCAGGTCCGGCTCCTGAATCCACTGGCCGACCGACTCGTCCATGCCCTCGATCTGCTGGCTGACGCTGATCTGCATCGACAGGTCGCTTGCCGGCTCGAAACCCCGGTTGCTCAGCTTGACCTGAAATCGGGCCGTCTGGCCGACGGTCACTTGCTCGGGCCCCTTGACCTTCACGTCGATCTGCTCCGGCGGACCGGCGGCAACCGGTTCGACCGGCTCGGGCTGCACCTCTTCAGGCACCAGCACCTCGGGAACGACGTCGTCAGGCGTGTCGGTCGTCACCGTCGGCGACGATCGGGCCGTGCGACCCGACGGGTTGTCGGCCGAGGGTGTGCAACCCAAGATGGCCATCCCCAGCGGGGTCACGAACAGACCGAGGAGGAGAACGGCAAACGTGTGTTTCTTTCGAGTGACCGGTTCCATGGTTGGATGATCCTGAATAGAATGTGAGCGATTTGCGTGAGCTTTCTTCGCAACGACCGACGAGACACCAAGCCCCATCAGACCTCATTATGGCTTCAACTTCCCCCGCTGCAACCGCTCCAGACCGACGAATTGACGACTTCGCCCAGGGCACGACGCGAGGTATCTGGCACAAATCGGCCCCATCGGACGTCCGCCAGGCGGCCCGATCCGGCGACCCCCGACCCGTCTGGTCGGGTTGGACCACCCACCTTGCCCAGCGGCAAAACAAAGATAACAGCGCCGCGTTTTCCGTCGAGTCGCTCCTCTGGGCCGTGGGACAGGCGGAGCAGATCCCTGGCACTTTCAGGTTGCTTAAGCGGCTTGCCAATCTGGCTCAACGTCGCCGAGCAGACGCCGAGGAGTGGGAAGAAACGGCCTCGCGGTGGACGGCCGAAGCGATGAACGAAGCACGCGATCCGGGCCGGGCGCTCGAGGCGATCGCCTGGTGTCGGGCCATACCGCGACTGGCCGCCGTGTTGTCCTGCCGGGCGTGGTGGGACCTGCTGACATTTCTCGTCGACACGGTCTGGGAAGCCCAGGACATTTCGCCGAACGATGCACCTCTTGCCCATCAACTCCTGGCCGGCGAACTGGCCTTCGAGTTGGCGCGACGGTTGCCCGAGTTGACGCCGTGCCGCGACCTGGTTAAACAAGGTCGAAAGGCCGTGGCGCTGGGCCTGAAAGAACTGCTCGACGGCAACGGGCTGCCGCAGGCTGACATTATGGAACTGCAGCGACCGCTTCTGGCCTGTTGGACGCGGTGCGGGCTGTTGGGCCGGCACTGGAAGAAGGGCTGCTTCCAGCGCGAGGCGAAAGAGCAATACGAATGGGCCATCCGTCAGGCCGTGCGTTGGACCCGACCTGACGGCGCTCAGGCACTGGCGCCCCATGGGCCGGAAGGAGCCTGCGAAGCCCTTTTCCGCGCGGCGTTGAAACTCGACAACGATGAAGAAGACCGGGACGTTGCGACGCTGGCCCTGCCGGGCGCAAAGAAATCACAGATCGCCAAGCTCAGCCGCTATACCATGCCCGAGGCGGCCTACAGCAGCGAATGGTCCTCGGCCGCCGCCCTGCGAACCGATTGGCACCGTACCAGCCCAAGCCTTTGGGTTCATTACTCGGGACAAACGGTTCGGAGCGAATTGGCCGCGTCCGGTCGCGTGCTCTGGTCAGGCCCGTGGCAAGCGCAGATCCGACGCGACGGCCGTGTGCTCGAACCGACGTCCGATTGGGACGAGGTCTGCTGGGTCTCGGACGAGGATGTTGACTATCTGGAAATCGAGATTGAACTGACCGAGGGGCTTCTTTGGCAGCGACAGATGCTTTTGGCCCGGGAGGACGGGTTCCTCTGGCTGGCCGACTGCATCCTGGGCGACGAACCGGCCCGGCTGGAATACGCCGGCTGCCTGCCGCTGGCCCCGGGCGTGACGTGGACCCCGGCCGCCCAGACACGCGAAGGCATTTTGACCGTGCCGAAGCCACGCTCGAAGAAACCGATCGCCCAGGTCTTGCCGTTGACGCTGCCCGAGTGGCAGAACGACCCGCACCCGGGCACGCTGACCCGCACCGACTCCGGGCTCGAACTGCGTCAAGCGGCCGACGGCCGATCGCTTTGCGCCGCGTGCTTCATTGATCTCGATCCGCGACGGATGGCCCGCAAGCTCACCTGGCGACGCCTGACCGTGGCCGAATCGCTCGAAGTGCAGCCTGACGACGTAGCGGTCGGCCAGCGCGTGCAAATCGGCCAGGAACAGTGGCTCCTCTACCGATCGCTAGCCATCCGCGCCAACCGAACGCTCTTGGGCCACAATCTTTCAACCGAAACGCTCGTCGGCCGGTTCGACGCTGGGGAGGTCGAGCCTTTGTTGGAAGTTGAGTAGGTTGTCCTACACGCTCATCTCTGACGTGTTACGTCAAGGACATGCCACGTTGACTGAGCAATCCGCCCTCACCCGGTGGCTGCGCCGCCATCCTCTCCCAAAGGGAGAGGGAAGTTTGTTATGAGCCGGTGGGTTCTTCCGCCACGACCGGGTTGCGTAGCACGCCGATCTTTTCGATGTCGACTTCGACCGTGTCGCCCGGCTTGAGAAAAATGGGCGGTTTGCGGGCGAAACCGACGCCGGGGGGCGTGCCGGTGAAGATCAGGTCGCCGGGCAGCAGCGTGCAGACATCGGACACGTAAGCAATAAGCACGTCGACCGGGAAGATGAAGTGACGCGTGCTGGATTGCTGCATCGTCTGGCCGTTCAGGCGGAGTTGGATCTCCAGGTTGCCCGGGTCGGGGATCTCGTCGGCCGTGACCAGCGCCGGTCCGAAGGGAGCAAACGTGTCGAACGTCTTGCCCAGGAGCCACTGGCCGCCCGGCTTACGAAGTTGCCAGTCCCGGGCCGAAACGTCGTTCCCGCAAGCGTAGGCGGCGACGTGTTCCAGGGCCTGGTCCCGGGGAATGTGCCGGCCGGGCTTGCCGATCACCACGACCAGCTCGGCCTCGTAGTCAACTTCCTGGCTGTTGCGAGGCAAGACGATCGGCGCGCCGTCAACGGAAAGGGCCGACGGGAATTTCGAGAAGAGAATCGGTTCTTCCGGCGGGGCCATGCCGCTTTCGGCGGCATGGTCGGCGTAGTTCGCTCCCACGCAAAGAACTTTTTCCGGGTTGGGAACCGGCGGAAGCAACTCGACCGAATCGGCCGGAAAAGCCTTGCCCCGTTGGAGGATTTCATCAGCCAGGGCCAGCAGCGGTTCGCCTCGCTGCAACAGGGCCTTCATGCAGCAGGGGAATCGTTGGTCCGTCTGATGTAAGTCGACCAGCCCGTCGTCGCGAACGCCGGCCACCCGTGGTCCAGCCGGACTTCTGTAGCTCACAAGTCTCATCGATATCTCCTGGATGACGTCTTCCGAGTCTTATTCTTCTCACCAGCCTCAACCGGGCCACGTAGCCCCACGATAGCCGACGTGTCGGGACCGGACAAGCCGATCGAGCGGTTTGGGTTAGTCGGAACGTTACGATTTTTCCGCAATGGCGAGTCGTGCCCCGGTGAACGGGGTATCGACAATCAGCCGACGAGGGATGTTTTTATAGGGGTGTGATTGACTCATCCGTCGGGTGCCACGGCTGGCTTGTCCAGCAGTGCTCTGCAGGCGTCTCGGACAGGCACTGCTGGACAAGCCAGCAGTGGCACCCTTCATCACCCCTCGTCTCTTCAAAGGGCCTTTCTCTCACTGTCCACAGGCCCTCCCCACCCCCTCATTCGGTACGGCACGTTTGACGGGGATCTAGCGTCGGTCGTTTGACCCAAGTCCCTATGGAACCTAGGTTTTAGTAGCCAACCATAACACGGGGGATGCCCTGTTCACATCGTTCGAATTGGGTATTTGCCGCATGGCCATCCCGTCCGGTTGAACCAGCACCCATGACCAGTGCGTCAGGGGTGTCCTAGACGGTTCGTCCGCGCTTGCCTGGTGCTTGCGGGGCACGCCGCCAAGGACGTCCCGTTTTCGGAACAGAAATAGGTGTCGTCAGGCGCCTATCGAGAGTACGCGTGCAACGTGAAGAGGCTTCCATGACCGACTCCCCGGGTCCAACTGCGCCGTCCCACGAGACGCCGCTTCCGACGGCGGCGCTTTCGCTGTCCGCGCGCTGGGCATCCGATCTGGATTCGCTGCTCAGCGCGATCGAGAGCGTCACCGGCGAGAAGGCGGTCGGGCCGGTGATCGGGCATGAGGTCGACAATCAGCTCGTCCAGGTTCGCTTGGGCGTGGCCTCCAGCCTGTTCACGGCCTTGCGATGCAAGCATCCGGCCACGGCGGCCCACGCGCTGCGTGTGGCGTTGACCACGTCGGCCTGGTGCGCGGCGATGGAGCTTTCGGAAAAAGACCGCGACGTCATCGAGATCGCCGCGCTGTTGCACGACTTGGGCGTGGTCGGCGTGCCCGACCGGATCCTCCAGAAGCCGGGCGTTCTCAACTCGAACGAAGCCGTGGTTATCGAGCGTTCGCGTCAGATGAGCGTCGAGATTCTGCGTGCCTCGTGCGCCGAGCCGGCCATCTTGGAGATCGTCGAGAATGTGCCGGCCCGCTACGACGGCAACCGGCCCGGCTATCATGTCGCCGGCGAGAATCTCCCGCTGGGCGCGCGGATGATCGCCATCGTCGAGTCGTTCGACGCGATGATTACCGACCAGGTCTATCGCCGTGCTATGTCGCAAGAATCGGCGATGAACGAGTTATTCGGCTGCGCGGGCACCCAGTTCGACCCCGAGTTGGTCGAACAGTTCGCTCATTTCTGGCACAGCGGCCACGCGTCGCACTGCTCGGACACGACCCGGCGGTGGCTCTCGTCGCTCGACTCCGAAGCAACGGCTGGCTACTGGCAGCGGGGCGTCGTCCCAGGCACCGATCACGAACCGGACGCCATGGCCATGTTCCAGACGCGGCTTTTGGACAACATGCACGACGCGGTACTGTTCGTCGGGGCCGACCTGACGGTCAAGCTGTGGAACCACGGCGCGGAGCGGATGACGGGCATTTCGGCCAAGGCGGTCTGCCAACGGCCCTGGTCGCCCGAACTGCTCACCCTGCACGACGAGAAGGACTCGCCAATAAGGCCGTCCGACTGCCCCGTGACCTGCACGCTCCATTCAGGCGTCCAGTCGTTGCGCCGGCTGACGATTTGGAGCCGCAACGGCCGGTCCGTCTCAGTCGACACCCACCTCATCCCGGTCTTGTCGGCCGAAGGAAGCACGCTGGGCGCGATCGTCCTGTTGCACGACGCCTCGCCGGAAATTTCGCTCGAAGAACGGTGCCAGAGCCTCCACGAAAAGGCAACACGCGACCCGTTGACTTGCGTGGCCAATCGGGCGGAGTTCGACCGGGTTCACGAGCTGTTCGTCGGCGCGCACCTGCAACGCAAGCGGCCCTGCAGCTTGATCATCTGCGACCTGGACCACTTCAAGCAGGTCAATGACACGTTCGGCCACCAGGCCGGGGACGTGGTGATCAAGTGCCTGGCCGGCGTGCTGAAGAACTCGTGTCGGGCGGGCGATCTGGTGGCGCGTTACGGCGGCGAGGAGTTCGTCATGCTCTGCGCCGATTGCGACAACGCCACCGCGGCACGACGGGCCGAAGAGGTCCGCGCGACCCTGGCCGGCGTCGCTCATCCCGAGTTGGGCGGCCAGGCTGTCACCGCCAGCTTCGGCGTCACGGAAATCCAGCCCGGCGACACAGCCGAGACGATGCTCCGCCGGGCAGATCGCGGGCTGTTAATGGCCAAGGCCAAGGGACGAAACAACGTCGTTCAACTGGGGACCGGATCGGTTGCCGAGGAAGTGCCCCCGCCGGGCGCTCCTTGGACCGACGGCGAGGACGAACAGCAGGCCGATGAACTGGTCATACGGCAGCGTCTGATCTGTTCCGTGCCGGTCGGCGTGGCTATCGAGAAGCTGCGTGGGTTCATCGTGGACCATCAGGCCAAGATCCTTGATATCGCCAACAACACGGTCCGGCTGGAGATCGAACATGACGGCGGCGCGCCGAGCCGGCGGCGTGTGGATCGCAGCATGTCGTTCACCATCGACCTGCAATTTGACGAAGAGCAAACCGAACGCCGGCCTGACGATTCGCAATCCGGCCCCGTGCCCAGCTCGCAGGGACACCCTCGTACTCGGATCCTCTTCACGATCCGGCCGAAGACGGCCCGCGACCGTCGCCGCGACGGCGTGGTCGGCCGGGCGCGCGAGGTGCTGGTCAGCTTCCGCTCCTACCTGATGGCCGTGGAAGACATGGGCGTGAACGACGATCCAATGGGCGGCCGGAAGATCGTCTCCGCGCCACTGAGCAAGTTCCAGATCGGTCCCATGCCGAACGGCAAGGACGGTTTCTTCACAGGGCTGTGGCGGTGGCTGACGCCCTGGAAAAAGCAGTCGAAGAAGACAATCCCGTGAGAACCCGCGAAAAGGAAGAGGACCGCCGCCCACGAAGCGACGGGAACCTCCCCGACTCCCAAACCACCCATGTTGCGTGAAGGCCAATCGGAGGCGCGCTTTCGAAACAAGACCCCCTCCTAACTCACCGCACGTCGAGAACATACCATGGCCCGAATCGGAGCCACCCTGTCG
>JAFGFF010000026.1 GCA_016931075.1 Pirellulales bacterium | reverse complement strand
CCCGAGCCCCGAACGCCACCCCCCCACCAGAGTCATGCCTCTAACAAACGCTCCAACCGGCTGGCTAGAATGCACCAACGCCCGATCGCCGTAACTCCTGCCCTGCGGCCAACCTTTGGCTATCCGAAAATGGGAAAAATAGGTATAGCTGGAAGGGTCTGTCGGCTATGTGCGACTTTTCGGCCGGTCTGGCCGCTTTGGGCCGGGCGGGGGAGCCGATAGAATGCGTTGTGCAAGGGTGCACGGCGGAACGGATGAGCGTGCAAGGAGAAGAGCTGATGAAGGACGTGCTGGCGGTCGTATTGGCGGGCGGGAAGGGAGCCAGGCTGGAGCCGTTGACCCGGGATCGGGCCAAGCCGGCCGTGCCGTTCGGCGGGGCCTATCGGATCATCGATTTCACGATGTCCAACTGCCTCAACAGCGGCATCCGCAGGATTCTCGTCCTGACCCAATACAAGGCGGCCAGCCTCGCCCGGCACATCCACGTCGGTTGGCAGAACTACTTCTGCCGCGAGTTGGGCGAGTTCGTCGACGTCGTGCCGCCACAGCAGCGAATCGACGAGCACTGGTACCGCGGGACGGCCGACGCCGTCTATCAGAACATCTACACGATGGAGAAGGAGCAGCCCGAGTACACGGTCATCCTGGCTGGCGACCACATCTACAAGATGAACTATCGGAAGATGGTCAAGCACCACATTGCCAACAAGGCCGACCTGACAATCGGCGTGCTGGCCGTGCCGGTGCAGGAAGCCAAGAACCGGTTCGGCGTGATGGAGATCGGCACGGACAATCGGGTGGTCGGGTTCGAGGAGAAGCCCGAGGATCCAAAGCCGGTGCCGGGCGACAGCCATTTCTGCTACGCCTCGATGGGCATCTACGTCTTCACGACGCGATTTCTGTTCGAGCAGCTTTGCCAGGACGCGACCCGGCCGGGCAGCACCCACGATTTCGGCGGCGACGTGATCCCGTCGACCATCCACACCCACCGGATCTTCGCCCACCCGTTTCTGGACGAGAACCGCAAGGACAGCGCCTACTGGCGCGACGTCGGCACGCTGGACGCGTACTACGAGGCCAACATGGACCTCATCGCGGTCGATCCGCTGTTGAACATGTACGACGACCAGTGGCCCCTGCGGACGTTCCAGCCGAACCTGCCGCCGCCGAAGTTCGTCTTCGCCGCCGACGACCGGCGCGGCTACGCGATGGACAGCATCGTCTGCCCGGGCTCGATCGTCTCGGGCGGCCAGGTCCGCCGTTCGATTCTTGGCCCGAAAACCCGGGTCAATAGCTTCGCCCAGGTCGACCAGTCGATCCTGTTCGGCGGCGTGGACATCGGCCGTCACGCCAAGATCCGCCGGGCGATCATCGACAAGGGGGTACGCATCCCAGCCGGTTTTCAGGTGGGCTACGACCACGACGTCGACCAGCAGCGCGGTTTCACCGTGACCGATCGGGGCGTGACCGTGATCGCCAAAACGGACGGCATCGAGCACGTTCTTCCCGACGGCGAACAGACCGAGATTCAGGAAACGCCTTACCTGCCCGGCATGGCCGATATCATCGGCGATTCGTACTGAGCGCAAAAAAAGCCCCCGGAAAGGCTGCGTCCCAGGGGGGCGAAGGACGTCATACGTTTCCGGGAGCGATTGGTCGCCCAGGGGCCGCCGGTCTCGCGGATTGGAGCCGGCCGCCCGTCGATTTGGTCGACACTCGACACTGTAAGCGAAGCGTACCGCCTTGGCTTCCATGCGGGCGGTAGCGCGCTTCGTGGTCCGCAGGCATCCCGAAGGCAGCCCGGTGCAGACCCATCCACGTGGATTGTGGCTTCTCTGGCGGGCCATCGGGGCGCCATCCCCTCGACAAGCCGGCCGCAATCAACGTCGTTGAGGACGCGAGAATAGGGGATTCTTAAAAACGCGTCAAGGGCGGTTTTTTCCAACCCGACCGGCGGGGCCCAACACGAGAATCTCCCTTGTTTTCAGCCGTGCGAGCCGTTTTCCGAAAGCCTGTGGAACTATGGCATCATCTTTGCTGTATGCCGGATGAACTGAGCCAGCAGCACATGGCAAGTGACGGCTGTCAGTGCGATACGTCCCTACTCGGACGTCTTTTTGCCATACTGCGGAAACCGCGCCTGGACCGATTGGACGCTGAGTTCTTCCTCGCGCAGGGCTTCCATGGCCATGACGGCGGCGTCGGCGGCTTGGATGGTGGTGATGCAGGGGATGCCGGCGGCGACGGCGGCGGCGCGGATGCGGCCTTCGTCGGTCCGGGCGCCCTTGCCGCTGGGCGTGTTGATGATGAACTGCAGATCGCCGTTGGCGATATAGTCCAGCAGATTGGGATGGCCTTGCTGGATCTTTTTGACCGGCGTCACTTTGATGCCCGCCTGGTCGAGCAGTTGGGCCGTGCCCTTGGTGGCCAGCA
The DNA here is from genome assembly GCA_016931075.1 of Pirellulales bacterium. GTDB lineage: Bacteria > Planctomycetota > Planctomycetia > Pirellulales > Thermoguttaceae > JAFGFF01. Next base: position 17,860 of record JAFGFF010000026.1, on the reverse strand, counting down.
GGTCGTAGCCGAGCGATTCGAGCCGGCCGGCCAGGCCGACGATGTGGCGCTTGGCCCGTTTGGCCACGCTCAGGAAGATCTTTCCCCGCTCGGGCAGGTGCGACCCGGCAGCCAGTTGGCTCTTGGCGAACGCGATCGAGAACCGCTCGCTGACGCCCATCACCTCGCCGGTCGAGCGCATTTCCGGCCCGAGCACCACGTCGACCCCGGCGAACTTGGCGAACGGGAAGACGGCCTCCTTGATCGAGACGTGGGAGGGGATCGGCTCGCGGGTGTAGCCCTGCTGGGCCAGCGTAACGCCGACCATGACCTTGGCGGCCGCCTTGGCCAGGGGCATGCCGGTCGCCTTCGAGACGAACGGCACGGTGCGGCTCGCGCGGGGGTTCACCTCGAGCACGTAGAGCACGGGCCGGCCTTCGTCGCGCTTGATGGCGTACTGGACGTTCATCAGGCCGATGACCTTCAGCTCCCGGGCCATCGCGTGGGTGGCTTCGCGGATCTCGTTGACCACGGGGCCAGGCAGGCTGTAGGGCGGGATCGAGCAGGCCGAGTCGCCTGAGTGAACGCCCGCCTCCTCGATGTGCTCCATCACGCCAGCCACGATGACTTGCTCGCCGTCGGCGATGGCGTCGACGTCGACCTCGGTGGCGTCTTCCAGGAAGCTGTCGATCAGCACGGGCTGGCCTTGGGCGACGATGAACGCCTCGCGGACGAACTGGTCCAACTGCTTCGCGTCGTAGCAGATTTCCATCGCCCGACCGCCCAGAACGAAGCTGGGCCGGACCAACACGGGGAACCCAATTTGGTCCGCCACGGCCCGGGCCTGGGCCATGTTCCGGGCGATCCCGTTGGGCGGCTGTTTCAAACCCAGCCGGCGAAGCATGGCGGCGAATTTCTCGCGGTCTTCGGCGTCTTCGATCGTGTCGACGCTCGTGCCGATGATGGGCACGCCCGCGTTAAAAAGCCCCCGGGCAAGGTTCAAGGGCGTCTGGCCGCCGAACTGGACGATCACCCCGTCGGGCCGCACCCGGTCGCAAATATTCAGCACGTCCTCGGTCGTCAGCGGCTCGAAGAACAAGAGATCGCTCGTGTCGTAGTCGGTGCTGACCGTCTCGGGGTTCGAGTTGACCATGATCGACTCGATGCCCAACTCGCGCAGGGCGAAGCTGGCATGGCAGCAGCAGTAGTCGAACTCGATCCCCTGGCCGATCCGGTTCGGCCCGCCACCGAGGATCATCACCCGCCGCTTGTTGGGTTGCTTGGGTGGAGTCTCGTCCTCATCCTCGTAGGTCGAATAGTAGTAGGGCGTGTAGGCCTCGAACTCGGCCGCGCAGGTGTCGACCGACTTGAACGTGGCGACGATGCCGCGGCGGATCCGCTCGGCCCGGACGTCCAGCTCGGGCACATGCCAGATGGTGGCCAACTGCCGGTCGGAGAAGCCGTATTGCTTGGCCCGGCGCATCAGGGCGTCGGAGACGTCGGCCAGGCCAGCCTGCGCGCGAAGCTTGTCCTCCAACTCGACGATCTGGACCAGGTTGTCCAGGAACCACGGATCGATGCCTGTGATTTCGTACATCTCCTCAATCGATATACCGTACTTGATGGCGTAGCGGAGGTACCAGGCCCGCTCGGCGCCGGGGCTCGCCAGCTTGGTGTGGACTTCGTCCAGCCCGGGTTGCTCGGGCGTGCCCCAGAGGTCCTTGCCGTCGCAGCCGAACCCAAAGCTGCCGACTTCAAGCCCTCGCAGGGCTTTTTGGAACGATTCCTTGAACGTCCGTCCGATCGCCATCGTCTCGCCGACGCTCTTCATCTGCGTGGTCAGAAGCGAGTCGGCCTCAGGAAATTTCTCGAAAGCGAAACGCGGGACCTTCGTTACAACGTAGTCGATCGTCGGCTCGAAGCAGGCCTTGGTCTCGCGGGTGATGTCGTTGGCCAGTTCGTGCAGCCGGTAGCCGACGGCCAGCTTGGCGGCGATCTTGGCGATCGGAAAGCCCGTGGCCTTCGAGGCCAACGCGCTGGAGCGGCTCACACGGGGGTTCATTTCGATGACAACCATCCGGCCGTTGTCGGGATGGATGGCGAACTGGATGTTCGACCCGCCCGTCTCGACGCCGATCTCACGGATCACGGCCAGCGAGGCGTCGCGCATCCGCTGATATTCCTTGTCGGTGAGCGTCTGGGCCGGGGCCACGGTGATCGAATCGCCCGTGTGAACGCCCATCGCGTCGAAATTCTCGATCGAGCAGATGATGACGACGTTGTCGTCGACGTCGCGCATCACCTCCATTTCGAACTCTTTCCACCCGTGGACCGACTCTTCGAGCAGGACCTGGGTGACCGGCGAGGAGGCCAGGCCCTTGGCCACGAGTTTTTCGAATTCCTCGCGGTTGTAGGCCACGCTCGACCCACTGCCGCCCAAGGTGAAGCTGGGGCGAACGACGCAGGGCAGGCCGATTTCCTTGACCACTTCTCGAGCTTCGGCCAGCGTGCGGACCGTCTCGCCGCGGCAGACTTCCAGGCCAATCCGCTCCATGGCCGCCTTGAACTGGTCGCGCTCCTCTGCCTTGGCGATGACCTGGGCGTTCGCGCCGATCATCTCGACGCCGTATTTTTCGAGAATACCCTTCTGGGACAGTTCCATGGCCAGGTTCAAGCCGGTCTGGCCTCCGAGCGTCGGCAGCAGGGCGTCGGGCCGCTCGATTTCGATCACCTTGGTCAGTGCTTCGCAGGTCAGCGGCTCGATGTAGGTGAAGTCGGCCATCTCCGGGTCGGTCATGATGGTGGCCGGGTTCGAATTGACCAGGGCCACTTCGTAGCCCTCCTCGCGCAGCGCCTTGCACGCTTGGGTGCCCGAATAGTCGAACTCGCACGCCTGACCAATAATGATTGGCCCGGAACCGATCAGCAAAATCTTATGGATGTCGTCCCGCCGTGGCACTCGTTTTCTTCCCTTCGTCAAATTCCTCGGAAACGTGGTGGTCCCTCTCTTCCCCGCTTGACCCATTCAGGCAGAGGACCTGTCTAAAATCCCTCGATGATATCACGGTCGGCAAGGCAAGTTCAAGGGGGTGGACGTCGTCCCACTGCCCCCCCGACAGGGACGCTGGTGTACCTAAATTCCTTGTATGAAACTCCGATTTCGGCCATACTACGTAGAATCCCTCTAACGAGCGGACACCCGACTCTCGCGACCCTCCTCTCCCTTTAGGAGAGGGGTGAGGGCGATTGCACGGCAAACCGGCCAGGAATTTATAATGTTTTTCATTCAGAAACCACTGCTGCGATTCCAGATCTTCGGAGGCTATCCCATGGCAAACCGTGTTTTTTCTTCCCTGGCTGCGTTGCGTCGGACGTCTCGTTCGAGCCATTTTTGGCGTGGGTGGCCGGCGATCGGCCTGACGTTTTTGGCGGTTTCTCTTTATTGCGGAGGCCAGGGTTCAAGTTCGGCCGGCGCGGAACGGTCGCTCGCTTCGGACTACGACAACGCAACACGGCTGCTCGAAAGGGTGCGGGATGCCGAGTCCGCCAAGTTGGTCGTGCGTGGACTTGAACATTTTTTCAATCAGATCAAGGAATCTCGGGAGCTTCGAACCAAGCAGCGTCTCGGCGTCGATCCGGAGTCGCGGGATGCCGGCAAGAGGTTACTCGGCCAGGTCCGGCGTGTCCTGAGGATTCGCGATCTGCCGCAGGACTTGTATCGCGTCGTCCGTCGAATGGGAGTCCATTTCTTCAGCGCCCCTTCTAAGCGAGGCCGAGACGCCGACGCGCAGGCCGCCCGGAACGCGGCCGAGTATAGGAAAACCCTGATGGCCAAGCTCGAAGAATACGATCCACGAGAAGTCGTCGTCGTCAGGATCGTCAATTTGCCATCGACGTCCGCCAAGAAGGTGTTCGACCGCATCGCCGCGGCCGCGCCGGGTGCGACCATGGTTCGCTGCGCGTCTGGCACACAAGGTCAGCAGGCCTGTTTGTTTCCGGTCAAGGATTACGCGGCTTTGAAACAAGCCGTCTCTTTCTGCGAAATCGTGTGGGAGAATCCGTCGGCCGGATTGATGGTCGCCAAAATGAAACGCACTGCGCACGACGCCCAGCTTGCCCAGCAGACATCCCGACAGGAACAGTCTCCGGACGACAGTGGAGCGCCAACAGCAAATCCGTCGCCGAGTCAACCGTCGCAGTTGGTCCAGAGCAAGCCTGGTACGTCAGGTTATTTCGAAAAGCTGGCTGACGACGTTCTCTCCGATGACCCCGAGGTTCGGTACCGCGCAGTCTCGAAGCTTCTGAACACCAAGCCCGACAAAGTCGAATCGGTCGAAACACGCAATAAGATCATCCAGGCGTTCGGCAAACTCGCTGAAAACGACGATTTTAAGATACGTCGCATCGGGATCCGTGGGATTGTCATTTGGGGTTACAAGACACCTATTGTCCCGAAGAAGACATCCGGACACGGACATCCTTCACATGGCGATCGATCATCGACACCGGAGCTGTCGGGGAACGAGTCGCCGCAACAACCGCCGCGGCTGGCCCAGGGCGGGCCTAATACGCCAGCCTATTTTGAAATGCTGGCCGACAACCTCCTCTCCAATGACCGCGGCAAACAATCCCAAGCCATTACGGCCCTGCTAGCCATCCAACCCGACAAGGTCGAGTCATTCGAAACACAAAAGAAGATCGCCCGGGCGTTCCGCACACTTGCCCAAGACAGCAGTCCGCAGAAACGTCGCTACGGGATTCATGGACTGGTCATTTGGGGTGGCAAATACAGCACGCCTATCCTCTTGGAAATATTCAAGACCAGCAACTCGATGGAAAGAAGGCAACTCTACACGGCATTTGGCGATTTGAAAGATCCGGCGGCTGCTCCTGCAATCGCCGCCCAACTCACCAACCGTAACGAACAAAAAGACGCGGAACGATGTCTTATGAAGATCGGCACGGCTGTCGAAGACGCCGTCTTGGCTTTGACGCGGTCGCCTGACCGCAATATGCGTCTGGCCGCCATGGAGATGCTGGGCAATGTGGGCACCGAGAAGAGCCTGCTCACCCTGAACCGCGTTATGACCAACGGCACCCCTGATGACAAGAGAATTGCCAAGTCAGCCATCCGTAGGATCCGCTATCGGACGTCGAAGAATCCGTCACCCAAGCCCGGCCCGGGCTGAAAATGATGCCCAACCAGAATGACGCCCTTTGGCAGGGGACCAGTCTAAAATCCCTCGATGATATCACGGCCCGGGAGGCAAGTTCAAGGGGGTAGCCGTCGTTCCCACCGCCCCCCCGACAGGGACTTGCCCGTGCGTGATTTCCTTGAAAAGGACGCCGATTTCGACCATACTGCGTCGAATCCCTCGGGCGGGCGGCCGCACGGTAAACCGGCCCCAGGGTCGTTTCCTGTCCGCTTGTTTTTCTCCGTCAACGTTCTCATTTTTCACAACCACCGCTGCAACCCAGGTCTTCAGAGGCCGCCCCATGTCCAGCCACGTTTGTTCTTCCCTTGTCGCGTTGAGTCGGTCGTTTCGCACGGGCCGTCCCGGGCACGGGTGGCCGGTCGTCGGGCTGGCGTTTCTGGCGGTCTCCCTCTGCTGCGGGTGCCAGGACTCGAGTCCGGCCGGCGCGGAGCTTTCGCTCGCGTCGGACTACAACGAAGCGACGAATGTGCTCGAAAACGTGCAGGACACCGATTCGGCCGCGTCGGCCGTGTCCGGACTCGAACGGTCCTTCGTCCGGATCCAGAAATCGCGAGATCGCAAGTCGGAAACCATGCCCAAAACCATTGACGAAGAGACCAAGGAGCACTTCGAGGCGGAGCAGAAGTCCTGGGACGCCGGCACCAAGCTGGCCAAGGAGATCCAGCGGGTGTTGAAAATCCCGGATCTGCCGCAAGACTTCTATCGCGTGGTCCGGCGGATGGAAGCCCAATTCTTCAGTTCCGCTCCGGGAAAGCGAGGCCCCGACGCGCGGGTGGTTCGGGATTCGGTCGATTTCAAAAAGACCCTGCGGACCACGCTCGAAGAATACGAGCCACGAGAGGTCATCGTCATCCGGCTCACGAACCTGCCCGCGGACTACGCCCAGAAGGCATTCGACCGTCTCGGAGCTGGTGCTCCCGGCGCGAGCCTGGTGCATCGCAGCTACGGCCAGAATGGTCAGCAGGTGTGTCTTGCCCCGGTCAAAGACTATTCGACTTTGAAGCGGGCGATCAATTTCGGCGAGGTCACCTGGGAAAACCCATCGGCCGGGCTGATGAATGTCACGGTGGAGCGCACCAAACTGGGCGCCCCAGCGGACTCCGAGGCGGAAGAAGCCCGGAAGGCCTATGAAGCCCGACAGGAGGAAAGACGCAAGCGTCGCGAGGCCCGGCTCGCCCAGCCAACCCGGCATGGGCTTCCCCCGCGCGATGTTCATCCGCCGACACGGGAAAACGATCCTGTCGAACCCGAACCATCGGCGACGCCTCCGTCGCCACGGCCGCCACACCCCGAACCGCGGCACGCGGCGCCGGAGCGACCGGCACGGCCGCGCGAGCTTGATGCGAACGGGCCGGACTATTACGAGGAGTTGGCCGATCGTCTGCTGTCAGACAACATGGCCCAACAGCGTCAGGCAATTTCTACCCTGCTGGCCGTCCAACCTGACAAGATCGAGTCGCCCGAAACGCACAAGAAGATTGCCCGGGCGTTCCGCACCCTGGCCCAGGACAGCCGTTCGAGTACGCGTCGCGACGGGATTCGCGGGCTGGTCGTTTGGGGCGGCGAGTTCAGCACGCCGATCCTGCTGGAGATGTTCAAGTCGAGCAGTTCCGTCGACCGGAAACCGATTTACGAAGCGTTCGGCCAATTGAAGGATCCTGCGGCGGTCCCGACGGTGGCGGCCCAACTGGCCGACCGGCGCGAGCGCCTTGACGCCGCGAAATGTCTTGCCCAGATCGGTCCGGCTGCCGAGGACGCCGTGCTCCAGATGGCCCCGTCGTCCGACCCGCTCGTCTGCGTGACGGCCATCGAGCTACTGGGCAGACTGGGCACGCAAAAAAGCCTTCCGACTCTCCGTAAAGCCATGGCCAGCCGCAACGTCCGCGTCAAACAGGCCGCCAAAACGGCCGTCGACCAGATCCGAGCCCGAACCGCCAAGGGAGGTTCCTCCTAGCCACGTCAGGAGCTACCTTCCGCAGTGAGAAAAACGAGGGGAGTATTTATGTTAAAAACCGCGATGCCGGAATCCTCCGTATCCTTCCCGGCGAACGGCCTCGCCGCTGGGTGGACACGATATCCAGTCCTGGCAACGATTCTTCTGGGTTTCGTCCTCTGCGGCGGCTGCGAGGACAAGAGCCCGATGGGGTCCACCCGGTCGCTCATCGTCTGCCTGAATCAACTTAGCGAAACCCTTGAGTCGGTCCAGGACACCGACACGGCCCGGGCGGCTATTCCCCAGATAGAAGCCGCGTTTGCCCGAATCGACGAACTGGCCGGCCGTCAGATGGCCATCGTGAGCAACAAGGCGCCCTCAGAGGCGGAAATGCAGGAATTCTTCCGTTTGGGTGGCGAGTTGCAGAAGGTCGAACAACGACTCAACATGGCGAACGAACGACTCGAGCGTCTCGAAGATCTCCCGAGCGAGTTCTGGGCTGTCTGGCGCATGGGAGTGGCAAGGCTCGCCGCGAAGGGATCGGGCTCACGGCTTCTGGGAGGAGGGGGTCGCGGTTCCGAGCGCGGTGAAGTCGATCGGGCCGTTATCCGCATGCTCGAAACCCATCCGCCAGAAGAGGTCATCTCGATTGAACTGAGAAACCTGCCGGAAGAGTACTCCCAGGCCGCGTTCGATCGACTCCGCAACGCGGCGCGCGGCGCGGAGTTGGTCCACTCGGAGTGCGACCACAATCGATACGAAGTCGCCCTTGGTCCCGTCCGCGACTTCCGTCGCCTGGCGGCCGGCGTCAATTTCGGCACGGTCGTGCTGAAAAACGCCTCCGCCGGAATATTGAAGATCGAGGTCGACCGGCGGAAGCTGGGCGCCCGGGCCAATTCGGACGCCGAGGAGCAACGCCTGGAACGACAGGCTGAGGAGCGCCGGCGGGCCAACGAGCGCCGCCGCGAGGAGGCCCGCCGTAAAGCGGAGCAAGCAGCCCAAGAAGCCCAGCGGCGACGCGAGCGGGAGGGCCGCGAAGCCGAAGATCGGGCGCGGGAGCGCGAGCGGCGAGGGCCCGAACCGGGAGACCCGATTTACCATGACGAGATGGCCGATCGGATGCTTTCGGAAGATTGGTCCATACGCAACAAGGCGATATCGGTCCTGTCGGCGGCCCGGCCCGAGGACGTCAAGTCGCCCGCAACCCGCAAGAAGATCGCCCAGGCGTTTCGCACCCTGGCCAAGAACGAGTCGGGCCCTGATCGCGAAAAGGCCATCCGCGGACTGGTTCGCTGGGGCGGGACCTACAGCACGCCCATCTTGTTGGAGATGTTCAAGGACAGCAGTTTCACGGACAGAAAACCGCTCTACGAAGCGTTCGGCGAGTTGAAGGACCCGTCGGTCATCCCCACGATCGCAAATCAACTCACCGACCGGCTCGAACAGGCCGACGCCGAACGGTGCCTGGTGAAGATCGGTCCGGCCGCCGAAGACGCCATCCTGGTGCTGGCTCCCTCGCCCGATCCCGAGCTGTGCCTGGCCGCCATCCGCGTGCTGGGCCAGGTGGGCACCGAAAAGAGCCTGCCAATCCTTCGCCGCGCCGTTTCCAATGGTACCCCCAAAGTCAAAGAAACCGCCAAAACGGCTATCCGCATGATTCGCTTCCGGGCGTCGCAAGGAGGCTCCTCCTAGCATTATCAAAGGTGTTTCTCAACCTTGAAAACTAACCGAGGGCTTATCATGCCGTGTGAAACCGCATCCATCTCTCCGACCGCAACCCGCTCCAGCCGGTGCACTTTTCTTTGGAACTGGTGGATTACGCTAGGCCTGGTGACGCTGTTGTCGGTAATCGGTTCGGGCTGCGATCAATCCGGTCCCCTAAAGACGATGCGATCTGTGCAGCAGCAAGTGGAAAAACTGGCATCCACGCTCGAGGCCGTCAGAAGCCCGGACACGGCTCTGGCAGCGGTTCCCAAGATGGAAGAAATCTTCGCCCAACTCCGCGAGTTGACCAAGGAACCACTGGACATATCCGACCTTACCGAGAAGCAGTCAAAGACCCTCAAGAAGGCTCGCGAGGAACTGACCGAAGCCGAAAATCGACTTAAGCGCGCGATCCGGCGATTGCCCTATCTGGAAGACCTGCCATGGGAGTTCTGGTATGCGGTCTATCTTGAATCGGCCAAACTCCTTGTCAGCGAGGACCACTCATGGAAAGTCTTGGATTTCGACATCAATTCGGCACGACGGCCATATTATCGCGAAGTGATCAAGACGCTTGAAGCGGAAGATCCACCGAAGTTGGTCTTCATCCGATTGAAGCAAGTGCCCGTGCAGAGCCAGAGAATTGCCCTGGAATACGTCGGCGACGTGTTGCCCAGAGTAGACATGATCCATCGAACAATGGGCGGGACGATACTGGAAATCTGCGTCTCTCCAGTCGACGACTTTCAGTCCGTGGTTACTGCCTTGGATATCGGCAAGCTGGCGGTGGAGAATCCCTCCGGCCGGTGTGTGGAGGTGGACGTTATTCCATGGAAGCTCGATACCGTCGTCAAGGCCAAACGAGCACAATGGCAGAAGGAGCAGGAAGAGCGTTACCCGGAACTGGCCGAGCATCGCAAGCGCTGGGAAGCAAAGCAAGCGGAGCGAGAGGCCCGATTCTGGGCCGAGCGACAGAAGGAAGAGGAGGCCGAACGAGGACCGCAACGGGGGGATCCAGGTTATTACGACCACCAAGTCGACATGCTGCTCTCGGGCAATTTGCTGGAACAGCGTGACGCGATGGCCGTTCTCCTGGCCACCAGTCCTGAGGAGGTCGAGTCGCCCGAGACGCGAAAGAGAATCGCTCGGGCGTTTCGGTCGATCGCCGAAGGCGGCCATATGCACGAGCAGGAACAGGCGATCCGCGGCCTGGTGACCTGGGGCGGCAAGTACAGCACGCCGATTCTGCTGAAGATGTTCAATCGAAGCATTGGTTTCCGACGAAGCCCTCTCTACGAGGCATTTGGCGAGTTGAAGGACCCGGCGGTCGTCCCGACCGTCATGGCTCAGCTCGGCAACCCGATGGAACACAAGGAGGCCGCCGAGTGCCTCCGGCAGATCGGCCCGGCCGCGGAGGACGAAGTACTCAAATGGGTCCCCTCGCCCGATCCGGTCGTTTGCCTGAAGGCCATCGCCGTCCTATCCGAGTTGGGAACCGAGAAAAGCCTTCCGATGCTCCGAAAAGCCTCGGCGCGTGGAAATCCGACCATCAAGCAGGCCGCCATGAACGCGATCAACCAGATCCGCTTTCGGGCGTCGCAGAATCTCTCACCCTAGACCGGCTCGCGCCACAATCGATGCTCAACCAGAATGACGCAACGTGGCAGGGGGCCTACAAGATCCCCTGGGACAACTCCGACTTCAGCCGACGGATGCTCCGTGAGCACTTGGCGCAGGACCACGACCTGGCCAGCCGGCGTGTGGAGTGGATCGAGCGGCAGGTGGCGTGGATTCATGAAACTCTGCTTGATGAACAGGCGTCGGATTTGCTCGACCTTGGGTGTGGGCCGGGGTTCTATTCGCATCGTCTGACCGCGCTGGGACACCGGTGCCGTGGAATCGACTTCGGCCCGGCGTCGATCGAATACGCTCGCAAGCACGTCCGGGACGGACAATCGTGCGAGTTTGTCCTGGGTGACATTCGCACGGCGGCCTTCGGAGGGCCCTACGACTTGGTCATGATGCTCTATGGCGAATTGAATGTCTTCTCGCCTGACGAGACCGGAGGAATTCTGGCCAAAGCCCACACGAATCTTCGCCCTCGGGGCCGTCTGATCGTCGAAGTGCAAACACCCGAGGCCGTCGAGCGGACCGGCCGCGCCGAGCCCAGTCGACAGGAAGCCGACTCGGGCCTGTTCTCGGACCAGCCTCATTGCCGCCAAACAGAAAACCGGTGGCTGCCGGAAGAACGAATAGCCGTTCAGACGTTCCATGTAACCGATACGGCCAGCGGTCAGATAACGCAGTACCGGAACACGACCCAAGCATGGCCCGACGCTGAACTCGCGAAGCTGCTGGTTGACGCTGGATTTCCCGAGGCAAGCCCGTGCGACACGTGGCCATGCAACACGGAAGACTTGAGGTTATGGATTGCCCGGAGAGACTGACGCCGAAGGCCTTCGCACGGAACGAGTCACTACCAAGGCAGCGGGAACTGGCCGGGGCGAAGCCAGTGGAGGATGGCATAGCCAGCGGCCAGACCGGCGGCGGCCGAGGTGAGGTAGATCAGCAGGATCATCAGCCAGCGAGGCATGCCCGATGGCTTCGGTTCCTTTTCCTCAGGCCGTGTCGCCACGAGCGTCTCGGACGCCGCCGTCGCCTCGGGCAATTCGGCGCTGGGAGACACAGGCGTCGGGGCCATCTCCGACAATGGAGACATCTCTGGCGTCAGCGTGGCCGGCGAAATTGGACCGCTCGGCCCGGCGACATTCTCAGGTTGGGCCGGCTCGGGAGCAGTGTCCGGGGGCAACGGTGTGCTGAGCATGGCTGGCTGGGAGCGGTACGTGGGCGAGGCGGGAGCGGCCGGGGCCAGTTCTTCCTCCAGCGCCTCGGCAATCAGCGCTTCGAAGGCGTCGAAACCCGCGCCGGAGGCGACGACCTCGCGCCACTGCTCGATCCCCTGGTTCGACAGGCCGACGTTCCGCTCCAACTCGAGCGTCACCTCGCGGTGGGTGCCCGGCACGACCGCATGGACTCGCAATCGCCCGTTGGTCTCGTACTCGAACGTCACGTCGACCGGCCACGCCTTGGGGAGCCCCGCGGGCAGGTCGGCCAGGACGGTCCGGCCGATGGCCGTACACTCTTCGGGCAGGACGTTTTCACCCTGCAGGATCTGGATGATGATCGACCGCTGGTTCTCGGCCTTGGTCGTGAACCGCTCGGTGTATTTAGCCGGCAACGGGGCATTGCGGGGGATCAGCTTCACGTTCGTCTTGCGAAGTGTTTCGGGGTCGATCCCCTCGACGCCCAGGCTGTGGGCCGCGACATTCGTGACCGTGAAGCCCGTCTCCGCGCCCGGCGCCGCCTGGCCCGAGAGTGTCCCGGCGGTAGCCGCCTCCAGGCTCAACAGGTAGTGGGCATAGAGAGCCGCGCCCCGGGCGACTGCCTCGTCGGGGTTGACCGAGCGCTCGGGCGTCTTGCCCGAAATGGCCGATAGCTTTTCGACCACCATCGGCATCCGCGTCGAGCCGCCGACCAGCAAGAGCCGGTCGACATTGTGCCACTGCATCCCGACGTCGCCCAGGAGCTGCCGGGTTGTGTAAAGAGTCCGTTCGAGCAGGTCGGCCGTCATTTCCTCGAACTGGGCCCGGGTTATTTCGACGTCGACGCTCCGGCCCTCGTGCTGCACGTGAACGTTCGTGCGAGACCGGGCACTCAGGGCGTGCTTGGCGTCGACGGCCAGGCCGAAAAGCCGGTTCAGGGCGATCGGATCCTCGTGCAAGTCGATTTGGTGTGTTTGTCGGAAGGCCTCGGCCAGGTGGTCGACCAGTCGGGCGTCCCAGTCGTGGCCGCCGAGCCGGACATCGCCGTCGGTGGCCAGAGCCTGGATGTCGCCGGGCGCCATCCGCAGGAGTGTCACGTCGAACGTTCCGCCCCCCAGGTCGTAGACCAACACGGTCAGCTCGTCCTTCACATCGCCCGAGGGAGACAAGTAGCCGATCGTTTCGCCGAAGGCCAACGCGGCGGCGGTTGGCTCGTTGACGATGTCCAGGACGTTCAGCCCGGCCATCTCACCGGCGTCGGCGGTCGCCTTGCGCCGCGGCTCATCGAAATAGGCCGGCACCGTAATGACGACGCTGGCCTGAGCCCCCAACGCGACGGTCAAGTCGGCCTTGAGCCGGCGGAGCACGCAGGCCTGAATCACCTCGGGCGGAAGAAACTCGCCCTGGATGGGCCGGCTGTAGACCGGTGCGCCCATGTCCCGCTTGACCCATTGGGCCATCCGCTGGGGTTCGAGTTGGCCATCCTTCTCTGCTTCACGGCCGACCACGACCTCGGCATCACGGAAAAGAACCACGCTCGGCGTGAGAACGTCGCCGTCCCGGTTGCGGATCATGACCGTCCGGCCGGCCGCGTCTACCCGAGCGACGCCCGAATTGGTGGTTCCCAGGTCGATTCCGACGGCAACTGGACACATGGTTTACCGTTTGACTGCTGGACTGACTGAAGCGGCTACCAAGCGCGGACGGGCCCTCCCTGCTCTCCTCTTTCCTTGCATCGCCCCTCCGCTGCTCCGCCCTTCCATTATGACTTAACCGGGGGGGTAAACAACTCCCAGTTCCCTGTGTTCCCATCTCCAGCGTTCCGCTACAGTGACCCACCACGCCCTGTCCACCCCTGGAAGAGGTTCCGGAAGGGACCTTTTCAACCCGGATGACCACGTGTCATGCGAGCGAGTACGAAAATCCTGTTTCTCGGGGATAAAAATCTTGTTCCCAAGGTCTTGTCTATCAAAACTGAAATTGACCGGATTGGGGAAGAGAGTACACTCGTCGGCACTTCGACGGCCATGCGTGGAGAGAAGAAACGTGTCGACAAGGGCTGGGCACCGAAAATGCTCCTGGCTTTCACATCATCCGGTCGCATGCTATCCGGTTTGGCCTGCGGGCGGGTAGAACACGAATGAAAAGTTCACCACCTGATACGGTGGACATACACCATAGTTAGCTCATTTGTGAGGGCATACCCAGCAGTAGGATCAGCCTCCCGACTTGACCCTTGTGGGGGGTATTTTCTCTATTGCCCCGGTTGTTCTTCGTGCGTAGTATGGAAGGTGAGGGGGATTGTACTGATTTTTACGGCCAGAATTTGTCGAGTTTTCCCCCAAGGGCAGTAGGAGCATCTGTTTCGGTTGAGGTAATCCCATGGCCACAATGTGTTCCGCGGTTCGAAACGGGCTCCTTCTCGCGCCCGTGCTAGGTCTTTTTCTTCTTGGGACCGGTGATCTTCGGGCCGAGATCGTCCCGGTGGGTACGGAAGAGGCTGCCCGACTGATGGGCTACGTCTATGCTGACCTGGACGGGGACAGCGTCAGGGACGATTTCGAGCGGCCGATCCGATTGGTCGAGATCCTGCTTCGAGGAACGGATGAAAATGGGCAGACCGTGAATCGGTCGACCGTAACCCGATATGACGGCACCTACGTCTTCGATGACCTTCTGGCAGGACTCTACGAGATCATCGAGATCCAGCCCTACAAATACATCGAGGGCAAGCCGAACGCGCCAGGCACCGCCGGTGGAAAGGCGAAGGGATCGAATCGCTTCGTCGGAATCTCACTCGAGGCGGGCGTTGAAGCAACGGGCTATAACTTCGGCGAGTGGGGCCTGAAGCCCAAATATGTCTCGAAGAGACCCTATTTGTCACTCGTGCCTGAACCTTCGACCCTGGTGATGCTGATGGCGGGCGTGGGCCTATTGGTTTTGGCTCGTCGACAAGCCGCCCGGGCGAACTAGGTTTTCGACCGTATTGCCTCTTCTTCAGTCATTTTCGAGACTGACAAGCAACCGATCTACCGCGCGACACGCTTCTTTCGGCCTATCTGCTTAGTGGAGGGCGGCGGTCCCTCCGCCGGCAGGGAATTGTCGCGTTTTGCGTTTTTCTGGGGCCGTTTTGCGACAAAAGGCTTGTCCTAAGCCTCTGGACGATGGAGAATCAATTGCGTGAGCGAGAAATGACGCGCCGTGCAGGTAGAAGGAGGAGCAAAGCACAGTAGAGCAGGTTGGCCGGCAAACGAGATTTGCCGCGATCTGAGCCCCGCGAGGCGCAACCAACCTCCAAACTAGTGCTGAACCTGTTCGGACGCATTGCGTGCAATCGGCTTGGTCACCTGTCTGGCAGTGGTTTGCTCCGCCACGCTAGAAACATCAGTGTGACCGGCAGCTCAGGCAAGCCGTCGGGTTGCGTCTCCCGGCGGCTTGCCGTCTTTCTTGCCGATCTACGCGTAGTCTTCCAACGCCTCGAGCCAGAGGCGAATCTCGTTGTCATATTCGCTGGCCAAGTCGCCTTTGACCAACTGGCGATGGAAGCTGGCCGCGCCTTCCTTGACCAGATCAGCCGCCTCGGCGCTGGGAAAACGCCGCGTCGGATCGGGAGCGACCAGGCCTCGCAGGAAGGCCATCAGGAGCTGATTGCAGACCACTTCCTCGGGCAAGATCCGAGGAAGCTGCTGGGCCAGGAATCGCTTCGCCTCCAACAGGTCGTGGTAGGTGGTCCGCCCGGCGAACGGCGGCGCGCCCGAGAGCATCTCGATCAGAACGTAGCCCAAGCTGGCCAGGTCGGACCGGGGCGAACACTCGCGGCCTTCGAGCACTTCGGGGGCGGCGTAGGCGGGCGTGCAGGTGCGGATCGGCGGCACGTGGTCGACCTCGAAGGCCGAACCGATGTCGACAATCTTCACGTTGCCAGTCCGCTTGATCATGATGTTTGAGGGCTTCAGGTCGCCATGGACGATGCCCGCGCGATGCAATGCGGCCAGCGCCGCCAGGCAGTCGCGGATGATCGCGATGGCGATGCCCGGCTTCAAACGCGGCTGCCGCAGGCCGGCGGTGACAATCACCTCGTTGACGTGCTTCCACCGCCGCTCGCTCGCACGATGGTGGATCCAATCGAGCATTTTGTCGTCCAGCAGCCGGTCCAGGTCGAAGCCGTCGACCCATTCCATCTCCATCAGCCGGATCCGGTGCCGGTCGACCCAGTTGTGAACGTCCAACAAGTTGTCCTGCTGGACCTGGGCGACCCGGGCGGCTACGTGGGCAATCCGCTCCATGCCGGCGTCGTAGGCCCGATCGTCTTCGTAAGGCTCGGGCGTGAAGATTTTCAACGCCACGGGCAGGGTGAATCCGTCGGCGCTGCGGCGCTCGGAAAGGTAGACGACCCCCTGTCCTCCGGAGCCCAACTTGCGGATCAACCGGTGGTGCTCGGTCCAGTTGAGTCGCTTTTCGTCGAGGATCCGGACGTATTCCGCTAAAAGTTTTTCGGAGCAGTTGCCACTGGAGGAGCCTCCCCAAGTTCGGGTCGCGCCCCGCTCGTGGAACATGGTTGTCGACATCATCACAGGCGTCCTCGGAAGATTGGCCCCAGCGTCTGGTCTGTTCCGTTTCAACAAGGGAACCCGGTGGAACGGCCCGGGACTGGTCATCTTAGACGGTCCCACCCCGATGGGTCCAGATGGAAAGCGGGTCACTCCTCCCAGGTCGGGTGGGGTCATACCGAGTGGATACACACCGGACGGATCAACCCGCCGCCTCCAGATCCCCCCACAGCGGGTAAGCCCCGCCGCGAATCGGAAAACCGAGCGACTTGTCTTCCAGATAGTTGACCAACGGCCGGTTGGTCTGCCACCGTGCGAGATTTTCGCATAAGAGTCGCGTCATGTTGTCGATCCGCCAGGCGGCCTGACCGGCCACGTGCGGCGTGAGAATGACGTTCGGCGTATCCCAAAGACGGTGTTCCGGCGGGAGAGGTTCGGGATCGGTCACATCCATCACGGCCCCAGCCAGATGGCCCGACTTGAGCGCGTCGATCATCGCCTCGGTCACGACCAACGGCCCCCGCGCGGCGTTGACCAGCAGCGCGCCCGGCTTCATCTTGGCCAGGGCCGCCACGTCGATCAGCCCACGGGTCGAGTCATTCAGCGGGGCGCATAGCACAACCACGTCGGCCTGGGCCAACAGATCGTCCAGCCGGTCGGCCGGCCAAAGGGCCTCGACGTGCTCGGGCTTATCAACGGGAAACAAGTCGGTGGCCAGGATCCGCGTCTTCAGCGGGACCAACAACTCGGCCAGCCGGCGGCCAACCCCGCCCAGCCCGACGATGCCGACCGTGCCGCGGGTCAGGTCCCGCGTGGGCCGGCGGATGAACTCGCGCTTCTTCTGCGCCTCGAAGAAGACCGGCAGGCTGCGGCACCAGGCGATCACCAGCCCCAGCGTGTGCTCGGCCACCTGGTCCGACAGGACGCCCGAGGCGCTGGTCACGGCGATGTCCGATTCGATCACGGCCGGCACCAGACAATGGTCCATCCCGGCAGCCGACGACTGGATCCACCGCAAGCGGCCCTGCCGGACCACTGCCTCCCAGTCGATCGGCACCTTGGCGTGTCCACAGAACACATCGGCCTGGAGGATCTCCTCGGCGATCCACTCCTGGCCCGCGTCAACGACTTCATAATCCGGGGCGGCGGTCTGGATCTGTTCGACGTGTTTACGTTCGACCGGGTAACAGAGGACTAGTCTCATGGAGGGATGCCATTGGGGGTTTCGGAGTGGCGGTTTTGCGCAGCTTGTTAAGTCGAGTACTCCATTTTCGCCCAATCGTGCTGATTGGCAAGGACACCCGAGCCGGGCCAATCGGGTCGGAGCACGCCAGTTCCGGCCAATCTGCCCGGGGGGACACCGTTGAGGCACGCGAGGGACTCGGTTATAATGGAAGTTAGCCGGAGACAGTGCATTTGAACACGTCGCCCGGCGCCCCCTACCGCCTTGGTCCGATTTCCTGGTTGACGTCCCACCTGCCGTGGACCGAGTCGTGTGCCGCCGCGTGGGCCGAAGCGCGCGACTCCCGATACTTCTTGAAGGAGGTTTCCCCTGAAATACTCCAAGTTCCAAATCGGCCTCTTGGCCGTGGTGATGTTGGTCGCCCTGCGGGTGACGATCGGGTGGCACTTCTTCTACGAGGGTGTCTGGAAGAT
>JAFGFF010000025.1 GCA_016931075.1 Pirellulales bacterium | reverse complement strand
CCCTCGGGATACGTGTGTTGATGGAATATCAAGTCGTTTTCAACCAAGATCGAGCGCTCAGGGAGAACCACGCATCCGCGTTTCGGAAATATTGTCTGCGAGTGCCTTCAAAAACCCTTGGGATACGTGGGTTGATGGAATATCAAGCCGTTTTCAACCAGGATCGAGCGCTCAGGGAAAATCACGCATCCGCGATTCGGAATCGGCGTCGGCTGACGCTCAGCCCCCCCGAATTTTCCGTACCCATACGAAAACAAGCGGTTTTCAACCTGGGTGCCATGCTCAGTCGCCGCCCAGGACACGGTCTCTATGTCGGGCAGCCTGCTGGCGGCGGATGAGCATGTCGGCGCTGCTGTCCCAAGCAGCATGCCCATCGCTGGCTAAAGCGACGTCTGGGCATGGCGCCCGGCATTCATTCGCCATGCGGTCCAAAGCAAACGCACCACGCGGACCGCCTTTGGACACGCAAGAAACCCATACCTGGCATTAGTAAGGACCACCTGACCGGGCCACGTCTCATGCCAGTTTGTCCGCTCCAAAGCGGTGCCGATCGAGGTCGTGGTGACGGCCAACACTGCCCGTGCGCGCGGGCTGAGCGATCACGACAGTACCAAACAAGTACCCAAGAATAATAAAGGAGACAGAACAGGGGACTGACGTCCCCCGCTCGGTTCGTTCTGAGTCCTTAACCCCAAGCCCCCAGTCCCTAGCCCCGAGCCCCTAACCCCAAGCCCTCGCCCCTAGCGACGGTTTCCGTCCTTGCCGGCGACCGACGCGGGGTCGAAGCGGAAGGAGTGGATGAGTTGTTGGTCGCTGGAGCCAAGGCGTTTGAGGAGGTTGCCTTCGACCCAGAAGGTGAAGGAGACCTGGCGGCCGTAGCGGTCGGCGATGAGGTAGTAGTGCCATTGGATCGGCAGGTCGGAGGCCAGGCCGCGGACCACGACGCGCAATATGCGATAGTTTTGGTCGTTGGCCTGTTGCGACGCGCTGACGAACTCGCCGAACCGTTTGCCGAGCGCTTCGCGGATGCCTTCTTGGAACCGTTCGAGTGTCATTTGGTTGCCCGGCTCGACCCGGCGAAGGGTGACAAAGTTGCACTGGGCGACCAGCTCGCCCCGATCGATCATTCGCAGGACGCCGATCCGGGCGTTGTCCTCCAGGGCGAACCAACGCCGGTCGTGCAGCAGACGCCATCCGCCGTCCTCGGGCGCGAAGGCCAACTGGGTCAGCGACGCGGCCGGCTTCAAGGGCAGCCCGGCCAGGGCCCGGTCGGTCAGGTGTTTCGACGGTTGGTCGGCCGGTTTGATCTGCATCCGCAGCCGGGCCGTGATGTCCATCCCCTGGTCGACGTGCCCAATGTCCCGATCCTCCTTGATCAACAGACCCAGCCAGTCGATCCGCCCGGTTTTCCGATTGAATTGGTACTTCGCCTGGATTTCCATCCGCGAGGTCACGCCGCCGACGGCCCCTTCGACCCGGCCGGTCATCGACATCAGGGCCGACTTGCCGTCGACCTTGTCCAGCGTGCTGGTCAGCTTATTCTCGGCCACCGAATCCAGCTTCAACAGGGCCGCGATCAGGTCGTCCGGATGGGTCCACCGGTCGCCCTGGGCCACGGGCTTGTTGGGCAGCAGCCGGTCGACCAACATGCTGTTGCCCGGGATGTCGATCAGATCGAGCTGCTCGCGGGTCAGCGGGCCCTTGGGCGAAAAGAGGTTCGCCTCGGTCGCGTCGACGTCGACTCCGATGAGCTGCCGCCCGTCGGGCAACGTCGGCTTTACGACCTTAAGGTCGACCTTGGCCACGGCCTTGGCCTGGTCGTAATGACGGACCGAACGCAGGTGGTTGTCGTCTTTGTTGGGCAGATGGAGCGTCTTCTCGTCGTAGGCGAAATTGGCCACCAGGCTCGTCTTGGGCCGGACGATCTTCTCGTCCTTGACGTGCTTGAGATTGCCGCCGACCTCGAGGATGGCCACCACCCGATCGACGTCGCCGGTCGCCCGGGCACTTTTGAACTCGTACGTCTTGCCCGAGTTGGCCTTGGCCCTTGGCCCGGCGGCGAGCGTCGGCCAGGCCGAACAGGTCAGGAGGACGAACGCCGCGGTGGCCAGACTGATACAGTAGTTCTTGCGCATGGGATATCGCCGATCCTTCCTATCCGGTTTCCATCGTTCCGTACTGATTCGAGGCACACAACGGCGGGGGCCGCCCGACGCTGGACCGTAGTCGGTAGATCGACTTGTCCGGTCCAACGAGTTCAGAGGAAAAGGCCGACCAGACCGGTCGTGCGGTCCAAGGAAGGTCAATTCGGGGGGGTGGCTGCGCCAGGCCATCGGGCGATTATGCAATTCCGGCCCTTCCGTTCGAGTCAGGGGGGATTCTCTGTAACCTTGGCCCCGCTGTGGTATCTAACTAAAAGGACCAGCCAAGAAACCAAAGCGGTCTCGGACACGCAACGGAAAGGGGTTGGCCGTGCGTGAGATGGACGAAGCACATAACGTGTTTTCAGTAAACGGCTTGCTGCCTGCGGACCGAGGGTGGGCAGCTACCAGATGGATGTACTACGCCATGGCTCTACTGGGGAATAACCTCGAATCCACGACCCAGGCACCAGCCCCTTGCGTAGGACCCAAGGAAAAGGGCCAAGCAGCCACTACCCCAATCAGCGAAAACGACTCTAGCCAAAAGGGGCATTGAATTACATCCCGAAAAAAGGTAGTTTTGTCTGTCAGAATTGACAAAATACAGGTGCGGGATCGTTCGATAATAGGGCATGGGTGGCCACGGTCGGCCGCCACCGCCCGGCGAAAAGACGACGCACCGAGCACAGTTCGGGAGGAACGATCATGCATACGAACTATATGAATCCGGCCATGAGGCAGTTGCGAGACCAGCAGGTCCGCTTCGCGCCGCGTGAGAAGAAGATCGAACAGGCCGATCTGGCGGAGAAGCTTCTTGGTGAGCTCGACCCGGACCGGACCTACACCTACGAATACCTTTGTTTTCGGATCACCAAATTCCGGCCCGAGGCATACCCCGACCTGCGGCTGTCGGGCGACGAGGCCAGCCACGACTTGCAGTTGTTCGTGGAGGACGTCTCCGACGCGGCAAACGTTTGCTCGCGGGCGGCCGGCGAGCGGGTGCTGACCATCGAAGAGCTCAGCCGGATGTTCAAAGTCTCGACGAAAACCATCTCGCGCTGGCGGCAGCAGGGGCTGGTCAGCCGAAGATTCCTGTTCGACGGTCGGAAGCGAGTCGGTTTTCTGCAAAGTTCGGTCGAACGGTTCGTCAAAGAAAATGAAGAGCGTGTACAGCGTGGGGCCCGGTTCAGCCAGTTGAGTCCTTCGGAGCGAAACGAGATCATCGAAAAGGCTCGACGTCTGGCCCAGTTTGGCGCCTGTCCGGCGGAGGTGACTCGGCGACTGGCCGAGAAGACCGGTCGGAGCATCGAGACGATCCGCTACACGATTCGCCAGTTCGACCAGCAGAACGCCGATCTGGCCGTTTTCCCGCAACATACCGGGCCTTTGCCCGAGATGAGCAAGGAGGAGATCGACCGACGTTTTCGGGAAGGCGAGCCGGTCGAATCGTTGGCCAAGCAGTTCTGCCGCACGAAAACGAGCGTCTATCGGGTCGTCGGCGAGATGCGGGCAAGGCGGATTGCGGAACTTCCGCTGGATTACATCGACAACGAGCTCTTTGGCCAGATCACTGAGCCAGCGGAAGAAAAGGAGATTCTCGGGCCGATGCCCGAAGGCGACTCCTCGCCGAAAAAACCACGGCTGCCCAGCGGTTTGCCGTCCTATCTGGCCAGTCTCTACAGCGTTCCGCTTCTGACCCGGGAACAGGAAGCCCATCTTTTCCGGAAGATGAACTACCTGAAGCACAAGGCCAGCGCGTTGCGCGATCGGCTTGATCCGGCCAACCCGAAAGCCAGGCTGATGGATCGGATCGAGAATCTCTACGAAGAGATTGTCGAGACGAAGAACCAGATCATTCGCGCCAACCTGCGGCTGGTGGTCTCGATCGCCAAGCGGCACGTCGGGTCGGGCAAGACGTTCTTCGAGTTGGTCAGTGACGGCAATATTTCGCTGATCCGAGCGGTCGAGAAGTTCGATTTCGCCCGGGGCAACAAGTTCAGCACGTATGCCAGTTGGGCCATCATGAAGAACTTCGCCCGGACGATCCCCGACGAGCACCGCTATCGGGACCGGTTCCGGACCAGCCTGGGCGAACTGTTCGCGGCGGCCGAGGATGACCGGACCGACCAACTTGGGGAGGAAGTGGCCCACCTGCGTCGGCAGAACCAAGTCGAGCGGATTCTCCAGCGGCTGGACGAGCGGGAGCAGAAGATCATCATCACACGGTTTGGCCTGGCTGTCGGGCAGGAACCTCGGACACTGAAGCAAGTGGGGGCCGAAATGGGGGTGACCAAGGAGCGGGTTCGCCAGATCGAGGCCCGGGCGCTGAGCAAGTTGCGGCAGGCTGCCCAGGAAGACAAGCTTGAGGTGCTCGAAGTCCTGGAAGGGCCTTGATCCACCGAGGTCAAGGAGTGATATGCTGTTGAGGGTCGCCGGTTCGCCTCCCCCCTACCGGTGAACCCGTCTCGACGCGGGGCGGCCCGCTTCCCGGCGGCCGCCTCGAGGTCGGGACTAGCAGGCTTCTGGGAACTAGTATCCCTTCCCCCTATCCTTCCTGTGTCCCCTTCCCATTTCTTTTGGTTTTGCCGTATTGCCAAGAAGAGGGAACCTTTCCAGGGGGCAGCTCTCTATCCTATCTATAGGGTTCCAAGCGGCGGTCTTCTTCCGAGCAGGACCAGATACTCGGGGCCTCGAAACTTCGCCCTTGGAAGTCGAACGGGGTTGCGTAATCCGGTACCACAGAGGGGATTCTGCTGAAGAGCCATCGCGCAGTTATCTTGCTGGGCTGCTGGGGCGTTTGCGAGCCATGGGGCAAACTGAGCGGCCTGCGATTCTGGGTAGTCTGCGGTCAATCCAAATTGGATTTCAGGGGTGCTAAAGGTCGATGACTATTTTTCACCATCCCCCTTGCACGGTCAGGTGGCTTGGTTATATTAAGTGATTCGCGTGGTGGGCCTGGCCGGCTAGCGTAGCTCAATTGGCAGAGCAGCTGATTTGTAATCAGCAGGTTGTGGGTTCAAGTCCCTCCGCTAGCT
>JAFGFF010000241.1 GCA_016931075.1 Pirellulales bacterium | reverse complement strand
TGGCCATGAGGTGCGGGTTGCGGTGGGCGCCGCCCAGCGGCTCGTTGATCACGTCGTCGACCACGCCCAGCCCGGGCAGGTCCTTCGAGGTCAATTTCAAGGCGTTGGCCGCTTCGTCTTTGTAGGCGTGGCTTCGCCAGAGGATGCCGGCGCAGCCTTCGGGGCTGATGACCGAATAATAGGCGTGCTCGAGCATGGCCACGCGATCGCCCACGCCGATTCCCAGCGCCCCGCCCGAGCCGCCCTCGCCGATCACGACGCAGAGGATCGGGGTGGGCAACAAGGCCATCGTGTACATCGCAGTGGCGATCACTTGGGCCTGGCCCCGTTCCTCGGCGCCGATGCCCGGCCAAGCGCCCGGGGTGTCGATCAGGCAAATGACCGGCAAATGGAACTTGGCGGCCAGACGCATCTTGGCCATCGCTTTGCGGTAGCCTTCGGGATGGGCACAGCCGTAGCTGCACGCGCTGCGCTGCTCGAGCGTCTTGCCTTTCTGGTGACCGACGACCATGACTTTGAACGTGTCGAGCTTGGCCCAACCGGTCCGGATCGCCCGATCGTCGCCGAACGTCTTGTCGCCGTGCAATTCGACGAATTCCTCGAAGGCCATGTCGAGGTAGTCGGTCGTCATCGGGCGGTTCGGGTGACGCGCGACTTCGATCACTTCGCTCGGCTTGAGACGGCCGTAGATTTCCTTCTTCCGCGTTGTCAACTCGCGGCGCAGACGTTGCAGCTCGTTTCGAGTTTCCGGAGTCGGAGGTCCGAGACGCTCGAGCTTCTCCAGCCGCATCTCCAACTCGAAGATGGGTTGCTCGAACGTGAGCCGATGATCGTTCCCTGCCATGGTCTGTCTCTTGCCTTGGTCCTAGCTCGATTCCTCGGGCGGTTTGGGCGGTTTCTTGAAAACCTGGATCATACGGAATTCGGTCAGGAAGTCCTCCACCGAATTCGGCCGGTTGGCCGGGTCCTTGGCCATCGCCTTGCGAAGCAGTTCCCCCATGGCGGGGGTGATGTTTCGGTTCGCCGTTTCCACGGGTGGAGGTGAGGCCTTCAGGTGTTTCATCAATAAATCGTTCGCGCTGGTCCCCGTGAAGGGTGGGGTCTGGGCGAGCAATTCGAAGATCGTACACCCAAGACTGTACAGGTCGGCCCGTCCATCGAGAACCCCACCACGTATCTGTTCGGGCGACATGTAGCTCCGGGTTCCCTGGATCTTGGATTTTCCACCCAGGATTTTGGCCAGCCCGACCTTGATACGTTGGGCCAACGCGAAGTCGATCAGCTTGATGTCGCACTCTTCGGAGACCAACAAGTTGTCCGGTTTGATGTCTCGGTGAACCCAGCCGTGCTGGTGCAGGTAGCTCAGACCCTCGCATGCTTGCTCGATAATTTTGGGGATTTGGTGCTCTATCTGGTCGTAGGCGTAGCGCATCCGCTGTTTGAGATTGGGAGCGGGCCACCACTCCATGGCGAGATAGGGGATCCCCCGATCGATGGAAAAACCTCGGAACCGGATGATCCGTTTATGTTTCAACTCCCCGCCGACAAGCCATTCCTGTTTCAGATAGGCCAAATGTTCGCGGTTGCGTTGGAATTCCTCGAGGAGGACTTTTATGCCGGCCATCTCGCCGGCCGCGTCATCGAAGGCCTGCCAGATGCGGCTCGTCTGGCCCGTATTGACTACGTTCAGCAGTCGATAGGGACCAATATATCCGGGAGTCGCCCTGGCCAAGGAAACGTGTCTCGCAAAGGACATCGAACGGGTTAATCGGCGCTATTCACACCATTCTCGAAGTTTAACCCAACGTCGGGGCGGCGGCAATCGCAGCCCGGGGGGGTGAACCCGGCCTGCCCCCCTGCCCTGCCCCGCAGCAAGTGGAGGTAGATTTCTCGGATTTGGGCTGTCATCCGGTGGTGGTTAAACCGTTCGAGGCAGAGACGACGACCTGCTTCCCCCATTCGAGTGGATATTTCCGGCGATGTGGCCAGAGTGAGGATTACGTCGGCCAGGGGCTCGATGCTCTGGGGCGGAAGGAGAAAGCCGGTCCGATCGGGCAGGACCACCTCGCGAGCGCCGTCGACGTCGTAACTGATGACTGGTTTGCCGGCCAGCAATGCTTGGGGCAACGTTCGGGCCAAGCCCTCGCGCAGACTCGTGTGGACCAGCGCGTCCATTGCCGAGAGCAGTTCGGGGATCCGCTCGCGCGGGGCCAGGCCGGTGAACTGGAAGTAATCGCTCAGCCCTCGCGAGGCGATCTCGCGTTCGAGTTGTTCCCGTAGAATGCCGCCGCCGACCAGCAGGAATCGGACGTTCGGATTGCGTTGAACGACCCGGTCGGCCGCCTCGATCACGAACGGGTGGCCCTTGAGATGAAACAGCCGGGCGATCTTGCCCACGACGAAGTGCTCGGCCGTGTAGCCCAGCTCGGCCCGAACGCGCTGGCGATGCCGGGCCGACTCGACATACGGCTCGATTTCCATGCCGCTATAGATTGTCGTGAACTTTTCGCGAGGAGCGACGCCGGCGTCGACCAGCAGGTCGGTCATGGCGTCGGCCACGCTGATCATTGCGTGACACCGTCGGGCGGCCCAGCGCTCGCAGGCGCGAAACAACGCGCGAGCCCCCCTGCCCTGGTACGGATGAAACGGCGCGCCGTGGACCGTGTGGACCACCGCCGGCACGCCGAGTTTGCACGCGGCGGCGCGGCCCAACAGCCCGGCCTTCGCGCTGTGGGTGTGAACCACGTCCGGCCGGAAGGTTTTGATGCGACGCTTGATATCGAAATAAGCACGCAAGTCGCGCGTCGGATGAATTTGTCTCTGTAACGCCGGCAGGACTTCCAGGGGCACCCCCCCTGCCC
The DNA here is from genome assembly GCA_016931075.1 of Pirellulales bacterium. GTDB lineage: Bacteria > Planctomycetota > Planctomycetia > Pirellulales > Thermoguttaceae > JAFGFF01. The sequence goes on along the minus strand of JAFGFF010000241.1, from coordinate 8,874 downwards.
TGGCTCGCGGCAGCAAATCCCCTTCGTGCTCACCCGGCGGGCCGGTCACCAGCAGCACCTCGTCGCCATGCTCGCGCATCAGATCTTCGCAGCAGAGCACCGTATTCTCCTGGGCTCCGCCGAGCATCAGTCGCGTGATGAGGTGAAGGATTCGCATCGGTGGCTAAGTAGAAGCGGCGTCTCGCCGCTTTGTGGAACAATGTAGAACTCTTTAAAACGCGGCGGGGACGCCGCGTCTACGGGGTGGAATGTGTGTAGAACTCTCTGAAACGCGGCGGGGACGCCGCGTCTACGGGGCTGACCTACGGGCCCCCCTGCCCTGCCGACCACTTGCTTTCCTGGATCCAATCTACCAACTCATCGGATGCGAGGGAACGTCGCGGCGGTTGGACGACGCCGGACGCGCCACGTTGTAGTCCTTCTGTTTCAGGTAGAGGGACGAGTCGAATCGCTCGGTCGGTTTCGCGTGGCCTTCGAGCTGTTTCGAGAAAAACCACTTCGGCTGCGAGGGCGTGACCGGGGCCGTCATCCGACGGCCGGGCTCGATCGTCCGGACCAACGGGTCCATCCGGATGTGCTGGGGAGCAATGTTCGTCTGAACCATCGGGCCGAACGTGATGCGATCCGGACGGATGTGGCTGCCGTGGATCTGAGGCTGAGCGATGGGGGCCATTTCAATCCGGTCGGGCAGGCTGGACAGGGCATTGCGGTTGTGAAAATGGGGCATCGGCGCGTAGGGCTTGGTCGGTTTGGCCTCCGTCTCGATCGGCTGACGTCGCAAGGCCTTCGGGTCGATGCTCCGGGTGATGATCTCGCCCGGGTTGATTTTGTTGAAGATGAACTGACCTGAGCACGGCCGGGCCGCCATGGAAAAAACACCCCCCCCCACGGTCAGGATTACCAGGACACCCAGACTGGATCGCACCATTCTCTGACCTCCGAATGCTCTTGACGCGGACCGCCGGCCCCCCTACCCTACCCCAACTCTACCTCAGCCCACACCGGAAAGACGACGTAAACCGTTCCGGGATCACCACTTCCGGGTTGGTTGCCTTGTCCGGATGAGACCTCTTCTAGCGGTGAAACCGAGACCGGGCCGGCCGGAGCTGAGCCAACGGGCAGATCCATGCAATTGACCATGAACGAGAAAGGGACTTCTCGATGAAATGTCCCGTTTGTTGGGCGGATAAGGCTTTTGTGCGCGAGGTGCCGGGCTGGAAAAGCTGGCTGTTTAGCGGGCTGCTGCTGGTGCCGATGCAGTGCCGCCACTGCTTCCACCAGTTCCTGCTCCCCTGGTTCATGACATGGGGCAAGGAGATCACGCCGACGCCGCGGCTGCGTATCGCCCCGGCCACCCGGCCGACACGCCTGTCCCATGCCGCCGAGCACTACGCCGCGCAGCAAGCTGCCCAAGCCACCCAGGCCGAGGACGAATCGTCCATGGAGGCCGAGCAACTGCAGGTTCCGGTACCCAGTCGACCCAAACCGCGTCGTACACCCGTCCGTCGAGCGGACGCCGCGTGAGGTCGTGAAAGGGAGACCTTGTACCGGCCGGAGGAAATCCCGTGCAGCATCTGGAACCATTTGTCGACACCCATTGCCACCTGTTGCCCGGCCTGGACGACGGGGCGGCCGATTGGGACGAGGCGTTGGCCATGGCCCGGCTGGCGGTCACCGACGGGATCTCGACGACGATCGTCACACCGCACCAGTCCTCGGCCCATCCGCACATCGACGGCCCGACGGTCCGTGCCCGAACGGCCCACCTGCAAGACTTCCTCAACCGCCACGGCGTGCCGCTGGATGTTCGGCCTGGCGGCGAGCTGCGGATCGAGCCCGACCTGGTCCAACGCATTCGCCGCGGCGAGTTGCTCACCCTGGCCGACCGCGGACGCTACGTGTTGCTCGAATTGCCCCACGAGGTTTACCTTCCGATCGAAGGGTTGCTGACCCAACTCCGCCGCGCGGGCTTGACCGGAATCCTCGCCCATGCCGAGCGGAACCAGGGCATCCTGGCCCAACCGCACCTCGCCCGGGCGGTCGTCGAGGCGGGCTGCCTGATCCAAGTCACGGCGACCAGCCTGCTGGGAACGTTCGGGCCGCAAGTGCAGCAACTGGCCGACCGGCTGATCGACGAAGGCTGTGTCCACGTCATCGCCAGCGACGCCCATAGCTCGCAGTCACGCCGCCCGCTGATTCGTCGGGCGTTCGAACGGATTCTCGAAAGGGCCGGCTACCCGACCGCCCGACTGTTGTGCTGTACCAACCCGGCTGCGATTCTCACCGACAAGCCCTTGCTCTCGGCCAGGTCTCAACCGGCTCGGAAAAGCGCCGGGCTGTCGGGTTGGTTCCGCTGGAAGAAGGCGAGCTGATGCGCGCCGTGGTTGCACCATCCCGACGAGGCCTCTGGATGCTTGCGCTGCTGGTGGCAAGTTTCTTCGCCGCGAGTGGTTGGGCGGCGGAGCCGGCAACGAACCGTTGGATCGACGTCCGCGTGGCCGGACCGTTCGTCTGCCGGTCGGAGTTCCCGCTGCACGGCTACGAAAAGCTCGTGACCCAGTTGGCCCGGCTCCAGACCGATCTGGCCCGACTGGCCGGCGTGCCTGCGCCGAAAGAACGGATCGAATTGCTCCTGTTCCGCGACGAGCAGTCCTACCGCCGGTATCTACAGATCCACGAGCCCCACCTGCCCTACCGCCGGGCGCTGTTTGTGAAAGACCAGGGCCCGGGCCGGGTGCTGGTCCATCGGAGCCCCGACTTTGAAGTCGACGTCCGTCATGAATGCACCCATGCGTTGTTGCACGCGACGCTGCCTATGGTGCCGCTCTGGCTGGACGAGGGACTGGCCGAGTATTTCGAGCTTCCGCCGGAGAAACGAGCGTACGACAACCCTCATTTGAAGAGTCTCCGCTGGAACGCGCGATTCAACCTGCTGCCGAAACTCGAAAAGCTCGAACAAGAGGACGACTTCACGAAGCTCATCGAAAAAGACTACCGCGACAGTTGGGCCTGGGTCCATTTCATGATCCATGGCCCCGTCGAAGCGCGGCGCGAACTGGCCGGGTTCCTGGCCGACGTCCACGCCAGCACCCCGCCGGGCCGACTCAGCCAGCGGCTGGCCGCCCGGGTCCCGAACCTGCGATCCCAGTTTGCCCAGCATCTTAAAACATGGAAGGAGCCGCCCCAGATTCGCCAAGCTCACAAACCCAAGGGGATTTGGCCCTTTGGCAATCGGTAAACTCAACGTTTTTCACCCAGGTTTCCTCGAAATCCAACAGCGACGGGTCGATATTGGTTATCGTCTGTTCCCAGAGCGATCCGGTCGAGGACCGTGGCGGAGGTATTTTGATGATGAAGACACGAAATGAAAACATCGTGCTGGTGCTCTTTGTATCGATCCTGAGCCTGTTGGCTGGCCAGGTGCCGGCCGACGACAATCCGGTGCCCGTGGCCGTCGACGTGGCCTTGCAGGACAACGGCGTGCTCGGCGGCCGGGTGATCAACATCGAGGGCAACGCGCTGACCGAGGCTGCCATCCAACTCCGCCAGCACAATCGGGTTATCGCCCAAGGGCAAACCGACGACTTGGGCCGGTTCGAGTTCCCAGGGCTCCGGGGCGGCGTCTATCAGGTCGTCGTCGCCAATAGCTACGCGACCTATCGTGCCTGGGCCCCGGGCACCGCGCCCCGCGGGACCGGCAGCGAGGCCCTGTTGATCGTCGGGGCCCATACCGTTCGCGGCCAAGAGCCGACCCGAGCCCAGCGACTCCGCCGGCTCCTGTGCAATCCCCTCGTGATAGGGGCAGGCGTAGCAACCGCCATTGCGGTGCCGGTGGCTGTAGACGCCGGCGGAGGCCACCACGGCGCCGGCGTGGCGGGCACCGTCAACGAAGGCGAGGGCGACAAAGATCCCCCGGTGACCGAGCCGGTCGCCTGAGGGAGTGTCCGAGAATAACTCCCCTCTCCCCGTGGGAGAGGGGCTGGGGGTGAGGGCGTGTTGCGTTTGAGAAATGGGAAGTCATTCTCGGACGACTTCTAATGATAAAAAGCGTTCGGGGCAAAAATTCTCAAGGTAGCTCGGGCATTCTGCCCGTGCAGCCGAACCCCAACGCCACCCTCTGCCTGGAGGGCCACGCTTAGAGTGTGGCCGTGTCTCTCCCACCGCTTCCAGATGCGGTAAAAGCGTCCCTCGACCGCCCGACCGTCCCGTTGACGCGGCAGGTCGGGTGGGGTAAAAAGGAGGGTTCTAACGCCGCCGATTTGGGAAGTGATAGTGCGAGCGGCCGGTGAGCCCCATCTAGCCTGAGGAGTTCTGTACGTGGGTATCAGCGAACGTGGCAAAGAGATCAAGCGTCGGAGGCATCGCCGGAAGAAGTTGGCCCTGCTGTCCAAGCGGCTCGAGAAAGCGACCGTCTCGGAGACGGCGTCCATCGCCGACAAAATCCGCAAGCTGACCCCCGGCGGTGAAGTGATCATCGCCAAGTGGGACCTTGAAAAGCGCTAGAGCGTTTGCCGGGTATGCATCCACGCGGTGGCGCTGGCGCGAGCGCCAGTGTAGATGCAACCGGGTAGCCCCGATAGCTCCGCTATCGGGGTCGCGAAGCGACAAGAGGTATCGAGACACGGGGCATGCTGTCCTTGACGGTTGTCAACAGTACACAACCATAGTTCGAAACCTCTTGGGCCTGACGGCCCCCGGATAGCCGAGCTATCCGGGCCACCCGAGTACTTGAACGTAACTCTCCGGCCTTTCACTCCCCCACGAACCTCGAATAGTCGCATCCGACGGTGACGGTTTCACTCCGCGAGGTTTACGATCGGCTCCTGGCGGCCTACGGTCCGCAGCACTGGTGGCCCGGCGAGACGCCGTTCGAGGTGATGGTCGGGGCCGTGCTGGTGCAAAACACGGCCTGGAAGAACGTCGAGAAGGCGATTCAAACACTGCGCGACCGTGACCTGCTCGAGCCGCACGCCCTGGCGGCCGTCCCGGCGGAAGAGCTGGCCAAGTTGATTCGCCCGGCCGGCTACTACCGGATGAAGGCCAAACGCCTTCGCAACCTGCTCTCGTTCGTCGTCGACCGCTACGACGGCGACCTGGACGCCATGTTCGCCTCGGGCGTGTTGTCGCTCCGCGAGGAACTGCTGTCGATCAACGGTGTCGGGCCCGAGACGGCCGACTCGATCCTCCTCTACGCCGGCGGGCTTCCGGTGTTCGTCATCGACACCTACACCCACCGCATCATGACCCGCCATGGCTGGATCGAGCCGGACATTGACTACCACGGCCTGCAGGACCATTTTCAAAGCCACCTGGAAGAAGACGTGGTGTTGTACAACGAGTACCACGCCCTGCTGGTCCGCGTCGGCCACCTCCACTGCCGCAAGACGCCCAAGTGCGACGCCTGCCCCCTGGCCGACTTGCTGCCCGACGGCGGCCCGCTCGAACCAGAGTGGTGAGGCCCCCTGTCCTGCCCGCTTCTTTCCTTTCCCTTTGCGCCTTGGCACGAATTCGTTTGGAGAGAACATCCGACAGGCGCTGGGACGGACCTGCGACGCGGCAAGGCTCATGCGGAGGCGAAGGTAGCATAACGGGACACCCCGAGGGGGGTTGCAGAAGGAGTCAAGTGTTCGATTCTGGATCAGGTGGCGTCGAACCATCATCCATCTGGTTGCATATCCTTGGCAGCATGGGTTGCGAGAAACAGCGAAGGTCTGCCCAGGCGGGGGCACCCACTTGCATGGCGTGAGTCGCTTCCGAAGGGCTCACCGCAGCACACTCGTCCCCGGATCCCGCCTGGAACGTTCTGCCGTAAACGTACCGTCCTCCCAAAGGCCATGGCTCCAATTCCAGCCCTCAGGATACCACCCGCGCCAAGGGCGTGTTTCGCTGGACGGTTATGATCTGGTTGCCGTCGTAGATGAAGGCTTGACGCGAGTTGGGCAGCTCGTTGAAAAACACGTCCCGCCCAATCAGGCGGTTCATCGGGTCGTAGTTGTACGTGACCGTCTGGTCGGCGACCTCGTAGTCGTAGTGTTCATACGTTGCGTAGAATTCTACCGCCGTCAACCGGTTGCGATGGTCCCAGGTGTAAACGGTGATGTCGAAGTCGTAGTCGTCGAAGACCGCCTCCTCACCGTATTCCGGGTTGTCGATGTATCGCAACGTCCGGTTGCCTTCGGCATCGTACTCGTAGAGGTACGTGCCATCGAACAAAAGCCGGTTGTCGGTGCCGTAGGAACTGCCGCTGGCGGTGATGCGGTTGCCGTTGTAGGTCTAGCCGTAGCCGGCCAGGGTGGCCGAGGCGGGGTCGACTACGACAACAGTCGTAGTTTGAGTTTGGTTACGACGACGATCGTCGTTTGAAAAACCGCTGGGCGTGGCTGTTCACCGCGAGTCGTTCACTACCGCTGTCGTAGTTGTCAGTCACCCACTATGCCTGCCCCTGCCGATGCTGCCCATCTTCGCCAATATATGCGTCCCCTTTATCGATCCGCTCATTGGCGCATGGTTTTTGGTATGCGAATCGCTCCGCGGAATATTTCGGTGCCATTCGACCCTGACGTTTTCGTTGTACAGTCCCTTCGGGGAAAGGCAGCTAGCGATTCTCTCTCTCCATATTCTTCTTCCTTCACCCCGGTCGCTGTCAAGACTTCAGGATGGCACCCTTGTGGTTTCTGACACGTTGACGCGGAAGAATGTCCCGGCGATGTATCGGACGGATGTCAAACGCGTTTTACCCGGCGTGTTGTAATAGTAGGCGGTGAAGATGCGGCCGTCCTCGAGCTGGCACCCGACCGGGTATCCCACGTCCGCGCAGCCGCACTCGCCGGCGCGAATAACGAACTCTTCGCTCCAGGTCTTGCCGTCATCCTCACTGAGGGTGCCGCCGATACCGTAGGGAAAGCGGCGCCGAGCAAAGAGCACGAGGATGCGGCCATCGTTCAGCAGCATCGGCCAAGGGGAACGATAGACGTTGGATCCCACGGCTCGGTCACCCACCTCTTTCCAGCAACCCATGCCTTTGCCGACAATCGGCGCGGGATCGCCCCACGTATGTCCTCCGTCCGCGCTATTGCATACACAAATTGCGTCCTTCAGGCCGTCGATATTCCACGGGCCGCCGCCACGGTCACGTGAGGAGATGTGCAGCGCGTAGCACTGAAGTCGGCCGCCCGGCAGCAGAAGCAACGCGGCGTACGTGAACCGCCCGATGCCGGAGAGATCCTTCACCACGGCACTCCGATATTTCCATGAGAGCCCATTGTCGGTCGAGGCGTAGATGGCCGGGTTGTTTCCAGGCATTCCGACACTCATGGCGGCCAGCAGGGTCTTGCCGTCGGGCATGCGCACCACCGGGGGGCAGTCCTTGTGCACGTAGCCGTCCGCACCGCTAGGATTTTCGACGATTGTGGGCACCTTCTCCCAAGTGTGCCCCTTATCCGGCGAACGCAGCGCGAAGCAGACCGTATTTTTCTTATCTCGCTCTGGCAAGTAGGTGCGACCGAAGAAGAAAACCGACTCGGGGCGGAACATGTCGTACTGTTCACGTGGCGCGCCTTTCTGGTAGAGAAACGCCCGCTTGGCTTCCGGCGAGATGGTTTCGTCGTAAACCACGACATTTTGGTCCTCGGGCCAGGTTTGCCCGCCATCCAGGCTCCGCTGCAAGAGGACTTTCGCCCGACTGTGGTAACCGTCTGCGCCGTGGCGCGAGTCGTTGCGGTTTTTGTACCTGCACGGCGCATGGTTGTGCCCGACGATGATCTCGCCGTTGCCGAAGTACTTGAAGATCCCCTGACGAGGGTGGCCACAATATCTTATCGGGTCATAACAAAGCTTGACGTGACGAACGTCGATGATCTTCGGCGGCGGCAGTGGAGTGCGCTGTTGGTGCTCGTAGAGCCACTGCAACGGGTCGGTTTTGGAAACCGGCTTCGCTTCAGCTCCCAGGACACTCTGCGCGTGGGACAAGGATCCGAGCAGCAAGGTGCCACCGCTGAGGGCTGCGCGGGCCAGGAAATCGCGGCGTCCGATTTCGTGTTCTGTCATAGCTAGTTGTGTCTTGCTATTCATTTCAGAGACGCGCTCTAGGGCACAATATCGGTTGGTTATGATAGTAAGATACCAAACGCTCAAGAATCATTTTACCCCGAAGTGGGAGCCGTCTTCATGGAAAACTGTGAAAACATTGCCGCTTGCGGCTTAGGGCATCGTCACAGCTTCCTGGCCATTGATGGTTCCAAGCGCCTTCCAAACCGTTGGGTCAATTTCATTTTCGATAAAACTCACGTGACCGTCACACCACACCACGTTCACTCCCGAGGGATGCGTACTGCGGGCTAGGGAAAACACATGATCGCTGTCCTGCCAACTCACTTGAGCGCAGGGCAAGCCCGCCTCCGGCTGATTGACGCAACGCACGGTCCACATTGTATCTGGAGTCGAATGGTTGGGTGGATACATATGCATATACGACGAAGCTCCCGGTGAATGATAGCTCCACACACCCCGCAAGTCCCAGTCGTTACCGCTACGGACATCGACCTTTCCCGAGATCGTCTCGCTGGCCAGCGCCGTGGAGGAAGTCCCGTCCGTAATATCTCTTATCTTCCGCGCCGTGTCGATCTGAAAGGCTCCGTTCGTCGTGAGGTCCATACCGCTTGGGTAGGGGCAGTCTATGACCCGGTGCCCCGCATCCTTGGCGACCATCATGCCACTGCCCATGCAGAAGACGTAATTCGACCGGGAATAGGTGTCGTCCGGTCCGCTACCGCGCGCGATCCGCCCGCTCGCGTCGTCACTGGGACACTGCCAGACCGGCATCTGTGTCGCATAGAGTCGAGCGTTTTGCGCGGACGACTGGGTGGGATCGTAAAT
>JAFGFF010000240.1 GCA_016931075.1 Pirellulales bacterium | reverse complement strand
GTCAACTTCATGGTGAACGAGCAAGTGCCATGATCAGTACCTCTCAACTGACTAAACCAACCAGACTTTCCTGGCGCACCGAAAACAAGAAATGCAGCAGACGGAACCCGTCGGGGGACATTACCTTTCCATCGTGGCTCGGGTTCCTTGTCTTCCATCTTTTTGTGCTTTCGTCCTTTCGTGTTTTCGTGATCCCTTTGCCGAATAATTCTCTTTTCAGATCCTGGGCGTTTGCTGGGATTTGAGAATATCTGAACAAGTTGTCATGCCCAACCGACGGGGCGAGCGGCGGGACGTTTCGGAAGGAGGTCCATTCAATGAGCGATTTCCTGGAAATACTGACGATGCTTGCTGTTGTGATCGGCTGGATCGGTTGCGTTGTGGCGGCGGGGAGGGTCGGCGAGAGGCGCGAGGCTTTGGGCGCGGGGGTGTTTTTTGGGGTGGTGTTTGGGCCGCTGGGGGTGATTGTTGCCGGGTTCCTCGACGGTCGGGCGCGATGCCCTGGGTGCGGGGAGTCGGTGAATCAAAAACGTACCCTCTGCCCGCACTGTCGTTCGGGCTTGAAATGGGTGGCGGGACGCCCCAAGATTCTGGAGGCCGTCAAGCCGGAGCAGCCGGACGAACAGACCGATCCCCAGAGCGTCGATTAACCCGGCGGCGTCCGTAGGCTGATCGGACGCAACTCTCGTTGTCTGGTTGCTGAAAGCACAAGAAACAGGAGAGAGCCAACTAGACGAACAAGCCACGTCCCCAAACGTCTTGCGGCTGCGCCGCGCGGACGGGCAGACCGTCGGAACCGCTCAAGGGGGACCCCTTCTGGCTTCGCACAACCAGCTTACGAACCGGTACCGGGGGGCTGCTTGACGCTGCTTGGTCGCTGACCTATGCTGCACGGCATGAAGGAGCGGCCGATTCATGGCTCGGAACGCTCGTTGATCGTTGGGAGCAATCGTTGACGGTATCTATTGATTCTTGCATAGTCAATGTTCGTACTTCACCGCCGATGGGCCGCTTCATGGCCCGATCGGCTCCCCCGGTTAGTGGGAAACGTTCATTGGCAATGCAGACCTCAATAATCTGTGTCTATGGATCCACCGAAGGGAGACACTACCATGTTGCGTTGCTTTGCGGTGGCTGTGGGTGTTCTGCCGTTCGTTTTGTGCGGCATTGCCGGAGATGCGTGGGGTATTGTCACGTTCAGTTACTCAATCGAAGAGTTGGGATACTGTTCGGCCGACGCTATTAACAACAGCGGACAGGTCGTAGGCAGGGATTACACAACCGGACATGCTTTTTTGTGGTCCCGCGGCAGCGGAATGCAGGATCTGGGAACGCCGCCAGGATACACCTATTCCAGTTGCGCCCTAGGCGTCAATGAACTCGGAGAGGTCGTGGGGTACGCATTCAGTACGACAAGTTCCCAAGGCGCCTTTCTCTGGCAGGAGAGTAGCGGGATGCAAGTCCTTACTCCCGGGCAAGGCAGTGACATCAACGACGATGGTCAGGTCGTCGGTTTGGATCGCACTACGATGCATGCCTTTCTCTGGCAGGAGGGCAGCGCGATTCAGGACTTGGGCGTGTTGAACGATTGCACGAAAAGCAACGCCACCGCCATCAATGACGATGGATGGGTCGTGGGAGGTTCCTCGAACGACACGAATACTTTCGGGCACGTTTTTCTTTGGCGGAGCGATACGGGGATGCAAGACTTGGGCACGTTGTCCGATTGTGTTAGCTGGGCCACGGACGTCAACAATCACGGGCAGATCGTGGGGGATTCTTATTCCAACACCCACCACCATCACGCGTTCCTCTGGCAAAGCGACAGCCAGATACAGGACCTGGGAACGCTTGGAGGCGGAGACAGCAGAGCCGACGGCATCAACGACCGCGGGAAGATCGTAGGCTTCTCCACAACCGACAACGGCGAGCAACACGCGTTCATGTGGACCCCGAATGGCGGGATGCAGGACTTGAATTTTCTTGTGCCCCCCAATTCGGGTTGGCTTCTCGTGGGAGCCACGGCGATCAACAACGCCGGCTGGATTGTCGGCTACGGCAAGAACGCTGACGGGCAAGACCGCGCTTTTCTCCTGACACCCGTACCTGAGCCGTCGACGCTCCTTCTCTGCACTACTGCCGCCGTCGCCTTGTTGGGTATCCTTCTTCGCGCAAAGCGAGTAGCCAGGAACGGATAGTGGGCATGTCCCTGACGCAGTCCTGTCGGCAATTCGTTGTGCGGAACTCGAAGGCACAAGAAGCAAGAAAGATTCCGTGGAGTGAACGAAACGGGGACAAAAGTCTCTAATGGTTGCGCCGCCCAGGCAGGCGAGTTGTTTACGCCAACTCTGTGATCGAAGACTGGGGGCTTACACGGCGTGGGTGCTCTTTTGGCGGAGTGGCCTAAAAAACCTCTTGACATTAGTCTAGAGATTTGCTATATAAAAAGACGTTATGTGGGTATCCGCAGAGCCTGATTAATCAGGTATCAAAAAGAGCCCGCCGCTGGAAGAAGTGTTCCGGCGGCGGGCTCTTTTTTGGCGCCCCTAACAGAGGGTCCTCATGGTTGGGGATATGACAATGCGGCACGAGAGAACGATGCGACAGAGTGGAGAATGACGTGACATGCCCTATCAAGCGCTTTTGTTGAGGATTGCATTCGAGCGCTTCCCATTAAGGTATAGCGGGTTCAATGGGTAGCACTGACGTCGCTGGAATACCCCCCGAAATTCGAGTGTTTATGGCATATCAAGCGATTTTCAGCCTACATTGAGCGCCCAAGGAGTAAGACGCATGACCGATGGAGCGAATCGTGCCTGACGTTGCAGAAATACCCCCCGAAAAACGAGTGTTCATCGAAAAACAAGCGATTTTCAACCCACATCGTGTGTCCAAGGAGTAGGACGTACGACCATTGGGCAAATCGTGTCCGACGTTGCGAAGAATACCCCACCGAAAATCGAGTGTTCATGGAGAAACAAGCGTTTTTCGGCCTCTATTATGTGCCGGTTGGCCCGAATCACTTTTGTTGGATGAGTGCCGAGGGTATAAGAGTCAAAACAGATCCTGTTGGTGCCCATGGTGAGTCCTAGCCGCCGACACGGTCGCCCGCCTGTACATTGCCCGCCGATATCCTGCCCGTGAAAGAAGGAAATGCTGTCATGGTAACCATCTGTCGTCTTGCCGGAATGGATGTGGTGTGTTTCGCCTGGGTGCTGTTTCTGTTCTCAGGGCCGCAGGCGATGGCTCAGACGAACGGGACGCCGCAGGCAAATCCGACAAAGAGTGTCGAAAGCATTTCGGATTTGTTCGACGTCGAAAACCTTCCTCGGATGAAGAGTTTCAAGACCTATTTGGCCAGCAGTTATGATCGCGAGGGGGGCAACTTCGACTGGGGGAATTACGAGCGGATCGACGGCGACGAGGGCGTGATCCTGGATGTCACGGGGCCGGGGGCGATTACGCGAATGTGGTCGGCCAACCCCGGAGGCGTGCTGCGGATCTATCTGGACGATGATCCGAAGCCCGTGGTCGAGGAAAACTTCAGGGCCTTTTTGAACCGCGCGCCGCTGAGCCTCGGCCGGGGCAAGGCGGCCGGGCGATTGAAGAAGCAGGTCGGTACGCCCGGCGGATTGACCAGCTACGGGGTTATCCCGTTCGAGAAGCGATGCAAGGTGACGCTGGTCAATGCGCCGAAAATCTACTACCAGGTCAACTACCTGCTCTTCGACCAACCGCAAGGTCTGCCCCGCTTTTCAGCCGAGCAGACAGAACAAGCAAGTAACGAATACAAAAAGATCCAGCAGACGTTGGACTGGGATTGGCGCAGTCCTCCGGCATCATGGAAACACAAGAAGGGCGTGGTCAAGCTAGCCAGCGGCGCGAAGGAGGTGATCTTTGATGAGACGGGGCCGCTGACCATTCGGCAGATCGTCTTCACGGTGAAATGGCCCGACGAGGCAAAGAAGGCTCGGCACCTTAAAGAGAAACTACTGCTGCGAGGGTATTGGGACGATGATCTGGAAATTCCCAACCTGGAAGGCGGTCGCAATCTCTCTATCAAGTCGCCCTTGGCGTGGTTCTTTATGGATTTTGGCGGATTGGACGACTATCACTCAGCGCTGATTGAAAAGAAGGGCCGGACCTACGCGGCTCGATTCCCGATGCCCGTGCGACAAAGGGCTCTGTTGGAGCTGGTCAACGACTCGATTCTGGATGCGGACGAGATCAGCTACGACATCGCCTACGAGACCAATGACCGGTGGGATCCATCGCTGGCCCATTTCAAGGCGATTTATCACGGCGAGGATAGCACGTTCGGCCCCGACTACGGCAACTACCGGGACGACGTGATGTATCGCCGCAACCAGGACGGCGTCCAAAACTACCCCGTCCTGCGTGCCTGGGGCCAGGGCCATTTCGTCGGCTGCTGTTTCTTCGTCGATTGGGCCGAAATGCCCTTGGAGCGCGCCTCCTGCGAGAGCGACGAAGCGGCGTTCGTCGACGGCGACCCGAAACGGACCATGTGGGGAACCGGCAACGAAGACTATCTCAACGACGCCTGGGGTTTCCACCGGACGTCAGGCCTGTTGAGCGGCGGCGTGAACCACAAGGACAAGAAAAACTCGTTCGGCTACCGTTTTCACCTCTCCGACACGATCCCGTTCCAAAAGAAGTTGGCCTTCACCCTGGAGCACGGCTCGAGCAACAACTGCACCGGCCGCTATCAGAGCGTGGCCTACTACTATCTCAAGCCAACCGGCCCGAATCCTTTCATCGACAAAGTCCCCCCGCGAGACAAGAAGCGGTATCACAGCCGTTGAAGGCCATCTTCTCGCCAGGCATAATGGAGACCTTTAGAAGACCAGATGCAGGTAGAAAGATCGCGAACCATGACGCCCGCGCATTGGCTATGCAGCGGTCGGTAGAAAACGAAAGGCATTTTCTCAATGGAAGACACCTTGCCGCTTCTTGCTTTCATCGTAACGTTCATTGTCTGGTTCTTCTGCGTTGCAGCAGCAGGGGAAATCGGAGGGCAACGCGAGTCGGGTGGGATGGGCTTTATGTTCGGCCTGCTCTTCGGGCCGCTCGGGGTCATCATGGCCGGGTTCCTGGACGGACGCCAGCGATGCCCACGCTGTGGTGAACGGGTGAATCGAGGCTATTCCCTCTGCCCCCACTGCGGCCTGAGCCTCACGTGGACAAAAGTGAATCCACGTATCATGATTGTAAACGACGTCTCCGAAGCGGCCGATCCGCCCGCGCAGGAGAATAGCCGGTAGTGGTTTTACTGAGGTCTGCTTTGCCAATGAACGTTTTTCACTACCCTGGGGAGTCGATCAGGCCGCGAAGCGGTCCATCGGCGGTGAAACACGAACGTGACATGGCTTTACACAAGTCCCCAGCGTTTTCGGAGAAACCACTCGACGCTCAGCAGGCCTACCAGGAGGAGGAGGAAGGGCCAGGTGTCCCAGAGGGTGTGTTTGGTTTCGGTCTTTTCTTCGAGTTCGTCGGTCCGTTCGAGTAGTTCTTCCAACAGGGACCGGAGTTGCTCGGGGCCGGCGATCGATTGGCCTTCGGTCATGGCGGCCAGGCTTTCGAGCCCGCGGCGGTCCGCGGCGGCGTTGTCCAGCTCGAGGTCTTGTTCGAAGACGAGGAACCGTGCCCGGGCGGTTCCCAGCGGTTCGTCGCCCTTCTGGGCCGTGATGCGGAGGGCGTAGTCGCCGGCCGTCTTCGTTTCGGCGAACGAGCCCCGCCAGGCGTCCTCGTGGCGGCTCAGCCGCAAGGGGCGAGTTGTGCCGTCGGGCAGGACGGCCTCGGCCTCGAGGCGGGCGTCGGTAATCGGGTCGCCCGTGGCCGAGCGGACGCCCGTGGTAAACTCGAGCCGCCCGCCGGGCTCGACGCGGCGTTGGGACAGCTTGATCCAGACGCTGCCTTCCTGCAGTTCGTCCTTTCGGGCGAGCCAGAGGACGGTCTGACGCCAGAATCGTTTGTGAGCCGGCTGAAAACCTTCCATCCACCATCGCGACGTCGTGTCGGCCGCGAAGGCCATCACGCGGCCCGCCCCGTAGGCTTGCGCCACCAACAGCGGCCGCTCGCGTTCGTCCTCGGCCAGCGTCAACGCGCCGCGTTTGATCCCGAAGAACCGGTTGGCCCCCTTGAGCGGCGGCAGCTTGGCCCAGGCGTCGAGGTTGGCCTTAGGATCGGACGCGAGCATCATCACGAAATGACGCTGGCCGAACCGGCTGGGACGCATGTGGATCGGGCCGGGGAAGTGCAGGTCGCGGCGGATCGGCTGGTC
>JAFGFF010000239.1 GCA_016931075.1 Pirellulales bacterium | reverse complement strand
CAATCGAGCAAGACGAAATCGGGAGCGGGCGGCACAGGCCTCGGCTTGGCGATCTGCCGCGAGATCCTGCAGGCGCATCACGGAAAGATCTGGGCGGAGAACGACTCCGAAGGCGGCGCCGTCTTCCGGTTCGAACTGCCCGTGGTGCCCCCAGAGGGCAAGACATCCACGAGCAAAAAGCCGGCCTCGCGCCCCGCGTTGCTTCCGCCATTGGACCTGGAAGGCGGCGTGGGTGAAATGATGATCGACCCGGCGTAGACCGAGGTCATTCTCGTACCGTCCGAATCCGGTCGGGCAGGAACTGGTGGTCGGCTGAGAAAAGCCGCCGATAGGCCAGCAGGACCACGCCGAACGTGCCCAACGCGCTGGCCGCCGCGATGGCGAACATGATAACCATCTGATATTTCACGGCTTGAATCGGATCGACGCCCGCGACCAGTTGGCCCGTCATCATGCCCGGCAGGCTGACGATCCCCATCACCGTCATCGCGTTGATCGTTGGGATCATCCCGGTTCGGATCGCCTGCTGGACGATCGACCGGGCGGCCTCCCATCGCGTGGCCCCTAGGGCCAGGAGGGTTTCGATCTGGCGTCGCCGCTGGACCAGGTCGTTGCCTAGGCGGTTCAGACCGAGCGAGATCCCGTTGAGCGTGTTGTGAAGGATCATACCGAGAAAGGGGATCGCGTATTGTGGTTGATACCATGGCTCGGGCCGTACGACCGCCGCAAGAACGATCACCGTCACGAACCAGGAGCAGGCCCAGACCGAGACGACGCTGTCCAGCAGCATTCCGGCGTAGCGTCGTTCGCTCCGACCGATGGCCACGAACCCGGCGATTAGCGACATGGCGATTGCCAGGCTGGCGATCACGTACCACGGTTGGTTCGGCTTAAAGATCCATCGCAGCACGCACCCGATCAGAAGCAACTGGACGACGCACCGGGCCGACGCCCAGAGCAACCGGCCGTGCAGCCCGAGTTGCAGCCGCAAGGATAGGATCGCGCTGACGGCGATCAGCGCGCCGGCCGTGACGACCTGGCCAGTCGTGAGTTCGATCGGGCCGTTCATGGCGATGCCTCCTGGTCGAGTCGACCATGGCGAAGCGGTATTACTCGATCGGTCATTCGAGTCGCTTGGGCCGTATCGTGGCCCACCCAGACGAACGCCCGCTGATCTGGCCGCTCGGCCTTCCAGTCGAGCACGAGCCGTTCGATGGCTCCGGATGCCTGGGCGTCGAGCGAAGCGGTCGGTTCGTCCAACAGCAAGACCACGGGATCGAGCTGCATCGCCCGCAGCAGGGCCACGATCTGCTGTTCGCCGCCCGAGAGTTCCGAGGTCGGTTGGGCGAAGAACGACGCATCGCGCCCCAGGCGTTCGAGCCGCTCGGCAATCCACGGCCGGTCGAAATCGCGACCTCGATGCACGGCCAGTGTGAAGGGAAGTCGCAGGGCGGCCTCGACCGTCGGGCCGGTCAGTTCGGGTCGTTGATGGAGGTAGATTGCCTGACGACGTGTGTCGGGCACGTCATGATGGCGTGGACAATGACCGTGGAAGCGGATTTCACCTTCGTCGATCGGATCCAGCAGGGCCAACGCCCGCAGGAGGAGCGTTTTACCCGCCCCCGACGGCCCTTGCACGGCGACCGCCTCTCCAGGGTGAACTTGAATCGAGACGTCCTTCAGCAGCCACGCCTGCCCGTCCGGATGCCGTCGGCCGACGCGCTGGGCTTCGAGAAGAGGCGTGTCGATCGTCATTTCCGTATCCCATGACACCTGTAGGAGGCGACTCCTGTCGCCGAAGGTTTACCATTCAGATCCTCTTCGGCGACAGGAGTCGCCTCCTACAGATCGAAGTTTACATGTTCATGCGCGGCGACTCAGAGCAAATGCCGGGCTTTGATTTCCAGGTAGCGGTTCACCAGCGGCGTGGTCATCTGTTCGGGGAAGGCGTCCAGGGCCAGCACGCCCTTGCTCTGCAGGTCGGTCAGAACCTGGTGACGCCAGGTCAGGATTTCGGCCGCGGCAGCCGCGCGCCAGAGATCGTCGTCCTGGGGATTCGGGTCGTCGACCGCGTCGAACAGCGTCCGATCGCGCAGCAGGACGCCCAGCGGCAGGTGCCGGCCGACCAGATTGGCCAGGTAGCGTTCGATTTGCCTGGCGTTCACCTCGTCAATGACGTTGGTGATCAGCACGACCAGCGCGCGGCGCCGGTTGTGCGTGGCCAGGTAGCGGAAGGCCAGGTCGTAGCGCGATTCGGCCAGGTCGGCGAACCGATTGAATCCCGCGTGCAGCAGCCGGTTCATTTGGCCCATGCCGCCCCGGGCTGGCACGTAGCCGTGGATCTCGTTCGAGAAGGTGATGAACCCGACCGAATCGCCCTGCCGCAAGGCCACGTAGCTGAGCATCAACGCCGCGTTGAGCCCGTGGTCCAGAAGACTCAGCCCGGCCGCCTCGTTGGTCATCATCCGCCCGCAGTCCAACAAGAACACGATCCGCTGTGACTGACTAGCCTGAAAATCCTTGACGGTCAGTTTTCGTCGTCGGGCGGTGGCTCGCCAGTCGATGAACTTGTAGTTGTCGTCGACCGTGTAGTCGCGCAGGCGCTCGAAGTCGTGGTCCTGGCCGACCCGACGGGTCCGCCGAACGCCTAACAGGTTGAGCCGGTCGGCCCGGGCGAGCACCGCGTATTGGGCCAACTGCTTCATGTCAGGATAGACGTGAATGACCGTCTCGGCCGGGCAGAAGAGGATCCGTTGCCAGAAGCGAAGCCGGCTCTGAATGGAAAGATAGGCCCCCTCCATCGTGAACGCGCCGCGCTGCCGGGGACGCAGGCGATAGGGGAGGATCGTCCGGTTCCGCCCGGGCAGACGGACGTCCAACTCGGCCGGGTCGGGGTGAAGCACGTCGGGCACGCCGTCGCGAACCGAGGCGTTGAATCCACGCGTCGTATGGTTGCTGATCGTCAACGTGACCTCGTGCGGCTTGCCCAGCGACGCGACGCGAATGGCCTCGCGCCCGGCTGAAAAGGCCGTCTTCGGCGGCAACGTCGCCAGATCGCCCGCCAGCAACAGGACCAGCGCGACGTCCAGTCCGATCACCCACGGCAAGATCGGCTCGTAGACGAGCAGCACCCCGGCCAGGACGGCGGGAGCCAGCGCCGCGAGGATCAGACGCTTCTGAGGATACATCCTCCCAAAACGCGCCAGGACGACCAACGGCACGACCGCGGCAGCCAGCTTCAACAAGAGCAAGGCCAGGGGGGTCACAGTCGAGGCACCTCCACCGATCCGACCAACGCCCGGAGCAGGTCGTCGACGTTTTGCCCTTCGACTTCCGCCTCGGCCGACAGGATCACCCGGTGGCGCAGCGCCGGCAGGGCCAGTTCGACGACGTCGTCGGGCACGGCGTAGTCGCGGCCCCGGAAGGCGGCCAGCGTCCGGGCGCCCGTCATCAGGGTCAATCCGGCCCGGGGCGACGCGCCCATGTGGAACTGCGGCCATTGCCGCGTCAGCCGGACGATCTTGTTGATGAAATCGACCAGCGCCGGGGCCACCCGGACGTTGCCGAAGAGCCGTTCCCACTTGACGATGTCCTCCGGCGAAGTCACCGTTGACAGGGCCGCGAGCCGGTTGTCCAGGTCTTCCCGGACGCTGTGCATCGTGAGAATGTTCGACTCTTCTTCTTCGGACGGATAGTCGAGTACGAGTTTGAAGAGGAACCGGTCGAGTTGGGCCTCGGGCAGGTTGTACGTTCCTTCCGCTTCGATCGGGTTCTGCGTGGCCATGACGAGAAACGGCCGTTTGAGCTTGTGGCTGGTCCGTTCGACCGTCACGCGGTACTCCTGCATGATCTCCAGCAAGGCCGCGTGCGTCTTGGCCGGCGAACGGTTGATCTCGTCGGCCAAGAGCAGTTGGGTGAACACCGGGCCGGGCCGGAACCGGAACTCCTGCGTCTTCATGTCGAAGACCGGCGCGCCGGTGATGTCCGAAGGCATCAGGTCGGCCGTGAACTGGATCCGCCCGAACTGACACCCCAACACGCGACCCAACGTCCGCACGAAGAGCGTCTTGCCCAAGCCCGGCACGCTTTCAATCAGCACGTGTCCGCCGGAGAACAGGGCCACCAGCGTTCCCAACACCAACTCGTCCTGGCCGACGAAGATCTTGCCGACTTCCCCGGTGATCCGATCGAAGAACTCTCGGGCGGGCGAAGCGGGACGCGGCACCCGGAGCGCTTCGGGTGGTGGCGCAGGGCTACCGGTCGAGTCCGAGGGGGACAACGCCCGTTCGAGCGGATCGGGTTGCAGGGAATCAGGACGCTGAGGAGGTTGCGGATCGTGCATGATTCTTGGGCTCGTTACTCGTTTGGTCGTGTGATTTGATGATAGTGACTCAGCCGCGCGTGGGCGTAGGTGACGTCGCCGGACCGCTTGAGCAGTTCGGCCACCGCGTTGACGTGTTTGCCGAAATCGGACGGTCCGTCGGTTGGCGTGCGGCGAGGCAGACCGAAGATCGGAAACCGCCAGAAGCAAAACAACACGCCCACCACCGCCAGGTGCATTAAAATCCAATTGGTCGGCCAGACGTGAAAGACAGCCAGACCGGACGGATCGTCTTCCAACGGTTCCTTTTCCGAAATCGGCGGATCGCCGGAGCGGCTTTCGAGGAAAACGACTCGTTGCGACGGCGCGCCCACCTGATCAATCAGCTTGCCGGCCAACTTGCGGTGCTCGTGGTTGACCAGGGGGAGATTCAGGAGAAACGATCCGTTGGTCACAATGAGAATTTGACTTTGGCCCCCGAACTGATTGTAGCCTAGGTCTAACGGCTGTCGGGCGATCAGCGCGTCTTCTTCCGATTCGAGGAGAACGTCGGCGTAGGGCGACGGAATCAGTCGCGACCGAAGTTCGATCTCCAGTTTCGTCGGGTCGATGTCGCGGGTCCAGACGACAGGGCCTTGCAGCGTGCGGACACGGCGCTTCGGGCGGCTGTTGTCGACGCGGAACCAGAGGCAATCCTCGCCGTCGGGAATGGACTGACGCTCGGATCGGAACTCGGCCTTGGCTTCCCGACAGCGCCGCTGATATTCGGCCTTCTGCTCCGGCGCCGCCCCGGGCGTCATGGTCTCCCAATACCAGGCGGCCGCGTCGAAATCACGTCCCACATAGATCAGCGTCCTGCCTGACTGAGCGCTGAGCCAATTTTCCAAACACTGCTGGACCTTGGGTCCGGGCGGTTGGAAGGCATCGGGGAACCAGACGATGCAATCGGTTCGCTGCAGCATCTTCGGCGAGAGCCGGCGCGCCGAGAAGACCTTGTGGCCCGCCGCCTGGAACATGTCGGCGAACACGGCCGTCCCGTTGACGCTCTTGTTTGCCCCGACGCCGCGGCGCCGGCCGTAGTCGGTCTCCAGTTCCTCGTCATGGCAACCGGACAACAGGAATGACAGCAATGCCGACAACACGAGCAAGAGTCGACACGGTTTTGATGGAATATTACTCACGAGACTTCTCATGATCGCCTCCCCGCGAGTTGGGCTTCGAACTCGGGCAGACGCGACCAGCAGGCCTCGAAACGGGCACGGCCGATCGGGTGGTTGCCGAAAAAGAACTCTTCAAAGACGATCATCACCGGTTCGATCATCCCGGCCAGGATGCCGCGGGCGCCGACCTCCCGGAGATACTGCCGGTTGGTCTTGCCCCGGGTGAGACGGATGAGTTGGTGTTTGTCGAGTTGGACGAGTTGGTAACTGAACAGGTACTTGGCCGCCTCGCCGTAGCGGCCTTCGTTGTAGTGGCGCCGGGCCTCGGTCAGAAGGTCGCTTCGGGCGGCCTCGATCGGAAACGGCAGCGAAGCGATCCGTCGCTGGTCGGCGAGGACCTCGTCCTTGGTCGGTTGGTTGATCGTGGAATTGAATCCACCACGATTCTGCCAATAGGCGCGAACCAGCAGGAAGATGAGACCCGCTAGAAGAAGAACCAACAATCCCCACATCAACCACTCCAGCAACGTGCCCAGCCCGGACCCACCACCGCTGGAGCCAAAAGACGAAGTGCTATTTGTACTAGATGCCGTGACCTGGTCGGGCGGTTCGACGTCCAAGCGTCGGACGGCGTCATTCTTGGCGTCGTACCACGGGTAGCCGGACCAGCTCGAACCCAGGGCGTCCTGACCGGCGTCGACGGCCGTCTCGGCGTCGGCCTGGGCAAGGTGGCCGGTCGGCAGCAGCGCGACGCACAGAAGCAGCGTGGCGATCATGGCGTGCCTCCCGGACGTCGCACGGCCGACTGCCCAAGACCGGCGTCCCGATCGAGCCTGGCCGCCTCCGCCCGCAAGATCAGCTCGACCTCCCAGCCCTCGCGGCGGATCCGCAGATCGAGATAGCTCAGGAACCGGACAACCGTGAAGAAACCGATGGCGCCCCAGAGGGCAAGGTGGAAGAAACGAGTTTCCCAGAGAGACTGCCACTCTAATTCGCTGACGAGTGCTTCGTTGCCTTTAGCTAGTATGGACCAACTTAGGCCGACCATGACTGCTCCCATCGCGATTGCCCCGAGCCATCGCGCGAACAGGTCGCCTCCCCATCCCCAGTGCAAAGCCTGGCAACGCGACCCGGTCGACGGGCCTCGTTTCCGACCTCGGAACATCGGGTTCCGCTCCAACAGGATCACCTCGTTGAGATAGGCCCGCTGGGTGAAAAGCCACGGCCACGGGAGAACCGGCGCCACCAACAGCGCGCGAAAAAGAACCTGGTAGATGATCAACTGGGGCAATGACTTCAGAAAGTCCATTGCGACCTTGCCCACCGAGGGCTGGTTCTCGAATAGGGCTCGTCCTAAAAAGAGTGTCGCAGGGGCCGTGGCCAAGGGGATCTCCCAAACGACCAGAATGAGAACCATCCATACAAACGGCCACGGTCCTTCCGAGTCGAGCGTATGAGGATCGACCAAGCCAGACAATAAGTAGCAGTTCAATGCGAACAGAGGCGCGATGCCGACAAGCAATGCAATCGCCAGCGGCCCGGCGTACCGCCGGATCACCTGCAAGCTCAAGTCGAGCACATCAGAAAATTCGCGTTCACGGATGACGATCCGCGTCCGATCCAATTGCACCGGCTTGCTCCTTGGGATAGCCGAGGATAACGAAGTAAAACATGAGCGTTGAGGCGGAGAAGATGCTCACCGCCGCCTTAACCCAATAAGGCAAGGACGACGGGGAGACAAATCCCTCGATCAAGGCCGCCAGGATGAATAGAACGACGGCCG
Organism: Pirellulales bacterium; assembly: GCA_016931075.1. Taxonomy (GTDB): domain Bacteria; phylum Planctomycetota; class Planctomycetia; order Pirellulales; family Thermoguttaceae; genus JAFGFF01. The sequence continues at coordinate 2,780 of JAFGFF010000239.1, read as the reverse complement.
TCATGGCCATGGGCAGGGTCTCGCGGCCGGCACGACGCAACGAGTCCATTCGGGACAGCCCACCCGTCTGAAGAATGGCGAATCCCAGCCTCATGCCCGCGCCGGCTGACAAAACAACGGCCGTCAGTTCATAGGGCCCATGGGCCGTGACGAACTCGTAGAAGTTCTCGGCCTGGGGAGTCGTAGCCATGTGGCCGAAAACGCATCCAATGGAGGTCGCGTTGATGATCAAAGTAAAGAGTCCTCCTATACCCAGTAAAAGCCCCATGGCGAAGCATAGCAGGCCAATGCTCGGATTGCGGGAAATATACCTTCCCAACATTTCCCAATCATCTTGGCTCTCTCGTCCATTGATCGGATTGGCGTACATTTCCTCGAACTGGGTCAACTGCTCCTGCCCGACCACAGCCAGGGCGAAGTCGGGTCGGGCATAGGCCAGAAATGCGGACAAGAGAAACAGGCCCCAGAATATGACGAAGGCTAACCGCAACGCACGGTCGTGGAAGAGTTGCTGAGGGACTTCGACCAGTAATCGCTGAGCCCAGCCGGCCGTGTCGAATACTCGGCTGCGGTAGAGCTGGTTATGCGCTCGGCCAACCAACTCATGCAAGTACTGGACAGTCGACCCGGGCAACTGGTAAGAATCGGCTAAGGCCAGGTCCGCGCAGGCCCCGCGATAGAGCGCGGCGAACCGACCCGCCGTCCGCGCGGCCACGCGGACCCGGCTGCGTCCTTCGAGTCGGAAGCACAGTTTCTCAAGTTCTTGCCAGTTGGCCTGGCGCGCTTTTACCAGATCGGAGACTTTCATGAAACCTTTGTTGCCGCGATCCTTATTCCAGGTTGTGTGGCTTCACACACGACGCCCCGTGTTAACACTGGTGAAGATGTCCATAGCCGTTGGTTCTGCCACGTCAAAGGTATTACCCCAGACGCCGCTTTGGCGTCCCACCGCAGGCAAGGCCGTCTCGGCAGTTCCCTCTTCTTGCCGGTCAGCAATGAAGGTTCGGTAATAGACGGCGCAGAGCAATTGATCGGGATCGGTATTAGGTGGCAGCCCGAGCCGGTCGTAAAGCGGCCCGGCCAGGTGGGACGCAATGTGTTGCCGGCGGCCAGGTGAAAAGGCCCAACGTCGACCGACGTACGTCGCCAGCGCCCGGGCGAGCGTCCGGCTCGGAACGAAATAAGCTGGGATCTGGTCGGCTAGACGCAGCGCCTCGCGATCATCGATCCGCATGACGTCGCGCAGCCCGGGCCGCGATTCGACAACAACCATCGTCCCGCAGGCCAGGTCACCCAAACGCTGAAACCGGTCGTTGAACGACGCGGTAACAAGACCCAGTAGACAGCACGGCACGGGGAATATAAACGGCCCAATCGGAACAGGCAGTACGGGCTGGAAATCGGCGATCCGCAGTACGTTTCTTAATGTTGCCTGGATGGCATCAATTGCCTTGCCATCAATCGAGAGAACGCGGATTCCCATGATCCGTTTGCCTGGCGTCTGCCCGTTCCAAAGTGCCTCGAACAGGCCGCCGTAGAACCACATGAGGATAAAGAAGAAAATCAGATACAGACCTATACCAATGCCCAGAAGACCGACAAAATCAAAAACAAAAAAAAGCACGAGTTGTATGATAATAGCGGCAACCAACTGGATCACCACGTCAATCAAGAAGGCCGGCAGTCGTCGAAACGGTCCGGCCACGCGGTACCGGAACGCGATGTTCTCCGGCGTGATGACCTCGATTCGGGTGTCGAGCTGGCGGTCTTGGGTGTCCATGGGCTCATTATCGGTTGGATTGGTAAGTTACGCAACCGTCCGAGGGTGGTCATTCCCCCCAGTCCCTCGATCCGGCGGGGTCTTTCGCACGACGTGGCCCTGCCCGTAGAATGGGCCGCGTCATGGAAAATGAACCCGATCCTTCCGCACCCCTGTCTCCTCCGCCCCACTTTGTCGTGGTGGCCGTCCTTTTCGAAGGGGCGTTGGCCGTAGTGGCCGTGGGGCTTGGCTGGCTGTTCGGCCATGCCCCGGGCAGCACGTTTCGACCCGATTGGGCCGGCTTGGGTTGGGGAATCGTCGCAACGGGGCCCTTGCTCGTCGGGCTCTGGGGCATTGTGCGTACGCCCTGGGAGCCGCTGCGCCAGATCGTACGCGTGGTCGACGAGACGCTGGCGCCCATGTTCCGCGACGCCGGACTGGCCGATCTGGCGGCCATTGCGGTCGTCGCGGGTGTCGGCGAGGAGATGCTCTTCCGGGGGCTGATCCAAGGTGGGCTGGCCGTCTGGATCGGCGGTCCAGAGGGCGTCTGGATCGGCCTGGCCGCGGGAAGTGTGATCTTTGGGCTGTTCCACCCGATCACCCGGGCGTACGCCGTGATGGCCGGTCTGATCGGCCTCTACCTCGGCTGGCTCTGGATCATCTCCGGCAACCTACTCGTGCCCATCACCACCCACGCCGTCTACGACTTCGCCGCACTGGTCTACCTCATCCGCTATCGCCGGTCCGAGCTTGAGGAGGTTGGCTCAGAAGATGAGTTGTGACGAACGGTGCTCCAGAATCCGTGCAGCGGCTCTCCTCCTTTCCAGCATTATTCACGGGCTGGCGGGGAGAACTTGTTGGTAAAATGGGTAAAACAAGTGGCCTGATAATTGGTCTTGACAATTATCGGTCGATTTGTTACATTGCGTAGGTTAAGCGGGTATCCGCAGAGCCTGGTTTTCAGGTATCAAAAAGAGCCCGCCGGTGGAGAGAGTTCTCCGTCGGCGGGCTCTTTTTTTGT
>JAFGFF010000238.1 GCA_016931075.1 Pirellulales bacterium | reverse complement strand
GCCGTGTTGTGCTGCCCGTCGGAAAGCAGGATCAGCGCCTCGATCGACTCGGCCGGGGCTTGTGCAGCACCGGCCCGCAACGCGGCGGTCAGCGACGTGGCCTTGCTGTCGGCGGCCAACGTGGGCAACGTCCGCGGGTCGTCCACCGGTCGGGCCTGATCGGAGAAGGCGACGAGGTGGAAATCGAACAGGTTATCGAGCTTCTCTCGCCACGCCTCGATCTGACGCCGGGCCTGGTCCAACCGCGTTGCGCCGCTCGGATCGTCGGCAATCGACATCGAGGCCGACGTGTCCAACAGCACGACCAGTGCCGAGCGCTCCTCCAGCGACTCAGTGTACGAAAGGACCGGCCGGAACAGCAGCAAGACGACCAGCCCGATGGCCAACGCCCTCAGCCCAAAGAGCGTCCACCGCTGCCAGGGCCTCAGCGCCCCGAACGCCCGCCGATAAAACCAGCCCGCCAGGCCCACCGCCACCACCGCCACCGCCAACATCGTCCAAACGCTGAAGCCGTGTTGGAGGGTGATGTTGAGCATGATATTTGAAAATGAATGGAACCGCGGATGAACGCAGATAAGGTGTTTAGCCGTAGGTCAGGCTGTGCCTGACAAACAACTGTAGGGAACGCCCTCCGTGGCGTTCCTGCGGTTTCCGCGGGATTGTTGCCTTCAAAACCGGAACGCCACGGAGGGCGTTCCCTACAGGGTGTCGATTGGCGATTCATGTCAGGCACAGCCTGACCTACACACCCAAAAACTTCCTCCGCGCCTCCGTGCCTCGGCGGTGAAAAACTACTCCTTCCCCTCCTTCTCCTCCTCCCCCAACACGACCCGTCGCACGTAGAGAAGCGATTTCAACTCCGTCCCGACCTCGCCCTTGTCGCGCTTGTGCAGCAGAAACCGCTTCGGCTCGATGTCCGGCTGATAGCCGCCGCTCGGGCTGACGTAGACGATAGCCGACAAAGGGCCGGTGATCGTGCGGCCGTCGGTGAGGGTGATCGTATATAGATACTCCCGGGCAGGATACGTCCGGCCCGTGAAATACTTCTCATCGGCGGCCAGTTCCTTGAACCGCCACTCCCGCTCGTTCCATTCTCGTTTGACCTTCGCCTCGATCCGCTTGACCGCCCGAAGGGGCACCTCCCGCTGACGGCGGAGCTTCTCGTCGTAGATCTTCAATCGCACGTCGCGTGTCAGATAAACCAGCCCTCGGGTCACCTGCCCATCGGACATCTCGACGTAGCCTGGCCGCGCGTCGGTCGGCGTCTTCGGCTTCGCCCCAAACGGATTCAACGCCGGCGGCTCGGCGGGAGCGGATGCCGCCAGCACGAAGAGAAATAGGACCGCCAACCCGAAGGTCAGGCTGAGCCTGACTCGTGTGACTACCAAGATAATGCTCCATACCATGGCTCGTTCCTCCTCCCGTCCAGTCTATCCTCATCCGACCCGTCTGACACGGGCGTCACCACCCCACAGCACACTAGCCCCGCTGTCGCCCAGCCGTCCCTGAATAATCTCGCCACAAGCGGGCGAATCTATTTGGCAGGCCCAATGGGCAGCCCGTCCGGTCCTTTCGTGGGGGTCTCAGGCCGGCCGGCAGCTTGACTGGGCAACCACCGTCTGGGGAAAATGAAGTAGGGCAATGGGGCGTGTAGGGGAGACTCATCCGATGTGCCATGCCGACGAACCGCGTGACGAGGGTCTGTCCCGGCGGACGTTCTTCGAGCAGATGGGCCTGTCGGCCGCGATGGGCACGGCGGCGGCCGGAGGGCTCGGTTGGCCAACATGGGCTTGGGCCGAAGAGAATAGCGGTCCGGTCGACTGCGGCCCGCCGCCGAAGGCCCGACCGCATCACCGCAAAGCGGCCGAGGGGTTCCCGCCGTTGCCGCTGCCGGTCACGCCGCTTCGCCGCAGCGAGAAGAAACGTCCGCCCGCCCCGCCGGCCCTGATCGGCAAGATGGCCCTGGGCGCCATTCGCTGGATCACGCGAGACGGCAAGCGGGTCAAGTACCGCGACTGGATGACCGACCCGGCCGACGTGAACACGCTCTTGCAATGGACGAGTCAGCGGCTGGGCATCAACTATCGGGCGGTTGAGGCCGATTTCGCCCATTTCTCGTTCGACCCGCGCGAGCTGCCGGCCGTGTTGATGGCCGGTCATAACTCCTTCACTCTTCCCGACGAGGTTCGCCCCAAGCTGGTCCGTTACGTCATGGACGGGGGCCTGATCCTGGCCGACGCGTGTTGCGGCTGGACCGACTTCGCCGATGCCTTCCGCCGCGAGATGGAGCAGGTTTTTCCCGGCCGGCCGCTGCGAAAGGTCCTGCCCGACGACCCGGTCCTTTCGGCCTACTACAAGATGGGCGACTGGACGTACAAGAAGGGCGACGGTTCGACGTTCACCGAGGCGCCATGTCTGGAGACGATCGATTTCGGCTGCCGCAGCGGTGTGATTTTCTCGCCACGCGACCTGACGTGCGGCTGGGACGGCCACGAGCATCCCCGCGGCACGCGTGTGGTGATCGACCAGGCTCGGCAGGTCGGGGCCAATCTGGTCACCTACCTGCTGGGCACGTACCAGCTCGGCCGGTTCCTCAGCTCGACGAAGGTCTATCACGAGGCGACCGCCCCGACGCGAGACGATTTCGTCCTGGCCCAACTGATTCACGAGGGCGACTGGGATCCCGATCCGTCGGCTGTGCACAACCTGTTGAAGCACGCCCGGGACAACTCGACGCTCGAGGTGAAGTTCCGCCGTGAGGACGTCCGGTTGAAGGACGCGAAGACGGCCACGTATCCCTTGCTTTACATGACGGGCCACCGCGAGTTCGCCTGGACGGCGGACGACGTCGCCCGGCTGCGGCGTTACCTGACGGCCGGGGGCCTGCTGCTGGCCGATGCCTGTTGCGGCCGGACAAGCTTCGACATGAGCTTCCGCCGCGAGATGGCCAAGGTCTTCCCCGACTCGAAGCTCGCCCGGCTGCCGGCCGACCACCCGTTGCTCAAATGCCACTACCAGATCGACCGCATCGCCTACACGCCCCGGGTACGCGAAGACTTCGGCAACCTGGGCGGCCCCGAACTCGAAAGCATCACCGTCGACGGACGGTTAGTTGTCGTCTACAGCCGCTTCGACCTGGGCAACGGCTGGGAACAATTCCCCCACGCCTACAGCTACGGCGTAAAAGACGCCGACGCCCTGAAGATCGGGACGAATGTGATCGTCTACGCCATGACGCATTGAGGGAAGAAACAAACGAAGGGGCCACAGATGAACACGGATGGACACAGATGAAATGAGAGAAATTTGAAACCGCAGATGAACGCGAATGAACGCTGATAAAGGGAAATCTGATAAGTGGATAATGAAAGAAGGAGACAGGCTATTGTCGCCAGTATTCGACAACGATACCTTGTCTAAACCTGTCCCAGGACACTCTCTCCCACAAAATCGTCTTCCTTTATCTTATCCGCGTTCATCCGCGGTTCCTTTCTTTCCTTCTTAACATCTGTGTTCATCCGTGGCCCCTTCTTCCTCCAACCTCAAGAGTTGTCTATGTCTCCTGACGCGAAGCGGGTGATCGAGCGGCTGGATGCGGCGAGGGAGCGGTGGTGGTTGTTTACGCTCTTGAGCACGGCCGTGCTGGGGGTGTGCGCGTCGATGGGGCTCTTGTTGCTGTGCATGTTGGGCGACGCGCTCGCGCGGCTGCCGCAGGCTGGGCTATGGACGCTTTTCTTGATCTGGCTGGGTGTGACGTTGGCCGTGGGGCTGGGCTT
>JAFGFF010000237.1 GCA_016931075.1 Pirellulales bacterium | reverse complement strand
GCCGAGTTGACCTGAGCGTTGTCGCCCTGGTTGATCGCGTCCATCGAGAATTGCGTCAGACGCAGGTTGCCGTAGTCGTCGTCGTCCGTGCCCCAGACGCCGTCCAGCCCCGGGTCGGGATTGCTGGCGAACAGTGGGTCGGTGCCCACTAGGCTGTGGTACGCGTTGATGAGACCGCTGACCTCTGGGTCTAAAGCAGCTTCATTGAGTGAGACAATCGAATTGTAGGCCGTCACCTCACTGCCACCCGCGCAGGCAATGCCACCACCTTCCTGTGTGGCCTCGTTTCCAGCGATCGTCACGTTAGTAATCTCAGCTTCAATTTCCCACAGATAGATGGCCCCGCCATCGGAAGTAGCCAGATTACCGGAGAAAATGGAATTGTCGATCGTGAACGAGTCGTAGCTCCAGCCGGCGCCCATCGCCACGATTGCACCACCATAATCAGCCACGTTTCCTTCGAAGATTGAATGGGATATGTCGATGTTTAGGAAGGGGTCGTAGTCGCCGCCAAGTGCCCCTCCGCTGCCGTCACTCGTGTTGTTGCGGAAGACGCAACCGGTGACATTCAGATCATTGCCCACGAAGACGCCACCGCCGTAGCCATCGGCGTGGTTCTCTTCGAATGTCGATCCTGAGATGTTCGCCTCCGAGTTGGACGCATAGACTGCTCCACCTGTGTACGCGGAATTTAGTGTGAACGTCGAGTCGATAATATCCAGCGGGGTGGCGTAGGCATACACGGCACCGCCGAAGTCGGCCACGTTGTCCGTGAAATTGCAAGAGGTGATCGTCAGATTGCTGGCAATATGGGCGAAGATTGCACCACCGTGCGATATCCCTGCATCCCCACCCGTGATCGTCAGACCGGAGAAGTCCGCAGCAGCAGTGCTGTCAACGTGGAACACGCGACTCAAACCGTCACCGTCGACCGTTACGAGTGCGGCATCGGGCCCCTGGATCACCAGGTCGTCGCTGATCTCCAGTTCCGTGCCGCCCAGGGTGATCGTCCTAGGCTGGTTGAACACGGAGGCGTCAAAGTCAATCGTGTCCTCACCTGGCAGGGTATTCGCCTCATAGACCGCCTCGCGAAGCGTGATGACTCCGTCGTTGGGATCCACTACGTCAAGCCATGAATCAACGGTGATGCTCAACATCTGCCGCTGTTCGAGAGGCTCAATTCGTGGATTGCGCGACTTCAGAAAGAGCGATCTCTTTCGTTCCGTGGAGTTCCGCCGATGTTTCCCAAACCGTGCTATCGAGCTCATCCACGACGACCAACGGGATTTGTTCATGGCGAAACTCCTTCTTAAGTGAATAAGCCACCACGGAATAGGGCGGATTGGTCCACACCGTGGGACAATCTTCTGCTCGGAATAGACAACAGAAGCAACGAGGCGTTGAACAAGAAACGGACGTTCGTACTAGCCCGCCTGAAACGATCAACGAAAAGACGAGGCGCTACCGCACCGCCAAAGGCACCGCGCGCCTGGGAGTACGGCAAAGAGCCACTGCAGGAGACCAACGTTCGATCAGGATCCGGTTGCATGGAAGAGACGCGAGCGTATCTCGATGGTATAAACCACGATGTCGTCAGCTCCGAAACCTGCAATCGCCTCCACCACACTTGCGGGTGCTCGCTATCCTTTTCGCTTCGCAAATAAACATTAGTTAGCTAGCACTGTCCGCATTGGTGAGCAGATTAGCAATCCCTTTGTGAACTGTCAATCCTTTGAGGAATATTTTTTGTGACCACCTCTGTTCGACCGTTTAATGACAATATGGCATTCCAAAAAAACAATATTATTTGTCATAAAAGGAATTAATATTGTTCGATCACGGCAATGACAGCGGTTTAACACAGTAGCATTTGTCTCTGCGATTTCACTCATCGCAACAATCAAAAACAATACAGCCCCCATCAAAAGCGGCTCAATACTCCTTGTCTATGAGACTGAATCCAGCATTCGATGAAGGTGTTCAGATTCGGCGCTCTCGGGCTCATTGGCTTCGAGCACGCGCCGTCGTGGTCCCGCATGACGCTCTCACACGGAAGCCTTTGCTCGGTGTAGTCGAGAAACTGACGCGGCTATCGAAGCCGGTTGCCCGTCCATGTAGACCGCACGTCAAGTCTCTGTACTCGTCATGACTTTTCAAAGCTCGGCTTGGCTTCCCATCACGGTCTCCGAATCATAGTCGAAAACGTCTTAATCCCTCCCATTTATGTCCCCCCAGTATTAGGAGGTTGTTCCCCTATACGTTGGCTGCAAAAAAACTTGCTAGTTCAGGACACGGGTTTTGAGGCAGTCATGACCCAATTCATAATCTCCTTGCTATAACATGATGGGCGCCAACATGTTCCGACAAAGGAGCACCCTCTCGACAAGGCCGTAGTGATTGGTTCTCAAAAACCAATTACATCGGTTTTGCGCACCTACCCGGCAGGGTCACTCGCTGTCAGTTATAAGTTGCCCATTTTGCCTAGACGCCTCTTGCCGCGCTTGCCGAATAGATTACCCGTATTAACGCCTTGCCGAATATGGCGTACGGCGTTATCGGGCATCCAGTTTGGGTTTCCATGCTCCTCCACACGGAGTGGGAAACCTTGATGCGAGGAGTATGGAGTGGGGTAGCGGCCTAGATCGAGGGTGTGCGGACGAAATTCTGGAACGCCTGCAAGGGTTTAGCTGGCCGTAGCTGTTTTGCAGCCGAGCATTGCATCATCGAGAGATCGTCTACGTCTGGCGCGCCTGAGCGTGTGTTCTCTTTCTCTAGACACACCTCGCCCTCCACTCTACTCCTGGTGTCCGTCACAACATTCAATCCCTAAGAAAGCGATAGCACAGTCATGCGAATAGCAATGTTTTCCTGGGAAACACTTCACTCGATTCCGGTGGGCGGAATCGGCGTCCATGCCACGGAGTTGGCGGCCGGTTTGCAGCGTCGCGGGCATGAAGTACACATGTTCACCCGCATGGGCCACGGGCAGAACGAGTACGACAATATCCACGGCGTTCATTACCATCGTTGTCTCTTCGACCTGAATCCGTGCTTCGTCGATGAAGTCAACAACATGTGCCGTTCCTTCGTCCATCGGTTCAACAGCGTGGAAGACTACGTGGGCCGATTCGACATCGTCCACGCCCACGATTGGTTGGCGTCGAACGCTGCCGTGTGGATCAAGGAGGGGCGAGGCCGAAAGGCCGTCGTGACCATTCATTCCACTGAATACGGGCGCAACGGCAATCAGTTCTTCGGGGGTCAGGCGCCGCGCATCCAGGATCACGAACGACACGCGACCTATTGCGCTGATCGCGTGATCACCGTGTCGAACCGCCTCAAGGAAGAAATTGCCTGGCTCTATCAAGTGCCCCACGACAAGGCGGACGTGATCTACAACGGCGTCAATTCGCAGGCGTTCGACTACCCGATCGATCCGGGCGAGGTGAAAGCGCGCTACGGCGTCGGGCCGATGGACCCCATGGTTCTCTTCGTGGGCCGAATGGTGATCCAGAAGGGACCCGACATACTGGTCCGAGCCGTTCCTTCGTTGTTGCAGCATTATCCCGACACGAAGTTCGTGCTCGTCGGCGACGGCCACATGAAGAACGACGTGAACACGTTGGCCCATCGACTGGGGGTCGCGCACGCGATGCGGATTCTCGGGGCCAAATCAGGACGCGAGGTGACCGATCTATTCAAGGCGTGCGACATCGTCGCGGTCCCCAGCCGCAACGAGCCTTTTGGAATCATCATCCTGGAAGGGTGGAGCGCTCACAAGCCGGTGGTGTCGACAAAACGGGGAGGACCGGCGGAATTCGTCTGGCACGACGTCAACGGTCTGCAGGTGGACGACACTCCCGACTCCGTCGGCTGGGGATTGGGAACCCTGCTGGCCGACCACAATCGTTGCCGCTGGATGGGGCGCAACGGCCGCACCACCGTCGACGCCGTTTTCAGTTGGGACAACATCGCCCAGCAAACCGAAGCCACCTATCAGACCATCGCTTAATAAAAAACCTCCCGCCGTTTTTGGGGCAACCATTTTCAGGTCATCATGAATCCGCCAGTGAACACGCACCACTCCAAGAGAGTCGCCGCTTCGCCGTCCGACGCGAGCGAACGCCGGCCTGTTTCATTCACCGAGGAGACGGAGACCACCGACCAGCCTGAACAAGGTTGTCATTGGGACAAGGAGTTTCTGCGCGAGGTGGCTTGGGACATCAGCGAGCGGAAGCCGGCGGAGGCGTTCACTCCCGCGGGCAATCACGTCGCCTTGGCGATGGTTCATCCTTGCCGTGGTTTTGCCCACTGGCGGATCTCCCACGAGTGGATCGAGGAAACGCGACGTCGGCGGGAGGACGCTTGGAACGGCTGCCAGATGGTGCTCCGGCTGTACGACGTGTCCTATATCACGTTCGACGGTTTGAACGCGAATCACATCCAGGATCTGCCGCTTCCGTGCATCCGTGGGCAGATGTTTTTCGATCTGTCCCATGCAGGAACGTGGCAATTGGGCGAGGTGGGATTTCTGCTTTGCACCGGCGAGTTCATCCCTGCGGCCCGATCCCATGCGGTGTCCTTCCCGCGGTCGTCGACCTCTTCGCACGGCGCGCAAGACGCGCTCTTGGTGGAAGAGGGATTCGCAATCGAAGCCATCACCAACCTTTGGGACCAAGAGAACATCCTGAAGGAGCGAAGGACGCCCAAGCTCCGTCATCCGTTGCGCGTCGCCATCCTTTGCATGACGCTCGACGCGTCGGGCATGCCCGAATTCGTCGTGAAACTGGCGACCGGACTTGCTGAAAGCGGTCACGAGGTACACCTCCTGGGCCGGGCCGTCGACGATACGGACGCTTGCCGTGCCCTGCAAGGCGTCCAGTATCACTCGCTCGACATCCCACCGGCCGGAACCCCCTTGGACGCCGCGAACGCGTTCCGGAAGCTGGCCGAGCAGCGACTTGCGGAGCTTCCCTCCTTCGACGTTGTCCACATTCACGAATGGCTCTCCGGGGCGGCCCTGCCGAGCGTCGACGCGGCGAAGATCTGCTCGTTGACCTCGCTTGAGACGACTCGGCTCAACGGCGCGCAACCGACCGTTCTGTCGACCGACATCGAGCAGGCCGAACGCGAGGTGGCCAGCGCCGTCGACGTGGTTCTCGTGCCCGGATGGTTACGAGAAAAGGCCGTTCGGCAGCTTCGCCTCGACGGGGCTCATGTACACAGTTTTGCCATGGAAGGGCGTCTTCCGAACGAGTGGGATTGCCCTTGCGACTTCGGGCAAATCAAGGGCGAGATCCACGTCGGCCCGATGGACCGCCTCATTCTGTTCATCGGCCCGCTGGAACATGCGGCCGGTCCCGACCTGTTGATCGAAGCCGTTCCCACCATTCTGAACCGTGTGCCGAATCTGCGAGTGGCCTTCGCGGGCGCGGGAGAATGTCTCGGCGGGCTCCAGCAGCGCGCCGCGCAGCTTGGGATCGAGCACGCGGTTCGTTTTCTGGGTCACGTCGATCGCCACCAGATCTGCCGCTTACTGCGAGCTTCGGAAGCGCTTGCGCTGCCTTCTCGCTATCGAATACCGTTCGACGACGCCGTCATCGATCTGGCCCGGCTTGCGGGCCGACCGGTCATCACGACCCATGGCGGTCCCGCCCACATGGTTCGCCATGAAGAGACCGGCGTTATCACCTACGACAATCCCGGTTCCATGGTATGGGCGCTGGACCGGATATTGAGCGATCCGGCGCACGCGCGCCGGATGGGCGAAAACGGCAGACGAGACGAGAACCACACCGTCAGTTGGAACGAAGTCGCCCGGCGATATTTGGAACTGTGCGCCTCCTCGTGTCCAGGGTTGTCCACCATGCCATCCCGAGACAAAACACCCGTCCTCAACTCCCACAATCAGCATACACTCGTTTAAGACAATCGTGGAAAGGAGACATCATGTCATTCGAGTATGATACGGAAGAAATTATACCCGTGAAACCTTCCGCCAGAAATACGGCCCGCTGGATTCACGAACGGCATGCCAACGACGGCGATACCCAGGACGAGACGTCGCCTCGCTCGCGCCGCCATAGCCACGCGTTTTTCTGCTTTGAGGATCCGGACTCCGCCGTGGGCGAAAGCGTCGCAACGCTGGCCAAAGCGATCGCCAAGCTGGAGACTCCGGTCCATATATTCTCGCGTAAAGCGTTCGATCTTTCCGCGCCAGGTATTTATATACACCAACTGGGCGGCGCGTCGGAAGACTCGCTCTTTTCCCAAGTCCAGGAATTCATGCGTCGGGCAAGCAATGCGTTCCTCCGGGAGTTCCACGCGGGATCGCAAGTCACACTGATGGGTTTCGAGTGGACCGCCATTCCCGCCGTTTCGCTACTCCGGGCCATCCGGAACGAAAGTTACGTCCTTTCGCTCCACTCGCTCGAACGACAGCGCAACAATCTCATGGAGGGAATCAGCCAATACATCGAGGAAACCGAACTGGCCGGTCTCCGCGAGGCGAAGTTGATCCTGTGCCACAACGACGGCACGGCCGAGACGGCCCGACGCTGCGTGCCGGAATGCACCGGACGCATCGAGACGATGAACCCGATGACCCTCATACGCGACTTTCAATTCGACCTCGATCGCGGCGAGGTGAAGGGCCGTTACGACGTGGGGCCAACGGATCCGACCATCCTGTTTGTCGGCGATCTAAACGAATCGTACGGGCCCGACCTGCTGATGAAGGCCGTGCCGGAGATTCTGCGAAACCACGGTCAGGCTCGATTCATTTTCGTCGGCGACGGCGAGTTGCTGTGGCCGCTTCGCATCAATTCGCGTTACATGCTCCTGGACTACGCCGTGCGGCTGGTCGGCCACCTCGACGGTCAGGCGCTGCGAGAACTGGTTTACGCCTCGGACGTGATCGTCGTGCCGAGTCGGACGGCGACTCCCTGGTGGCCCCTCGAGGCCGCTTGGGCCGCCAACCGACCCGTCCTCACCACGCCGGAAGCCGCCGCGGCGCTGGCCATCCCCGATAGGAACGCGGCAGTGGTCAACGCCGACGAAGCGAGCATCGCCGCGGGAGTCGACCGCATTCTGAGGAACCCCGAGTTCGCGCAAGCCATCGCCAGCGAAGGCCGCGCCACGCTCAAGGAACGCTACAACGTCAAGAAGGTCGTCGCGCGTTTCGTGGAAGTGATGGAAACGGCCGTGACGCAGGAACGGCGACCCGAGTCCGCGACAGTGTAATCCGGCCAACACAACCGAATATCGACCACCAGCGAGACCGATCGATTCGTCCGAGGATACGCGAACATGCCAAAAGGCTACCTACTCCTGATCCTGCACGCCCATTTGCCCTATGTCCGGCACCCGGAATACGATCGCTTCCTGGAAGAACGATGGCTCTTCGAAGCGGTCACCGAGACGTATATTCCGCTGATCAAGTTTTTCGATCGATTGCGGGACGAGAGCGTTCCATTCAAGATGACGCTTTCGATTTCACCGACGCTGGCGAACATGCTCGAGGATCCGCTGCTTCGCCAACGGTGCGGAGACCACCTGAATATGATGGTTCGGCTGGCCGAGCAAGAATGCGAACGAACCCGGGACTGGCATGACATCAACTTCCTGGCACAGATGTACAAAAGACTGTTCGAGGAAGCGCGCGACACGTATTTCGACCGGTGCGGAACACGGTTGGTCACTGCCTTCAAGGAATTCGCCGAATCGGGCAACTTGGAGCTGATCACCTGCGCGGGCACCCACGGATTCCTGCCGCTTCTGAGTTCCGTGCCGAACTCTGTCCGCGCGCAGGTGTTCACGGGCGTGCAAGAGCATCAGCGGATCTTCGGCTCCGACCCGAAGGGAATGTGGGTTCCCGAATGCGCGTTCTATCCCGGCCTGGACAGCGTCCTCGCCGAAGCGGGAGTCCGTTACTGCGTAGTCGACAGCCACGGCATCGAGCACGCCGACCCGAGGCCGCTGTTCGGCGTCAACGCCCCGTTGTACACGCCCTCGGGCGTCGCGGCGTTCGGACGCCATCCGACGACGTCAAGGCTCGTCTGGAGCCGTTTCGTGGGCTATCCGGCCGATCCGGTCTATCGGGAGTACTACCGCGACATCGGGTTCGAGTTGGACGATACCACGCTGGATCCGTTCCGATACGCCCAAGGAGTGCGGGCCCCGACCGGAATCAAGTACCACCGGATCACCGGGAAGACGGAAGACAAACACCTCTACAATCCCGATTGGGCCGCCGACGCCGCCTATCGCCACGCGCGGGATTTCGTGGGCCGCTGCCGCGATCAGGCGATGCGGTGCGGCGCGCACATGCCCATGCCCTGTGTGATCGTGTCGCCCTACGACGCGGAACTGTTCGGCCACTGGTGGTTCGAAGGGCCGCAATGGCTCTATCACGTTCTGCGAGAGCTGTCCTTCGGCGGCGAGTTGGGGATGACCACGCCGGGCGAATACCTGGCGACGCACCCGATCCAGCACAAGTCGATGCCCGCCGCGAGCAGTTGGGGACGCAAAGGCTATCACGAGCATTGGGTCAATTCCTCGAACGAGGGAATATGGCGATTGCTGCACGAAGCCGCCGCGCGGATGACGCAGACGGTGGATAATGCAACGGCGCTGCCCGACGGAAGCTTGAAGGACCGCGTGTTGCGGCAGGCGGGCCGGGAACTCATGCTCGCCCAAAGCTCGGATTGGCCGTTCATGATCACCAACGGCGACAACCACCAGTACGCGCATCGCCGCATCGGCGACCACCTTAACCGTTTCCACGACCTGCTCGACGGCCTTTCGAGTCAACAAATCGACACGAAGCGGCTCGATGCGATCGAGTACATGGACGCAGTTTTCCCGAAACTGGACTACAACCTGTTTGCCACCGCCAATTAACACCTTGCCATAACACATTCCCCGTGGAGAAGGACGCCCTCATGAACTGGGAACCCATTCCGGACATCGTCGACGGCTTGCCGAATATTAGCGGCGCCGAGGAGCAAGTCGAGGAAATCACCAGCCAGCAAGGCCCGGTCTACCTCAACGAGACCAATCTGCTTCTGGATCGACTTGATGCGGTGTTTTCAATCGCGCTGCACATGCACCAGCCACTGATTCCGGCCGGCGGCGACGATCTGCGAACGGCGGAGATGATCAGCAATCTCGACTGGATGATGCGCAATCCCGACTGCGGCGACAGCCATAATGCTCCGGTCTTCGCCGAGTGCTACGCCCGAATGGGCGACATCATCACCGAATTGGTCCACAACGGCCGCAATCCGCGCGTCATGCTGGACTATTCCGGTCAGCTCTTTTACGGGTTGAGGAAGATGGGACGCGGCGACGTCCTCGATCGGCTGCAAGGCATCACCCGCGACGGGAACCTCCGCAAATACGTCGAATGGCTCGGCACGATGTGGGGTCACGCGGTGGCGTCCTCCACGCCGGCCCCGGACTACAAGCTCCACATACGCGCCTGGCAGCAACATTTCGCGGCCGTGTTCGGTTGGGAGGCGCTGGGTCGCGTGCGCGGTTTTTCACCGTCCGAAATGCACCTGCCCAATCATCCGGACATGGCCTATGAGTACGTCAAGGCTCTCGTGGAATGCGGCTACCGCTGGCTGCTCGTCCAGGAGCACACGGTCGAGCCCGTCGAAGGGCATGAGTTCCAATACAAGCACCTGCCGTATCGCCTCGTGGCGAAAAACTCTAAAGGCGAAGAGGCGTCGATCATCGCCGTCATCAAGACTCAAGGGTCCGACACGAAGCTCGTCGCGCAAATGCAGCCCTACTACGAAGCCAAGACGCTGCACCGCATGGATATCGGCGGCATTTCCGTTCCGCCGATCGTCACCCAAATCGGCGACGGCGAGAACGGCGGCGTGATGATGAACGAGTTCCCGCCAGGCTATCGCCAGGCGGTCGAACAGTTCGGCACCGAAGGCGTCGTCAACGTGAACGTCACCGAATACCTGGAGATGCTCGAGCAGGCCGGCGTCACGCAGGACAAGATGACACCCATCCGCCCCATCCACCAGAGCCGGGTCTTCGCCGAAATCAAACAATGGCGTCCCGGGGCGGCCGACGAGGCCATCGAGCGGATCAAAAAAGAACAACCCGATTTTTCGATGGAAGGCGGCTCGTGGACGAACAACATCAGTTGGGTCCAAAACTACGAAAACGTCCTGACGCCGATGAACAAGCTCAGCGCCCATTTCCATCAAGTCCTGGACGACGGGTCGGTCGACAAGAACAGCCACGCCTATCGCAACGCCCTGTTCCACCTGCTGTCGGCCGAAACGAGCTGCTTCCGCTATTGGGGGCAAGGAATATGGACCGACTACGGCCAGGAAATCTGCCGCCGAGGCTCGGACATTCTCGCCTGCGATTGTGTCCAAGGCGGCATGGTTGGTAATCCTCAGGGTTAGCAGCATACGCCCTGAACGCCGGCCTTCCCCTGGTCGGCTCGGGATCATTCGGTCAATAGGTTACAGGATGTCGCCGTGTTCAAACCGAAGAGCACCACGCCAATCATGGCAACGATCGCGGACCGCTTAGGCGCCTCGCCGGTTTTCACCGTGGCACGAGGGCATTGCCGCCCGTTCGGCGCGACGGTGGAGCCGAGCGGCGTGAATTTCGCCCTCTTCTCCCGGAATGCCCAACGGGTGCATCTTCTGTTCTATCAAGAAGGGAAGAACGACCCGATCGCAGAGCTTCCCCTGGATCCTTCGGCGAACAAGACCGGCGACGTGTGGCACATTTTCGTCGCCGACCTGCCGCACGACGTCCTCTATGCGTATCGCGTCTTCGGACCGTCCGATCCGCCAAAGGGCCATCGTTTCGATCCCAAGGCGATTCTACTGGATCCCTACGCCAAGGCCCTTAGCGGCGGGCAGACCTGGGGATCGCCGGACGTCTCGCACGAGTTGTCCAACGGCTATTGCACGCGCCGCTGCCGCATTGTCTCCGGCGAGTTCGATTGGGAAGGCGACGTGCCCTTGAACACGCCCATGAACCGCACGGTGATCTACGAACTGCACGTGCGAGGGTATACCTGCGATCCCAGCTCCGGTGCGACCCGGCCGGGCACGTTCCTCGGCCTCTGCGAAAAGATCCCGCATCTGAAATCGCTGGGGATTACCGCCGTCCAGCTCATGCCCGTGGCGGAATTCGACGAACTCGACCAGTATCGCAAGAACCCGGTGACCGGCGAGCCGCTCAAGAACTTCTGGGGCTACTCGCCCATTTCGTTCTTCGCTCCGAAGGCATCTTATGCCTCGGATCCGGGCGAGCAGGTCCGCGAGTTCAAGCAAATGGTGAAATTGTTTCACCAGGTGGGCATCGAAGTGATCCTCGACGTGGTCTACAACCACACTTCCGAGGGCAACGCGGACGGATCGACCGTCAGCTTTCGCGGGCTGGACAATTCCATTTACTACATGCTAGACAAGCAGGGACGCTACCACAACTTCTCGGGCTGTGGCAACACACTCAACTGCAATCATCCCGTGGTCCGCGATCTGATTATCGACTGCTTGAGCAACTTCGTCGCGGAATACCATGTGGACGGATTCCGGTTCGATCTCGCTTCCATCCTCGGCCGCGGAACCGACGGCAGGGTGCTCGAGGATCCGCCGCTGATCCGGCACATCGCCGAGCACCCGGTGCTCGCCGGAACCAAGCTGATCGCTGAAGCCTGGGACGCGGCGGGCCTGCACCAGCTCGGCAAGTTCCCCGCCTGGGGCCGTTGGGCGGAACTCAACGGCATGTTCCGCGACGACGTCCGTCACTTCGTCCGCAGCGACCCTCACGCCATCGCCCCCCTGGCCAAGCGCATCTGCGGCAGCCTGGACATCTACGGCGACGCCTCGCGCCATCCTTACCACTCGATCAACTTCATTACCTGCCACGACGGCTTCACCCTGAACGACCTGGTGAGCTACAACGACAAGCACAACTGGGAAAACGGCGAGGACGATCAGGACGGTTGCTCATACAACGTGAGCTGGAACTGCGGGATCGAAGGCCCCACGGACGACCCGGAGATTCTCGACTTGCGCCGCCGGCAGATGAAGAATTATTTCGCCATCTTGATGGTGTCGCAGGGAGTCCCCTTCATTTTGCACGGCGACGAGTTCGCGCGCACGCAGAACGGCAACAACAACGCTTACTGCCAGGACAATCCCACGACGTGGATCGATTGGCGGCTCGCCAAGGAAAATGCCGATCTCTTGCGATTCGCGCGAATGATGATCGCCCTGCGAATGAAGCATTTTGCGATCAGCCGCGAGGAGTTCGTGAATCGGACGAACTGGCACGGAACCCAGTTGGGCGATCCCGACTGGACCGGGGAGAGCCGCGCGCTCGCCTTCCAGTTGCACGGCTGGCACGAGCATCCCGACGTCTACGTCATGCTGAACGCGCATTGGGAACCGCAGCGTTTCGCCCTGCCGAGCCGCGATTGGGAGGATCGGTGGCGACGGCTCGTCGACACGTCGTTGGCCAGTCCGGAAGACATCGTCGAAGGGGAGAAAGCGGTTTCTCTCGATCCGGCCGACAATTACGTTGTCAATCCCCGAACGACGGTGATCCTCACGTCGCCGTCCTGATCGCTATACGTCGTTTCGGACAACCCTGGAGAGTCAGACCATGTCGGAAGTCAGCCTTGCGTGCCCGTGCGGTGTCGAAAAACGATCTCCCAGCCGCCGCAACATGAAGAATCAACTTCTCGACCTCCTCCGCCCGCACGGCCAGGAACACCTTCTGGCATTTTGGGAGGACCTCGACGCGACACAGCGTGAATCGCTCGCCCGGCAAATCGAGGACATCGACTTCGACTTGATCCGCCGGCTGCACGAGAGCCGCGACCAGCGGACCGACATGGGCCAACTGGCGGCCCGGGCCGAAGCTCCGCCCGCTTTCCGCCTGGACACGAACCACAACCGCTACACGCCGCGACAGGCACGGCGGCGCGCGCGGCAAGCGCTCGCCGCCGGCCAGGTCGGCGCCATTCTGGTCGCCGGCGGACAGGGAACCCGGTTGGGATTCGATCATCCCAAGGGCATGTTCCCCATCGGGCCGCTTTCGGACAAAACGCTGTTCCAGATTCACGTCGAAAAGATCCTGGCCGCGAGCCGGCGATACGGCGTGCGGATTCCACTGTACCTGATGACGAGCCCCGCGACGCACGAAGAGACCGTCGCTTTCTTCGCCGAACACGATCGGTTTGGATTGCCGGAAGAGGACCTGGTCATCTTCTGCCAGGGGACCATGCCGGCGGTCGACGAACGGACCGGACGCGTGCTGTTGGAGACGCCCGGCCAGATCGCCCTCAGTCCCGACGGCCACGGCGGCGTATTGGCCGCGATTGTCAATAACGGCGTACTGGACGACATGCAGCACCGCGACATCCGCCAGCTCTTCTACTTCCAGGTCGACAATCCGCTGGTCGATATCTGTGGGCAGGAGTTCCTCGGCTATCACCTCCTGGCCGGATCGGAGTTCTCCACCCAGGTGATCGCCAAACACGACCCGCTGGAGCGCGTGGGCAACGTGGTGCAAGTCGACGGGCGTTTGACCATGATCGAATACAGTGATCTGCCCGACGAGGCCGCCATGCGGCGCAACGCCGACGGTTCGCTGGCGATTTGGGCGGGCAGCATCGCCGTACACGTCATCGACACAGACCTGTTGCAGCGGCTTTCACACACAGCCGAGGGCCTGCCGTTTCACATCGCGCGGAAGAAGGTACCGTATCTCGATGCGTCCGGCCGACGGATCGAGCCATCCGAACCGAACGCCGTCAAATTCGAACGGTTCGTGTTCGACTTGATGCCCGAGGCGCTCGAGGCCGTCATCGTGGAAGTGGATCGCGCCCAGGCGTTTGCCCCGGTAAAGAACGCCACCGGCGCGCAATCAGACACGCCGGAACTCGCCCGGGCGCAAATGGCGGCCCTGCACCGCGACTGGTTGCGTCAGGCCGGGGCCGAGATCGACGACGCCGTCACGGTCGAAATCAGCCCTCTCCACGCCCAGGACGTCGAGGAGTTGGCGGCGAAGACGCCGCCGGGCACACGGGTCGATTCGCCGACGTACTTCGCCTGAGTGTCATGCCGCCAAAAGGCCGCTACCGCTTCGTTCGGGCACGTTGGTCTGGGGGCATCCAGGCGCCGTCGGACGGTTTGGGGATGCTCAGGGGGAGCTTGTCGCCCAGTCGGGCCTGCCACTGGCGCATCAACTCGAACAGGGACGCCATCCGCTCGATCTGGGCCGGGTCGGAGGAGAGGTCGTGGGTCTCGTCCGGGTCGGCGGCCAGGTCGAAGAGTTGGGTCCGGTCGATCTTAGGGTAATGGATCAGTTTCCATCGATCGTCGCGGACGGCCCGTTGAACGTCGCGGTAGCCGAAGAAGGCCGAGTCGCGGACCTTTTCTGATTTGCCCGCGAGGATCGGTCGGAGGCTCGTTCCGTCCAGGCCCTCGGGCACGGGTGCGCCGGTCATCTCGCAGAAGGTCGGGAAGAGGTCCAGCAGATAGACGAGCGCGTCACTGTGACCCTTGGGGATGCCCGGCCCGACGAGGATAAGGGGAACCCTGACCGAGTGCTCGTAGAGGGACTGTTTGCCCATCAGGCCGTGGCTGCCGAGTGCCAGGCCGTTGTCGGACGAGAAGACGATGATCGTATTGTCATACTGGCCCGAGTCTCGGAGATATTGCAGCAGCCGGCCGAGGTGGCGGTCCAGGCCGGTGATCATGGCGTAGTAATCGTGCAGATGCCGCCGGATGGCCGCTTCGGTGCGGGGCCACCGTTCGAGCTGCTCGTCGCGGATGGTCATCTCGCCGTTGTCGAACGGGTGGATGGGCAAGTAGTTTTTCGGCAGCGGGATCTTGTCGCGGTCGTAGAGGTCGCGGTACTCCTTGGCCGAGATTCGCGGGTCGTGCGGTTCGGAGAACGCCAGGTACATGAAGAACGGCTTGTCCGCCTTCCGGTTCTTCAAAAAGGCAATCGCGTCGTCAACCACGACCATGCCGGGCTGACCGTTTTTCAACACGGAATGGTGCGTCACGTACTTGGTGTGGTCGAACAGCGGGTGGATTCGCCGGGCCGTGTTGCCCTTCTTGCCGTGGTGATAGGTCTCGTAGCCGGCCGCCTTCATCGAGGTGGGAACGTTCGGTTCGTCGGGCGAGGCATACGGAAGCTTCGTCCTCTTGTCGGGCATCTTGAACTTCTGGAAATGGAAGTAGACCCGACCGCTCATCAGCATGTTCCGGCTGGGCAGGCACACGGCCGGGCAGTTCGAGCCCATGATGTGGGCGTTGTTGAAAACAAAACCCTCGCCGGCCAGGCGGTCCAGGTTGGGTGTGATGATCGTCTCGTTGCCCAAGGCGTGGATCGTGTCGGCCCGCTGGTCGTCGGTGAACAGAAACAGGATGTTCGGCTTCTTCGTCGCCGTCGATTTCTCCGCCGCGTTGGCCAGATTGCCAAACCAACAGCCGAAAAAAAGGATTGCTGCTAGTGTCGAGGTTAGGAAATCAATGCTTCGGTAGGTCATGGCGAGTTCCTAAGGAAGTTGACAAAGAATAACTCCCCTCTCCCTTTGGGAGAGGGGCTGGGGGTGAGGGCAGGTTGTGCTTGAGAACGTGTTTTTGAAATTGCTATTATGGCTTCTTGGGGTGGTGCCGGCATTTTGCCAGTGCTGAGTTCCAAGGGAGTTTTCAGGATAAAAAGCACTGGCAAAATGCCGTTGCTACCCTACGCCGTTAACCCTTTGCATGAGTTGGTTTCGTTGATCCGCGTTGAGCGTGGCTTTTCAACTCACGGGCCGAAGGCCCAGCCGTTCTCCCAGCCCAGGGCATCGCCCTGGGGACCGGTTAAGCACGGCATCGGGTGTCTCGGCCCAACGGGCCAACCGTTTCGTCTTTTGAACCGTTGGGCCGTTGGCCCGAAAAAAAATGCGCGTTGCAGGCCCGAATTCCCAGGGCGTTGCCCTGGGCTGGGGGAACCAGGCCCCGTTGGGGCGACGAACAACGCTCATCCTGACCGAACGACGCCCGGCCTCGTTCTCCAACAAGACGGTGGCCGCTTATTTCGGTACACCTGGCCACGACGGAGCGTGGCCCTCCATGGGGAGGATCTCACTACTTTTACAAAGGTCATTCATTCTCCGGCATAATCGGGACGACCTTCAACGTATCGAGTTGCACCGGACCGAGCAGGCCGGACTCCAGCAGCGGGTGGTCCTTGTCGTACTGGTGCCAGGTGGTGAACGTCAGGCGGCCCGTCTTGGGAACGGCCGATCCGTCGGCGACCCAGTCGGGCCATTCGGCCGGCCCACCATTTGAATTCCACTTGAGATACGGCTTCTTGCGTTCGTCGCCGATGAGTCGGTTGGGCCAGAGGTTCGTCACGCGGATCTCCAGTTCGTTCGTGCCCGGCTTGACGACGTCGGTCACGTCGACCCGGAAGGGCGGTTTCCAAAGGATGCCCAGGTCCTTCCCGTTGAGCTTCACCTCGGCCATGACGGCCACCCGGCCCAGGTCGAGGAACAATTGCTCCCCTTTCGCCAACCGCTCGGCCGGAAGGTTGAACTTCTTGCGATAGGTCGCCGTGCCGGAGAAGTGCTTTACGCCTTCGTTGTCGTGCTGGGGCCAGGAGATCAGCCGGTCGAGCGTGATCGACTCGGGCGTGTCCCAACCTTTCGGGAAGTCCAGCTCCCACGGCCCGGCGAGCGTGATCGGCTTCGGAACGTCGGCCACACTACGCTTGATTGTCTTGCCCGAAGCCGTTTTCAGGGTGTAGACCCCGGGCTTGGAGGCGACGAGACTCAGGACGCCACCGGGGCTCTTGATCTGGGCGGCGGGGCGGGGCGAGGCGGCGCCGACGTGCAGATCAAGCATCTGGCCGTCGACCGCGCTGGCGGTGCGCTTCTCATTGCCAAGGCTGTAGTCGACCGTCAGGGTCTTTACGGTCCCGTAGGCCGGATCGCCTCCCAGGGTGCTCCAGACGTGGACACGGTGTTGTCCGGCGGCCACCAGCGACGTGACCTTCTTCGTCACGTCGATCGTTCGCTTTGCGTCGCCTGGTACGCCGTAGACGGCCTTGTGGATCGCGATCCGAGGCGTCGAGACCGGACCGCCGACCAACGGTTGGCCGTCGAGCGTGATGCTCACCACCGGGTCGACCTGCCCGGCTGGATTGCGGAAGACGACAAACACCGATCCGCGAGGTTCGAGGCGGAATTGGACCGCCGTGCGGCCGTCGTCCGTCGCGCGCCACAATCCGGCCGGTTCGGTTTCGCCCGTATCGGCGTGCCACAGCTCGGGCAGCTTGCCGCCGACACGGAACACGGCCTCGACGTCGCGCGGCGCGTCGGCCTGGTTCGATACAAAATAGACGTCTGCCTCGGGTGGCACTGGCATCTTGCCAGTGCTGGGTGCATTCGACACTGGCGAGACGCCAGTGCCACCTTCAAAAATCCGCCGGTGGATCCAAGGGCACGGGTGGCTGGAGAACTCGACGTCGGGCGGGACGTCCAACTCGGCCAGGACGTCCTCGAGCGACTTGCCCCAGTACACTTTGCCCTTGCCGGTGGCCTTTTCACCGGGCGTGGACGTGTCGCCCCAGAGTTCGTCGGCCAGGCGGCGGACCTCGGCGTCGCACTCGGGATAGTTGACCAGACTGGGCGATCGGTCGGGCTTGGGACCGACGACTTGCGCCCCGGCACGGACCAACTCGCCGATCTTGCGGAGTAGCTCGGGCGTCATGAACCGGCTGGGCGGCAGGACGAGCACGCGGTAGCTTATCCCGTCGGGCAAAACAATCCGGCCGTCCTTGACCGACATCCGCTCGAAAATAATTTCGTCGTGGCAACCATCGTAGTCGTAGCCGGCGGGCAGCGCTGGGCGGAGTTTCTCGCGAGGTTCAAGCCGGTTCGGCGCGCTCTGGCCGACGAAGTAGCACAGGTCGGCGACGAAGTTGCCTTTTTGAAGCAGATACTGACACCGGGCCAGGTAGCGGAACCAGGCCCTGCCCGGCTCGAACCAGGTACACGTCCGTTCGATGTTCGTTCCCCATCCGCCGAATGTCATGCCCGGCAGACGGTCCATCCACGGCTGCATCGCGTAGCGGTGGAACACGAACCGGTTGATGCCCAGGGTGTACATCAGGTCGCCCAGGGCCTTGAGCTTGTAGGGGTGGTTTCGCCACTTGCCGCAGCCCTGGGTGGCGGTGAACGACTCGGCCGCGATGACCTGGTGACCGGCCGTGTGCCCGGCCGAGGCCGGTTCCTTGGCCCACTTGCGCCACTCGGGCCAGTCCACCCAGAACTCGGCCATCGGGATGTCGGACCGGGCGGCGCATTGAAGGTTGGTGAAGTTGCCGGCGCCGTAGGCTTCGACCGAAAGGCCCATGCCGTGCTTCTTCGCCAAGGTGCGAAGGTGGCCGAAATAGTTGTCGGCCATCATCTCGGAGAGTGTCTTGCGATAGTCCCAAAGGAACCGGTCCGAGATCTCACGATTGCCGACGAGATGGCCGGCCAGCGTCGGGAGGTAGGGAGAAGGATCGTAGCCGCGCCGGGCCTTGAACTCCTCGCGGAGCTTGGGCGTCCAGTTCTGGCTGCCGACTTCCCAACTGTCGATGTGCGTGGCAATGAGCGTCTTGCCGGCCAGGGGGCCGATGTCGGCGATCAGCTTGGCCAGCAGCCCCTCAAAATGGGTCGCCATCGCCTCCTTGCTCAACTTGTCGCATTCCAGCCCGACGCCTTGCGGCGAACAGGGGTGGTTTTGCTTGCCGTTGGTCGTGTGGCCCAGCCGCAGCAAGATCCACTCGCCCTTGGGCACGTCCCACTTCAGCCGTCCGTCGGCGTCAAGCTTGCTGGTCAAGTCGATGATCTCACGCGACCCATCCCACAGCGGCGCTTTATGGGTCATCGGCTGGGGCTTGGTGTCCGCCTGGTCGTAGATGAACGGTTCGATCCGATCGGCCCGATAGGCGGCCGTTTGGGCGGGCCAGTTCTCAACCCGACGGTCCCCGAACAGCTCGATCTCGGCGATCCTTGGGCCTCCCCATCGGTCGTTTGACGAAAGGAAGGCAATGCGGAAGAACCGAGCGTTGACCGGCTTGAAGTTGAAGACTGCCGGGTCGGGCATGTAGGTCCGCTGGAAAATACGCAGCCGCGCGACCTTGCGAAACTTCTTGCCGTCGTCCGAGACCTGCAATTCCGCCTCATGTCGCTTCGGCCCGAGCGCGCACCAGACCACCAGCGACTCGGCCGTGAACGGCTTGTCGAAAGCGAGTTGGATCCACTGCGGCTTGTCCGGCGTGGAAGCTGGCAGCCGGCCGTCGGTCGCCGTGTCGTTGTCAATCAGCGGGGCCGTCTTGCAATGGGGATCGCTCGAGGTGACCTTGGGCCCCAGGGCACGGAAGTCAGGCCCGTCGCCTGCCTGCAAGGGCATGGCCAGCAGGGCGATGTCGCGGTAGTAGTCCATCTTGGCATACGGCCGGGGCAAGACCTGGTCGAGCTTGGCGGGCCCTTTGACTCGCGTCTCGCGCGACGTGAGCATTTGCATCGAGTTCTCGACCGGGTTCCACGGACCGCCGCTGCCGGTCCAGCCGTCGTCGTTGTTCATGATGATCTTCAGGCCCAACCGATCGGCCTCGCGGACCGCGTGCGTAAACAGCTCGCGCCACTTGGGCGACATGAAGTCGACCTTGCCCGGCAGGATGCCCGTGCTGACGCTCATGATGAGCGTGCCCCCGATGCCGACCCGCTTCATGGCTTCGAGGTCGGCCGTGATGCCCTCCTTAGTCAGGTTGCCGTTCATCCAGAACCAATAGACCCAAGGCCGCGCCGCGTCGGGCGGCGAGCGGAAGTTCTCTTCCAGATCCGATGGGGTCGCTTGGGACCGAGCCGACACCGTCGACGGAACGAACAGTGCCACGACCAGCAACAGGATCAACGCCAGAAATGGCGATCGGCGGTCTCGATACGAACATGCTCCAAAGAAAATTGGCGTACAACTCACGGCAGGCTCCTTTGCGTCAAGAAGGAGGGGGCACGGGCTGGAAAGATCATTTGGAGGGAGTGGCCACGCCCGGCTATTGCTCCCAAGCTGGTCCACGGCCACACCACCAGCCTATCCGGGGGGCCGACGTGAGTCAAGCAGATGAGCCAAGGAGTGGATCGTGCATTTTTTGAAAGCTCAACCTTCCCCTTGGAGGGCCACGCTTCGTCGTGGCCGAGTTACCGAATACCAGCCCGTTCCCAAGCGCCAACCGCCCTCACCCCCAACCCCTCTCTCAAAGGGAGAGGGGAGCCACGCGCGTTCAATCCCCAATCCCCAGATGAAAAAAACCGACGCCGGCTCTTTAGGAGAGCCGGCGCCAGTTCGGGGGGAATGGGTTTCGTCGAAGAAAGAGGGACGCGTTACGGGGCAATCGTGCCGGCCGTAATCCGCTCTTCTTCCTCCTCTTGGATGATGATGCGCGGCGTGACCATCATCATCAGGCTTTCGGTGTCCCGGCCGATGCCGACGTTCTTGAAGAGCCGGCTGACGTAGGGGATCTTATTGAGCATGGGGACGCCGAATTCGTTTCGGCCTTCCCGTAATCGTTTTATACCGCCTAGCAACACCGTACCGCCGTCGGGCACGCTCACGGTCGTGCTCACACTGACCACCGAGATGGTCGGCAACTGGACGGTGGTGCCGCCGGTGGTGGTCGTTCGGACATTGTTCGCACGGCTGGCGTCGTTCGGCGTCGTCTGGATGCCTTCGGTCGAGGTGTCGGTCGTCGTGGTCGTCGACCCGGTGAAGGTGAACGTTTCGACGTTCCCGATCTGGCTGAAGTACGGAATGACGGTGAGCCGGACAAACCGTTTGTCGGGCGAGACAACTCCCTGGACGGTCAGGAAGGTGCCTTCGGCCAGGACGACGATGATCGGTTGTTGTTCGGCCGCGAAATCGCCGACGACCGGCACGACACTCATCACGAACGGCCGTTGACGCTGGTCGCGGACGCTGGCCACCTGGCCGTTGAAGAGCGTGACCTTCGGGGCCTGGAGCACGTTGGTCCGCCGGTCGCCGTGAGCGGCCTGGATGAAGAAGTAGGCTTCGATGTCGCTAAGGATGGCGAACCCGAGCGAGGCACCGGCGGCCGCGTCGAACCCGCCGAACTGCGGCGTGGCCAAGGTGAAGCTGTTCTGCGTGAACGGAATATCCAAGTCGGCCGAAAAGACACCCGGCGCGGACATGCCGACTGTGACGCTCCGCCCGCGATCAAAGTCTCTCGTGTCACGTTGCGGCTCAGTCTGATCGGTGTCGTCATCGTCATCTCCAGCATCGTCATCATCTCCAGCGGCCGCATCCCCGATGATCTGGCCGAAGACATGGTCCGAGGGGATGTTGTCGTCGATGTCGAAGTCGAAGTCGATCCCGATCCGCTCGAAGAAGTTGTCGTTGAGCGTGATGAAGCGGACTTCGATGGTGATCTGCAGGTCTTGAAGCCGCCGAAGCTGCTTAAAGAGGTCGACGATTTCTTCGTGAATTTCTTCGGTCTGTGTGATCACCAAGGACAGGTTCGGCTCGAACCGGTGGATTTCACCTTCGCCGCTGCCGGAGCCCTTCCACGAGTCGGGCTGGATGATCGTTTGAATCAGCGTGATAAGCGATCCAAAGTCGGCGTTCACGCCACCGCCCAGTCCGCCGGGCCCCGCGCCGAGGGGCACGTTCCCCGGGCCGCCCATGCCGGGCATCGCGCCGGGCATGCCGCCGGACATCTGGGCAAGGTAGTTGCCCTGGTTCATGGCGTTCGCACCGGTTTCGTTGGACGCGAAAACTTCCAGCGGCGAGTAGCCGAATCCGCCGGCGCCTCCGCCGGCCGTGATGCCGTTTTGCCAAAGCGCGTCGCTGTAGGCGCCGGCTAGGCCCACTTGAGAACTCGGCTTGAAGTTCGGAATCGGCACGACCAGGTCGGCCACATTGTAAACGACCGTTTTAACTTTTCGATTGCGTTTCCGCTCGCTGGTGATCTTGAGCACTTCATTATCGATCACGTAGCTCAAATGCAACGGTTCGAGTATCAACTGCAACGCGCTCTTGGCCATGATCTCCTGGCGAAGGTTGATCGTCACGGGCGTTTCCGCCTGATATCCTTCGTCCTCCAGACCCTTCCGGTCGACATGGAGGTTCACCTGGATCGTTTTCGCCAGGTAGTCCAACACCGTGCTCAACGGCGCGTTCTCGAACTGCATCGAGACGGGCGTGCGGAGCTTCTGCTGAATCTCCAACTCGCGCTCGGTCCACTGGGGAGTGTTCTCGGCCGAGTATCGCTGCCGACGGGTTTTGATATCGTTCCAGGTATCCAAGTCTGGCAATTGCCACGGTTGCATGTCGTTGAACGGTTCACTCGCTTTGATCACGTTATCGATTGCTCTGTAGAATCCACGTTCTTTGGCGTCGGCCGTCTGAATGTTGTCGCGATAGCGGCGGATGAACTTCGAGACGTGCATGAGCTGCAGGGCGAACGGGTTGTCCGGCTCGAGTTCGGCCGCCTTCTTGGCGATCAGCTCGGCCTGTTCGTACTGCTGCTCGTCGATCAACCGGTTGAACTGGTCGGCCAGCAAGGCCATCTTTTCCTGCACCTCGATCCGGTGCTGGCGTTGACGATCGATGTCTTCGCGCGTTTGCGCGTTCCGCTCGGCCAGGTCGATGCGTGCCCGGTTGTCGGTGATGAACTGGCGCATTTCCTCCAGCCCACGATCGACGCGCCGTAGAATGACCGTCCGGGCGGTCGGTTCGAGGCTGGCGGCCTCGACACGCGCTCGTGTTTGTTCGAGAATGGCCAACGCGGCCTTCGGATCGGATTCGCGCAATTTTGCGGCCCGGCGTTCTTGGTGAGCCACATCACTTAGAATTTGTCGGGCGAGAATCTGTTGCTGGGTGGCCGTCTCGGCGCCGATCGACGACGAGGGAGGCGTCGCGCCGCCGGAAGCCGACGGGGTGAGCAATTGCAGCCGGTCCTGGAGGATCTGAAGCGTCGCCGCGTCGAGCTGCTCGCTCGCCTGCGCGGCCTGGCGGTAGAACTGCAGGGCCTGGTTGACGTTTCTCGCTCGCAGGGCCGCTTCGCCCTGCTGGAAAAGGACCATCGCCGAGCTTTGCTCAGTCGGGTCGAGCGATCCGCCGGACGGAGGCGCGGCCAGTCGGGGACGCTGCGCGACTCGCAGCGGCTGCGTGACCGGAGGCGCCGCTGGCGCGCCGTTCGAGCCGACGCCGGCCAGGATGTTCTGTGTGGCGTCTCGACCTTGATCGTACACGGCGGGCAGGGCCTGCTCGTGGGGCGACATCGCGCCCGTGGCCGGATGCACCTGGTTGGCGCTTGCCTGAATGACTCCCGACGGAGC
This sequence comes from Pirellulales bacterium, assembly GCA_016931075.1. Taxonomy (GTDB): domain Bacteria; phylum Planctomycetota; class Planctomycetia; order Pirellulales; family Thermoguttaceae; genus JAFGFF01. Next base: position 11,580 of record JAFGFF010000237.1, on the reverse strand, counting down.
GGCGTACGGTTGGGGTTGCCTGGTCTGACGCCGGGCAACGGCGATCCGCTGGAGCAGGACGTCGGGGCTGACGTCCAAGGGGCCGTAGTTGACGCGTTGATCTCGGGCCACGTAGGTCAGCCGCTCGGCCTCTTCGAAATCCTGCCAAGCCAGAAACGCTTCGGCCTGTTGCATCATCAGCCGGGCGAACTGGCGGCGGAACGACTCGGTGTGCCGGCGATCCTGTTGCTGTGTCATCAACTCGCTGTAGGCCTGGATGGCCGACTCGACCCGTTGAGGCGAGTCCTCGTTCGGGCCGTAGCCGACGTTGAACGCCTTCGCTTGACTTAAAAGCTGCCCAGCCGTGCGGACATCGCCCACGGCCAACGCACGACGCGACCGGTGCAACAGTCCATCGCTTTGTGCCCGGACGGCCGGATCGACCGGCGGTGCCGAGATCACGCCGGCCTCGGTGCGAGGTCCGGCTTGGATCGTGGCGAACCCGGCAGACGCCGACTCGGTCGCCGGCGGGCCGTCGAAACTGGCCAAGGAAACTTCGCCGACGGGCTGTTGCCGGTTGAACGGATCCGGCGTGGGAATGGCGGGAGCGTTATTCGCAAATGGCATCGCGGGAAGCCGCAGGCCAGACGTTGCTGTCCCGCCGGCCGCCGCGCGGCGACGTTCCAGTTCGCGACGCACCTTGGCCGGCGTCTCGGCCAGCGGATTCCAGGCGTTGTACTGGACGTCGAGCGATTCGGCCCGCGTGACCAACTGCTCGGCCACGTCGAGATGCCCTTCGTCGATGGCCTGACGCGCGCGGGCGAGGAGATCGGCGGCCTGTTGCTGTTGGTCCGGCGCCGTGTTATTGACTGGATCGCTCGGCCGGACGGGAAACGCGTTTGGTCCGAGCGAGGTTCCTCGCTGGGCAAAGGCGAAGGAGGCCGTGACGCAGCAAGCGACGGCCAGGCAGCCCCGGAGTATTCGTGCGGTCGGTTTCAACTCAATTCTCCTCTGCATTGGATGACTCGCGCAACGCATTTGGCGTTTGGAAGATGGTCGCGCGCACTTGCATCGCCATGAAATCGAGCGCGGTCCGGCGGCGCCCGGCGCGGCCCGTCCGCGCCGAAACCGTTGCCTTCACGCGCGGAAGCGGAAACCGCCCCATGCGCGTCAACCGCGATCGGCTCTTCGACTAGTTTTCAGGAATCGGGTAGAAGAGAGCGGGATAAATACCCGGACGGCCAAGACCGGTCAAGAGCACTTCCGGCCAATTTTGGCCCGATTCGCCGATTTCTTTCAACAAGCGGCCAGGGCCTGAGAAAGGGCAAGAAGAGAGAAATTCTGGAGCGGGCTCGTAGCAGGAGCTTCCGAGCACGACGCCTAGCAACATCCCTCTGTAGGGAACGCCCTCTGTGGCGTTCCTGGTCATTGTGTCGCATTGATCCCCGTTCCGGTTGAAAAAGGAACGCCACGGAGGGCGTTCCCTACAGAGGTGGTGGCCGTACCAGTCATGCTCATTCGCCGCTTAACGGTCCACCGAGTACGGCGCCCGAGCTGCACAACGAGGCACCTACATGTGAAGACCGCCAGGTCCGCCGGGTACGGGCATCCCTGGAGGCATTCCGGGGCCCATCATCGGTCCTGGGATTGGGACGCCGCGGAGCCGCTGGCATTCTTCGAGGTCTTCGACGTTGCTACGGACCTGAAAATTGCCGGAAGAGTCCAGCAAGAAGATCTCGCTGGGCCGCTTCAAGTCCTTGTTTCGCCCCGGCAATCCGCCGCCGCCCCGGACGTCCATGACCAGCATGTCGGTTATGTAGTCGATGGTCTCCCTCGCAGGTGCGGCCACACCAGGCGCTTTGCCGGGCGCCGGACCGCCGAATCCGCCGAGCCCTTCAAATTCTCCTCCAGGCATGGGCCCGGGGACCGGCAACGCCGCTGTGTTTACGGTCGGGAGGTCCTGTTTGAAGAAGTTGACGACCGCGCCGGGCTGGACCTCGAATTCGTCGGCGACCTCCGAACCGGTCTTTTTGTTCCAGTGGATCGCCATCACCTTGGCCGACTCCTTGCGGCTGGTCTGCTCAACGGAAACGGCCAGGAGACGGTCGTCACGCGGCACAACGATCTCGTCGCTCGGCTCGCTCCAGTCGGACAGGATGAACATCTCCCAATTCCCTTCCTTGATTTGCTTTTGGAGCTTGTCGACGAGGTACTGGGGAGGAACTTTATGGTTCGGATTGTACAGCGCGATCCGCACTTGGTAACGGTAGCGTTTGCCCGGCTCGACGTTGAAATCGAAGAACCGGAAGAGCTTGTAAGGCGCCGATTCGGCGGCCATGCCCATCATGCCTGGCATCATGGGGCCGCCTTCGCCTGGATTGAATCCCATCGCTCCTCCGTGCGGCATGCCTGGCGCGGGCAACGGCATGGGACCTTCCCCACCCGGGAATCCGGGCCCCGCGAAGTTGCCCGGTCCACCCGGCATGCCCGGAGCCGCAGGCATGTCCGGCATGTCGGGTTTATTGGGATCCTTGGGAAGGTCCGGCTTGGTTGGGTCGATAGGTTCGGTGGGAAGCACGCCGGGCATTGCGGCATCCGGGCGGGACACCACGAAGGGGACTTCCGGAACGTGAGCGGCTTCCTTGCCCCACGGGCGTCCGTCTCCCCGTTCGGGAAGAGGGAAACTGATGCGTTGGTCAAGGTAGTTTGCCGTCGTTACATCGCCCCCTTGACTCATATTGTTACCAACCGAGATGAAACGTCTCTGCTCGGCCTCCAGGGACCGATAGGGTTGTTCCCACTTGAGCTTGGTCGGATCGTCCGCCCCGGAAGTGACTTCAGCACGCCGCACCCAATAGAAGAAATAGGTGGGCCGGTCGTACAACTGGACGTTCTGCGGCTTGACGGTGTCCTGGAAACGGCGTTCGAACTCGTTGAGCTGCTTCTGAAAGTCGACCGCGCCGGTCACGAGCACGTAGCGTGCCCCTACCCGGCCGGTATCGACCGTGCCCGGGCCACCCATAGCACCGGGGCCAACCGCGCCTCCAGCTCCAGGGTTAGCCTTCTGGAAGCTGCTCCGACCGGCGACGCCGCGGAGCCCGGTAACGGGGTAGACGTCCGGCTGATCGCGGCGGTTGGCCGGGTCGGGAACCCTTGGATTCCAGGCAACTTGCAACGTGTACGGTTTCACCGTAACCGGGTCTTTGATGAGCCCTTCGATGATCCGTTCGACGTCTTTCCACTTCCGTTTGACTTCAGACTCACCATTTCGAATACTCTGATCCGCCTGCTCTGCTTTGACCAACAGGTCGTTCGGCGTCTTGGCGTACCGTTTCAGGGTGAACGCCGCGTAGAGGAAGTACAAGAAGCAGCATGCAACACACGCGAAGGCGATCTTCTCGCCGTGTTCGGCCAGAAAGTCCAGCACGGCCTTCTTGTCGAATTGAAGCTTTGGTTTCTTCATGGCTTGGTCTCCCTCGTTCCTGCCGGCGGCTCGTCAGGGTCGACGGCCGCCTTCTCCTCGGGCTACGTTCCGGGCAGCGCGGGGGGCACGGCCCCGGGCGCCGGCGCTGGGTTGCCGTTTCCGACCGGTGGCGCGGGGGTCTCGGGCGGCGTGGCTGCCTGGCCGGCGCCTTCTTCGGATGCCGTGCCCGTGCCCACCTTGGCCAGATCGGGCGGGTTGTAGATGTAGATAATGCCTTCGATATCGATCGGCACGTCATAGACCGTCTCGCCGTCGTCGGGCGGCGTCAACGCCGGCCCGCCCATGCCTGGGCCCCCCATACCTGGGCCACCCATGCCTAGGCCGCCCATGCCCGGTCCACCCATGGCCGGTGGCGCTGCGTGTGGTTGGGGCATGGGATTGAAGTGTCCGCCCATTCCGCCTCCAGGAAGTCCCATCCCGCCGTGTCCCATGGTCTCGGTCGTGCTGGGCATGCCGATGCGGATCTTCTTCACCTCGGCCGGCATCCGGGATTTGGCGCATTCGACCAGCAAGTCGGGGATTCGTTTCCCATCGATTTTTAGGCTCAACCGGAAGGGCATCATCTTGAACTCGGCGAAAGGATCACCCTCGCCCGGCGGCACGGGTTCCAGATTTTCTTTGCAGTATCGATCCAGAAGCAGGTTTTCGCCGGCCGCCCCCGCGCCCGGCTCCATGCCGGTGCCCATGCCACCTGGCCCAGCCATGGGCGGTGGTTCCGCGCCTCCCATGCCCCCTGGCCCCATCCCCAATTCCCCGCCCATGCCGCTCGGCGTTGGCCCCGCGCTCGCGGCGGAGCGAATGAGACTCGTACCCCGGTTGGCCCGGATTCCCGCGGTCGCGCGCTTGCCGATCTCCAGGGCCATGATCTCCTTGACGGCCGCGCTGGCCTTGTCCTTGGCCGGGCCGTTTGTGTTGGCGATGATCTCGAGCAGGGCCGTATAAACCCAAAGATCTTCCTGGGCCAGGCGAACTTGCTGCGAGTTCGGTTGGCTCCCGAAGTTGAAACCCTCTTGGAGCAACTGCCAGTCGCCCGGGTTCCAGTCGACCACGCCCACCCATTTGACTGCTGTTTCCAGTCCACCGGGCATGCCGGCCGGAGGGGCTGCCGCCGGCGGCGCGGCCGCGGGGCCGGCCTCTCCTGCTTTCCCCTCCTCGGTCGCTTCTTCCACGACCGGGTGGCGACACTTGATGATGTCCTTCAACTCCGGCAGAAAGTTCTGAATGAAGACGTGGTATTGCTGACAATACGTCCTGGGGATGTCCTTGTCGGCCGGCAAGCCGGGAACCACTTGGAGAAACTCGTCCGGAAGGTTCGAGGGCCACGGATTTTTTTCGCGTTGGCGTTCGTACAACCGGGTCCAGGCGCCGAGGACGCTCACCTTCTGATGCCGGTGCAGTTGTTTCCAGTTCTCAATCCGTGGATCGTTCGGATGATCGCGCTCTCGGCTCAAAGCGTCCATCTGGTTGAACGACTGATCGACCGATTTTTCTCGTTTGAGGAATTCGCCCCACAACCCAGAGGCCGTGGTGGCGAAAATCACCGGCCCGAGGACCACCGCCAGACCGAGGAGCACCCAGAAATGGTGCTTTTTCAGGATCAGGAGGGTTGGCTTGAGCTTGTCCATGTCTTCTCCGCTCTCGTGCCTAGTGGCATCTGATCGGGGTGTTGGAGGTCAATCCTAATAGTTATTTTCCGCGGCGTTCTTTGCAGCCTCTTCGGCTTTCGTCTTTATATCAAGTCGCTTGGTCGGCGGTGTGGGCGTCCAAGCGAATTCGACCTGAAAATCGAACCGCAGAAGCTGGATCTGCTTGTTTTGGTCCCCACCCGGCATCCCGGGCATTCCTCCCATCATCGGCGGCATGCCCCCAGGCATCGCGGGACCGTTGCCATCCCCCTCGACGGAGACCGCTTTCCAGTATGGCTTCCCGTTGCCCATCGGAATCAACACGGGGTACTTGACCCCGAGTTCCTCCATCGTGACCACTTCCTTAGGTTTTTCCTGGCCCTCGGCCACCTTGGCGTTGTCCTTTTCCTCGGTTGCCTTGGGGAGGGAGACGGTGCTTTCCTTCAAGGCCTTGATGAACATATCGTTGACGAATCGGGTATCGCCTTTTCCCTTGGGCGCTCCGGCCTCGGGATCCTGGAAGTTGTAGTTATAGTAGTGATAGCCGGTCAGCCGGACGATCCAGCCAGGGCCGGTTGGTCCGGTCGGCCCTTGCGCGGCGTCCGCCGAGCCGTAGGGATCATCAGCCGGCGGAGTAGCGGCATCTTCGGCCTTTTTCTCATTGTCCGATGGCTGCACCCAGGGCTTCACGCCGGCGTACCAGTTCTCGAGCTGTTCGGTCTTCTCGCATTCGATCGACTCGAAATGCAGTTCCCTTCGCTTGCCATAGGGAATTTCCTGACGTTTGGCCGCGTCTTCATGTGGTAGGCATTCGTTGATCGCGCGGAGCAACTCGAGCCAAACGACCCGGTTGTCGACGTTGCCTATCAGGTGTTGGCCGATCAAGTCGGTGTTGTCGAAGTCGCTGATGACCGCCGACTCTTCCGATTTCAGCCGACTCGATTCGCGCGACACGCTGCCGGCGCGTCCTTCCGCCGTGCCGAATCGGTCCTTCGAGACCGTGCCCATCGAGACGCTTTCGCTGGCAAAATAAATCGTGCAGCCTAAAAGTAGCATGGCGGCCGCGGCCAGGGCCCAGGGCTTCTTGGCCCGAATGAGACGGTCCTTGACGATCTCGGGCGGAAGCAGATTGGTCTTCAGCGTCGCCTTGCCGACGCCCAGCCCTTGCACGGCCAGGCCGTAGCAGACGCCGAAACTGAGGATGTTGTCCCGAAACGCCGGCGCGGTCAGCACGGTCGGCCCGGTCAATCCCCGGTAGGAATCGGCCCGCTTGACCTCCATGCCCAGGCTCTGGGACAGATAACGTCGCAGCCCGGGCATCTTCATCGCGTTTCCCAACGCGACGATTTTCTCGAACGTCGCGTGACGCTCGATGCTGTTGTAGTAGCCGATCGAACGCTGGATCTGGGTCAACAGGTCGCTGAAGACGGGCCGCATGGCCTGGAACAGGGCCTTCGGATCCTGGGCCGACGCCGCGTTGCACTTCAAGTGCTCGGCCTTGGCGAACGTCAGCTTCAGCTCCTTCGTCAACGCCTTGGTGAAGTGGCTCCCACCCAGCGGAATGCTCCGCTGCCACACCCGGTAGCCGTTGGTCACCACCAGGTCGGTCGCGTCGGTTCCCAGCGATAGGATAATCGTCGACGCCGGCGGGTTGCTCGGGTCGTAGTCCTCGGCCGGGCCCAGTTTCGAAAACTGGTCGAACAGCAGGAAGTTATACAGGGCCAGCGGCGTCAACTGGATGAAGTCGACCTCGATGCCCACCTCGCGAAGCGGCGCCAACGCCCGGAATACCTGCTCGCGTTTCATCGCGAACAGGCCGATCTCCGTCTCGAGCGCAAAACCCTCTTCCTCCGCGCCGCCCCCCATCTGCTGGTAGTCCCAGACCACGTCGTTCAGGTCGAACGGGATCTGCTGCCGCGCTTCGTAGCGGACGATGTCGGGAATCTTCTTCGATTCGACCGGCGGCAGCTTGATGAATCGGGCCAAGCCGTTCTGGCCCGGCACCGCGATGGCCACCCGATCGCCCCGGACCGAATTGCGCGAGAGAAACTGCTCGAGCGCGTCGTGAACCAACGGGGCCGGGTCGACGCCCGGCTGGCTGAGGATCTTCGGATAGGCGATGTAGTCGAAGGCGTCGGCCGTGATCTGATCCGGCTGGGCCCCAGGCAGGCACCGCAACGCCTTGAGCGAACACTGACCGATGTCAATTGCCCAAACAGCGTCACTACTGGCCATAACGCAATCCTCTTTCTCTGTTCCACATCGGGCAACATCCGGAGACACGCCGACGCCACCGAGGCGCCGCGCCTAGGCTCCGGGCCCGATTCTGGCCCATCAACAACAAGAACGCAAGAAAAGCCAGCGCGAAAATGCAAGCCTCTTCTATCCTCTTATGCTATCGCACCTTACCCCCCGATGTCAAGGAAAGGTTAAGGCCTGGGGACCTCTTTCAACAGTGGAGGAGCCCCTGTTTAGGCGTGACATAATCCCTTCTGTTGATGGGACTTGTAAAAAAGAAGCAGGGCCAGTGGACGAGGGGCGGGGGGCGGAATCAAAAGCGTCTAGGCATGGTGCCCGGCAGCAATCCACACCCTGTAGGGAACGCCCTCCGTGGCGTTCCTGCCACAGGGGGGATTATTGTCTCAAAAACGGAACGCCACGGAGGGCGTTCCCTACAGCTATTCATGTCAGGCACAGCCTGACCTACGGAGCTAGTTTGGCGGGCTCCGGCCGGCTCGACCGCGAGGCTCGCAGACGGTATGGTGGGCGTTGGGAAATGGCCCTTCCCCGGGTAGATCTCGGTCCAGGACCTTGCGACGTAAGTGCATATCTCACATGAAGTTCCGCGACGTCATCATCCTCTTGCCCTGCCACAGCATCGAGGATTTGTCACTCGAGCAGGACGAGCAGGGCTCGGCCGAGATGCTCTCGACCTGGTCGGCCGCGTTTCACCCGGCTTTGGTCTGCTCATCGGGCAGAACCCCGCGATGGATGGGCGCAGAGCAACCACCCGAGGGCGCGGAACTTTCCGAAGCGATCGTCCTCGTGCCAGGCATTAGCGAGACGGCCCTGCCCAAGGGCTGGAGCGACACGGTCCCGGACGCCGGCGGAGTGCTGGTGCGAGGCCTGGCCGACCGGGACGCCATGGTCGCGGCTTTGCTCGAACTGGTGGACGTCGATCCAGAACACGTCGATCCGGCCCACGCGGATCCCGAGTTAACGGCCGACATGCTGGCCCTGGGCTTCTGCCAACTGCAAGTCGAGCTGGTCACGCGGCAACTGCGCTACATGAGCAGCCTGGACGAGGGCCAGTTCGAGACCGAATCCGTCCGCGCGGCCGAGCGGATCATGCAGGGCGATCTGGACACGGCCCGGGAGCATCTCCAAAGCGCGTTCGACCTGCTGATCGAAGCCCGGGAGTATTTTTATCCCGCCACGCCCGACTTGATCGACCTGACGCTGGTGGCCCCGACGACGCTCGGCGAGTCGCTTCGCCGCGAGCTACAACAAGAGACGCCGATCAACCTGCTGATCTCCGGAGCGACGCTCGAGGAGATGGCCCGACGGGAGCCCGACTCGCTCGCTGCGCTTCGGGCGGCATGGAAAGAAGGTCGCGTCACGGTGATCGGTGGGTCGTACGACGACCGCCCGTTTGCGTTGCTCGGATTTGAATCCGTTTTGGCCACGTTCCGTCAGGGTCTCCGCGTCTACGAGGACCTGTTGGGACGCCGGCCGGTCGTGTTCGGTCGGCGGCAGTCGGCCCTCTGGCCGGGCTTGCCCGACGTGGCGGCAGGGCTCGGATTCAAGGCCGCGCTGCACTTCGCGCTCGACGGGAGCCGGTTTCCGGCCGAGAACCAGAGCCGGATCCAGTGGGAAGGCCAGGGCGGGACCAAGATCGACGCCTTGGCTCGGCCGCCGAGCGACGCCGCGCGGAACGACACGTTTCTGACCCTGCCCGAGCGACTGGGCGAGATCATGGACCTGGACCACTCGCCCACGGCCGTCTTCGCCCATTGGCCCGGCGGGGCCCGATGCTGGCACGACGACCTGAAGCGGATCGCCCGCTATGCGTCGGTCCTGGGCCGGTTCGTCGGGCTGGAAGAGACGTTCGACGAGACGGATAGCGTCGGCCAGGTCGAGCGTCACACGGCCGACGCCTACCCGGGCCGTTCGCTGGCTCAGGCCGTCGAGGCCGGACAGGTCGATCCGATCTCGCGTTGGGTCCGTCACCACCACCGCCGGGCAGCGCTGGACACATGTAACACCCTGACGACCCTCGCCACGTTGCTTCGATCAGAAGAACCACCAAGCAACGAGACACCCGACGACTTGGCAGCCAAAATCGACACGGCCGTCGGCCATGAGGACCAATCGGACAGCGAGCTGGACGACCGACTCGCCCGGCGGCTGGACCACGCGGTCGACGCGATGGTCGAGGTGTTGTCCGGCCCTTCGGACGCCGCCGCTTCGGGCAGCCTCGTGCTGAATCCCTGGAGCTTCGCCCGGTCGTATCCGATCAACTCTTCGACCGCGCCGGCCGATCTGGCCGCCCTGTCCATGGCCGAGGTTCCGCCGCTGGGATTCCGATGGATCGGTCCCGAGGGCGTGCCCCAACCCGCGCCGAAGCAACCGAGCCAGCCGGCCCGCCTGCGGAAAAGGTGCCAGACACCTTTTGTACAAAGCACCCGAAGGGCCGTTCCGGCAAAAGGTGCCTGGCACCTTTTCCGCCGCTGGCGTCGCAAGCCGGACGTCACCCCGTCGATGGTCGAAGGCGCGAAGCTCCGCAACGAGTATTTCGAGATCGAGTTGGACCCGATCACCGGCGCGCTGCGGCGTTTGGACGACTTCCGCAGCCACGGCAACCGGCTCGGGGCCCAACTTGCCCTGAGGACGCCCCCTCGCACGCCCGGCGCCTCGGGCACGTCCGAGGCAGACTACACGATCATGGCGGCCGACGAGGTCTCGTCGTCGATCCCCGGCCTGGGCGTAGGGCAGATCGAAAGCCGAGGGCGGCTGGTCGACCGAGAAGGCCGGACCGTCGCCCAATTCGCCCAGACGTTCCGTGCCCGGCGTGGCAGCCGCGTGATCGAATGGCATATCGAACTGCAGCCCGAGCGATTGCCGGAGGGCAGTCCTTGGCAGTCCTACTACACGGCTCGCATCGCGTGGAACGCCCCGGGCGCCGAACTGTTCCGGAGCGTGAACCTGGTTTCACATCCGACCGGCGCGACGGCCCTGGAGTCGCCCTACTACGTCGACATTCGTTCAGAGCGGACAGCCACGACGATTCTGGGCGGAGGGCTGCCCTATTACCGCCAGTCAGGTGAGGAGAAGCTCGACGCGATTTTAATCGTCGCCGGCGAACGGGCGAGGCGTTTTCGGCTGGGCCTCGGGATCGACCTACTCCATCCGGCCCTCGCCGCGTTGGATTTCCTGGCTCCCACGTCCGGCCTGATACGCCAGACGCCGTCCCCGACAATCGCCCAAGGCTGGTTCTTCCACCTCGACGCCCGCAATGTGGTGGCCACCGCCTGGGAACCGATCTGGCCTGATGGCTCTTTACCAACTGGCGGCCCTTCCCCAACCGGCGTTCGCGTGCGTCTTCTGGAAACAGAAGGTCTGTCGACCTCGCTCACGCTTCGCGGCTACCGCTCGTTGGCCTCCGCCCAACAGACCGACCTGACCGGCCAGCCAACCGGTCCTCTGCCGGTCGAAGACGACCGCCTCCACCTCGAACTCCGCCCACGGCAGTGGGTTCAAATCGAAGCGATCTTCCGTCCTTAGAGCCCAAAAAAGGTGACAGTCACCAAATATGGGTAACATAGAAAGGATGGTTCAGTGTTTCCTGCCTAAACTACCCATATTTGGTGACTGTCACCTTTTTTACTCGAAGGCCAGCGGATGATCGGAGAGCGGGTCGTCGATGCGGACGGACGTTTTGCCGGAGAGGAGGTCGTCGAACAGGTGGCCGACGACTTCGGCCCGCCATCCGCGAGCCAGCAAAGGCGGTTCCCTCATGTCGACGCCGGGTTCGCGGTTGCGATAGGCGATCAGGGCGCGGACGTCGTTGGGCGTGCCGACCAGGCCCGGGGCCAGGTCCAACTGGCGGCAGACGCTGCCCAACGCGGCGAAGAGGAACTGGCCCAGGACGGAAAGCTGATGGCCTCGCTCGCGGGGCGGAGCGCCGGGGCACTCCGAGTCGGGCAGCTCCATGCCGCGGCGGACGCACTCGGCCAGCTTGGGCAAGTGGCGGCGCAGGTCGCCCCGTTCCATGCCACGGACCGCACCGATCCGCTTCGGGTCGGCCGTCTTCCGCCGGGCGACCTCGACCATCAAGTCGTCGCGGAGGATACGGCGAGGCGGTTTGTCGTGGTGTTTGGCCTCGGCGTCGCGCCATCGCCACAGCTCGCGGAGGATGGCCAGGCTCCGCGGGTTGAGTCCCGAATTGCCCGACACGCGCCGCCACGGCTCGTGGGACATGGCCCGCTCGAT
>JAFGFF010000236.1 GCA_016931075.1 Pirellulales bacterium | reverse complement strand
GCCTGAGAACCACGGGAGGCGACCTGCTCTTCCGATCCCGGTTTTCTTGCCGGGCACGCCTGAAATGCCCTGGTGTCGGCCGAAAACGGCGTGTTTTGGCTATCGAGGTCCTGGCCGCATCCAACCTCCCCCCTGAACCCCTTGGGACCTGGCCGGACCTTCCCCCCAAGGCCTGGACAGCCGCCTGGGGTCTGCTAGGATGATGTGCTGTGTGGAGGCCGGCGTTTTGACGCCCGATCCCGGTCTTCTCGACCCAGGGTCGCCGCGATGCCTCCGCAATCGTGTCTTTCCCGTCTATGGATGCTTGCATTGTCGCCGAACGACTGCCTGCTGTCGACAGCTTTGAAGCCAGGCTTCCGTCGTTTGTCCCGCGTTGCTGCACGATGCAAGGATCGATAGGTTCCCGATTCATTCCCGTCTGCCCAGCAGGAGTCAACCACCATGCCGGCATACCAAGTTCCGAAGCCAACCAAGCCTCCCAAGATGAAGAAGAAGCAAGTCCTCCTCGTGGCCAGCGGAGACCTGCGTCTGTCGGCCAACCAAGAATGTTGGCCGGCGCAGAAGGCGATGGAAGATTCCCTGGCCGAGGCGATCGCCGACGCCGGCTACGAACTCGTCCGCGCGCATCCTTACAAAGCGGGTGAAAAGCACGGCTTCATCGGTTCGCAAAAAGAAGGCATGGACATTTTCGCTGGAATCGATCCCAAGGCCAAGCTGATCGTCGCCGAAGCGGTCTGGCAATACTCGCACCACGTCCTTTCCGGGTTGCTCAGCCACGAAGGCCCGATCCTCACCGTGGCCAACTGGTCGGGCCAGTGGCCGGGCCTGGTCGGCATGTTGGGTCTCAACGCCGGCCTGACCAAGGCGGGCAAGAAGTTCTCCACCCTTTGGGGCGAAGACTTCGCCGACAAGAGCTTCCGCCGCAAGCTCAACCGGTGGCTCGAAAAGGGGAAGGTCAGCCATCCGATCAAGCACGTCGCCCCCTTGTCCAGCGTCAAAATCCCCTCGGCCGAGAAGAAACTCGGTCAGGCCCTGGCCGAGCAGCTCGCCCAGGAGAAGGCCATCATGGGCATCTTCGACGAGGGCTGCATGGGCATGTACAACGCCATCATCCCCGACGAACTGCTGCACGCCACGGGCGTTTTCAAGGAACGGCTGAGCCAATCGGCCCTGTACTACGAAACCACGCAGGTCCCCGACGACGAGGCCCTCGCCGTCCGCAAGTGGATGGAAGATCGCGGCATGACCTTCGTCACCGGCAAGGACGGCAAGACCGAATTGACCGACGAACAGATCTTGACCCAGTGCAAGATGTACATCGCGGCCGTGCGGATCGCCGACGACTTCGGCTGCGACCTGATCGGCATCCAGTACCAGCAAGGCCTCAAGGACCTCCTGCCGGCCAGCGACCTGGTCGAGGGCATGCTCAACAACACCGACCGGCCCCCGGTTACCAGCCGCGACGGCAAGCGGGTCCTCTTCAAGGGCAAGCCGGTCGTCCACTTCAACGAAGTCGACGAATGCGCCGGCCTCGACGGCCTGATGATCAACCGCGTCCACACGGCCATGGGTCAGCCGGTCGAGAACACGCTGCACGACGTCCGCTGGGGCGATTGGGATCAGTCGGGCACGGTCGACGACTACGTCTGGGTCTTCCTCATCAGCGGTTCGGCCCCGCCCGCCCACTTCATCGGCGGCTGGAAAGGCGCCAGCAGCGAACGCCAATCGCCCATGTACTTCCCCTTCGGCGGCGGCACGCTCAAGGGTGTCTCGAAACCGGGTGAAATCGTCTGGTCGCGTATCTTCGTCCAGGGCGGACGCCTGAAGATGGACCTCGGTCGCGCCGGCGTCGTCGAACTGCCCGAGGAAGAGACTCAGCGACGCTGGAACGAAACCTCGCCTCCGTGGCCCATCATGCACGCCGTGACCTACGGCGTCTCGCGTGATCAGTTCATGGCCCGGCACAAGGCCAACCACATCCAAGTGTGCTACGCCAACAGCGCAAAAGACGCCGACAAGGCGCTGCTGGCCCGGGCCGCCATGGCCGAAGCCATGGGCATCGACGTCTACGTCTGCGGCACCCGCAAGGGCGACAAACCCTGGTAACCACCGCGACAATTTCCAATGACATCTCGAAAGCGGGAAGGATTTCGGTCCTTCCCGCTTTTCATTTTTTCTGGGGACGATGCCGGTTCTCGGTTAAGGATGATATGTAATGGGTGCCATGGCCACGCTTGCGTGGCCATGCAGCGTCTTTCGCGTAGAACATGCCCACGCAAGCGTGGGCATGGCACCCGTCAAGATGAAATGCAGCTACAGATGGCGTCACTTCGCCGGCAATGCAGAATCCTGCGGTCGCCGTTGGGCAAGCAATCGTAGCAGGGAGCCGGCCACCTCGGTTTCTTCGCTCACGACGGCGTGGGCGCCGGCCCGCTCGAAGGCCGGAAGGCGAGACTGGAACCGGCAGCGGACCAGGATCGTGCACGAGGCGTTCAGGCGTCGGATCGAGGCAACGACCCGGAGCGCCACATCGTCGTCCGGTACGGTGATCACGGCTAGTGCGCTCTGCTCGATGCCGGCATGGCCGAGGATTTCCGGCTCGGTCGCGTCGCCCGCCACCGTGCGGAATCCCTGTTGGGCGAACCGGTGCAAGTTGACGGGATTCAACTCGACCATGCAGACGTCCATGCCGGTCGTCTCGAGGTGCGAGGCCACTCGACCGCCGATCGGCCCCGATCCGACGATAACGGCCCGAGGGACGGGCTCCTTCTCAATGCCCCGTTTTTCGAGAGTGGCTTCCTTCTCGCGGCCGTCGGCACGGGCGGCCCAGCCGAGCCCCAGTTTGATCAGTTGGGGCGTGAGGATGAGCGTGCCCAGGGCAAGGAACAGGACGTAGTTATAGGTTTCCGCGTCAATCACCGGCGGTTGGCAATTCGAACCTTCCAGCAGGAGGATGAACGACAGCTCGCCGAGCTGGGCCAGGCCAAGGCCCATGCCCCAAGCCGCCCTCCACCGCAGTCCGACCAGCCGCAGGGCGACGGCCGCGGCGACCGTTTTCAGGGCGAGCACGCCAATCAAGCCCCCCAGCGCGGCGCCCGGCGCGTCCAACAACAAATCGAACCGCATCAACGAGCCCAGCCCGACGAAGAACACGGCGGCGAATGTCTCGCGGAAGGGAAGCATCAGGGCGTCGATCTGCCCGCTGAGCCGATTGCCGCTGAGCATGACGCCCGCCGCCAGCGCGCCGAGCGACGGGGGCAAGCCGATCGCCTGCGCGGCCAGGCAAGTGCCTCCCAACACAACCAGTACCGCTAGGACGACCAGTTCGACGCTACCAAGACTCCGAAGCAAGCCAACGCCCCACCGCTGAATGGCCATTTGGATCAACAAGACGGCCGAGACGAATCCGACCGATTTCAAGGCCAGGACCACCCAGGCCGTCGCGCCGGGCGTCTCGGACGAACCGGTGAGCATCGGCACCAACAGCATCAACGGTACGATGGCCACATCTTGAAACAACAGCACGCCGATCGCCCGCCGCCCGTGCCGCGAGTTGGCCTGCCCCCATTCTTCGAGCGACTTGAAAACCAGTACCGTGGAACTCAGCGCCACGGCGGCCCCGATCAGCACGGCCGTTTTGGACTCGACACCGAGCAGTATGCACACTCCCATGGTTGGCCCAGCTACGAGGAGCATCTGCACGCTGCCGCCCAGCAGGACGAATCGGCTCAGGTGGACAAGCTCTCTCGGCGAAAACTCCAGCCCGATCGAGAAGAGCAACAGCAGCGCGCCGGCCTCGGCCAGGTATTCCCGATCGTGGCTTTCGCCCGTCAGAAATCCAAGCGCGCCCTGCCCGATGAGGGCCCCGATCACCAGGTAACCGACCAGCATCGACACGCCAATCCGTTTGCAGATCGCCCCGGCGACCAGCCCGGCGGCCAGAATGATCAGAAGCTCAATGGCCAACGTGGTGATGGAGGTGGAGGTCATGTTGCCTGTCTCCCGGTCGGGCTACTGCGACCACTCCGTCGGCGTGCGGTCCCAGCGGTGGGCGGACAGGGCGTCCAGCAGGGCCGCGTCCAGGGGGCCGGCGTCGCTGGCCGCCAGGTTCGACTCGACGTGGGCCAGCTTGCGCATGCCCGGGATGATCGTGCTGACCGTCGGCTCGGCCAGGACGAACCGCAGGGCCATCTCGGCCATGGTCA
Source organism: Pirellulales bacterium (assembly GCA_016931075.1). Classification (GTDB taxonomy): domain Bacteria; phylum Planctomycetota; class Planctomycetia; order Pirellulales; family Thermoguttaceae; genus JAFGFF01. The sequence goes on along the minus strand of JAFGFF010000236.1, from coordinate 4,768 downwards.
TGCCCTCGGGCACCAGCGGCTTGAGGCGGTCGGCGTGATCGACGCTTCGGGCCAGGTTCTCGGGCACGAAGTACGTGTTGCGCCAGTCGCCTTTCGGCCAGGTCATGTCCTTCGTGAGCTTGCCGGTCAGCGTGCCCTCGTCAAACGGCACTCGAGCGATCACGGCCACGTTGTGCTCATGGCAGGCGGGGAACAGTTCATCCTTGGGATTCTGATCGAAGATGTTATAGATCACCTGCACCGCGTCGATCAGCCCGCTGGTGACGGTCTTCACGCCATTCCATGGTTCCCAGCGATTGATGCTGATGCCCACGGCGCGAAGCAAGCCTTGGCTTTTCAATTCGTCGATCGCGGCGATCCAGCGGTCGTCTTCTAGCCAGGCGTCCTCCCAGGTGTGGAACTGGATCAGGTCGAAAGAATCGAGCTTTGCATTGTCTAGACTGCGGCGGACGTAGTCGCGGATATGGTCCGGCGGGAAGCAGTCGTCGAGCGAGTATTCTCGCCGGCTGGGCCACTGGCGGTTCTTGGGTGGGATCTTCGTGGCCGTGTAGAGCTTTTGGCCGGGCATGGCCCGAACCAGTTCACCCAGCAGGTTTTCACTCCGGCCACCACCGTAGGCCCAGGCCGTGTCAAAGAAATTGCATCCGAGTTCGACGGCCCGGCGGAGCGACTCGCCCGACTCGTCATCGTCCGAACCGGTCCAACTGCCCATGCCCCACATGCCGTATCCAATCTCACTGACTTCCCATCCGGTTCGGCCGAAGGTTCGGTATTGCATGACGTCCTCCCGTCAGTTGGTTTCTCGATTATCTCACAAGAAAGAAGGTCTCTGGGGCGCCATGCCCCCGCTCGCCGTGGGCATGTTCCTTGCGGCACTCTCTGGCCCCGGCATGGCCACACAAGCGTGGACCATGGCACCCCGCTGCTATTGTTACATCTTGGTTGGGCTGGACAAGGGTATCCGACCGGCCTACTCGCTCTGGCTAGGACGATCGTCCAGCCGTTTCTCGTAAATGCGGTAGGTCTTGTAGCGTTGAGCGCCGACCGCTTCGACCGTGCGGTTGATGAGATAGTTGTCCTCGAGCGTCCAACTCAGCTCGGCGCCCGTGTAGCCGATGGTGTTTTTGCCGTAGTCGAGCGTCTTGAGGATTAGCAGTTCGCTGATGCCCCGCCGGCGGTAGCCTTCGAGCAGATCGAGCACGAGCATCCGAGCCGTCTTGACCCGGGGGAGGCGGTGCAGAAATCGTAGCAGGCCGATCGGGAGCCCCAGCGTCGTCAGCCGGCCACCCAACGGCGCGATGGCCTCGTTGACGTCGGGCAGGGTGATCGAGAACCCGACCGGTTTGTCGTCCACCTCGGCCAGGAGGACCAACTCGGGAATGGCCAGTCGGGCGAGCTGCTTCGCAAAGTACTTGAACTCGTCGTCGGTCAGTTGGGAGAAGCCCCAGCTCTTCGTCCGGGCCGTATTGTAAACCGCACGGCACCGCTCGACGTCGGCGTCGAAGTCCTTCAGGTTGAACGGCCGGACAACCACGTTGCTCCGCTTGGCGATCCGTTCGGCCTTGCGGTGCCATTTGGCGACCATGTCCAGCGGATCGACGAACCACCAGCAGTACAGGTCCTTGGCCTTGGTCAGCCCCCACGATTCCAGCAGCCCGGCGTAATAGGGCGGGTTGTGGTTCATCATCACGCGAGGCGGCGTGTCGAATCCGTCGATCAACAGGCCCACCGGATAGTTGGTCGAGTAGTTGATCGGTCCCAGGATCGTGTCGCGGCCTCGCTCGAGAAGCCACGCGGCGGCCGCGTCCAACAGGGCGTGGGCGACCGCCGGGTCGTCGATCGACTCGAACATCCCGAAGCAACCGACGTTGGTCTCGTGCAGCGCGTTGTATTTGGGGTCGTCGCTGACCAGGATTCGCCCCACCGGCCGACCGTCGCGTGTTGCCAGAAACGAGGCTGCCGCCCCGTGCTGGTAGAAAGGATGCTTTCGTGGGTTGAGAAACTCCTTGACCTCGACCAACAGAGGCGGAACCCACTGTGGATCGTTTGCGTAAATCGGCCAGGGCATCTTGGCGAAACGGTCCAGGTCGCGAGACGTGGTCACCGGACGGATGTCAACCGACCCGGTGGAGATGGAGCCGCTCGTCCCGCTCGCCGGAGACGCAATCCGGGGCGCCGGCCGCTCCGAGGCCACGCGTTCCGGCGACGATTGGTCCGACGGCTCGGGCTTCGTGTCCAGATCGTAAAGACGATACGTCTTATCGATCAGCGCCCCACCCTTTTCCAGGCTGCCTCGCGAGAGCGAGTTGGACTCGAGCACCCAGGAGAACTCGGCCTCTTGCAGGCCCCACTCGAGCGCCTTGGGGACCAGGCTGCTTGTCAGGGCCAGGCCCACGCCCGACCGGTGATACTCGGGCACGACGTTCGTGCTAATCAGCCGAATTTTTTTGATGTCCTGCTTGCGGCGCAGCAGACGCCAAAAACCAAAAGGAAAGAGCCGGCCGTCGATCTGCTTGATCCGCGGATTGTAGTCGGGCAGCCCGAACACGACCCCGATGACCTTGCCTTCAATCTCGGCAACGACGGCCAGTTCGGGCACGATGAGATAGCGCAACGCGGCGGCCGTGTGGCGAACTTCGGCGTCCGACATCGGCACAAAGCCCCACGTGTTGACCAGCGACCGGTTGTAGACGTCCAGGAATGCCATCACCTCTTCGCGAAACCGCGACCGGTCCAGCGTCCGCAGGGTCAAGTCCATATGCTCGACAATCTGCTCCGAGATCGGCGCGAGGCGCTCGTGGATCTTCGGCAGCATGTCGACATGACCCCAGTAGGAATAGAGATCCTGCGTCTTGCGGAATCCGTAGTCCTCGACCAACCGCTCGTAGTAGCGAGGATTGTAGGTCATCATGAATGTGGGCGGCTTGTCGAACCCGGCAATCAGCAGGCCCAGTTCATGATTTAGCGACGGATTGGTCGGCCCTCGCAGCGCGTGGATGCCTCGCGCGGCAAACCAGTTGCGGACCGCGTCGAATAGCCCCGTGGCCACTTCCTGGTCGTCGACGCACTCGAAGAACCCGAAGAATCCCCGCGGGTCGTCGTGGCGTTCGATATGCCCCCGGTTGAGGATGGCGGCGATCCGGCCGCAGACCGTGCCGCCACGGTAGGCAACGAACGTTTGGACCTCGTTCCGCTCATAGAATGGATGGGACCGGTAGCCGACCAGTTCTTTCTGGTTAGCCCGAAGGGGCGGGATCCAGCGAGGATCGTCCCGGTAGAGGGTCCACGGGAATCGGAGAAAGTCCTGCTTTTCCCGGCGTGATGCGGCTGGTATAACAGATAAATCTGGCATGGAGGCGTCCCACCCGACACACACGATCCGACCCCGATCGTTCGATTGTAGTGAAATCCGAGGACCCCCGGAAGTGCCACCCGGCACGGGAAGGAGCGCCGCCCAGCCCGGCAGGACACCAGTTGCCCGGGGTGTTGACCCCGGTTATGCTCATTCTGTCTGCCCACTCTGGGTGTTCTAGGGAGTCTGGACCGGCCGACGGCTGGAGAACCTGCGGTTCCCCAACCGATCAGTAGAAGACCATGACTCGCGTTCTGGTTACCGGCGCCACCGGCTTTGTGGGATCAAATCTGGTCCGAGCGCTCCTCGAACAGGGCCACGACGTGACGTGTCTGGTTCGGCACCGGGCCAATATGCAACCGCTGGAAGGCTCGGGCGCGACGCTCATTCCCTTCAACGGCCTGGACGACCTGGAGACGATTCGCCAGGCGGTTGTCGGCCATTCGATCGTCTACCACGTGGCCGGTGCGACGAAGGCCCTGCGGCCCAGACGGCTCCATGAGATCAACGGCCAAGGAACGCGGAACGTCGCCCTGGCGTGCGCCGAGCAGTCCAACCCGCCGGTGCTGGTCTACGTCTCGTCCTTGGCCGCGGCCGGGCCCTCGTCGGGCCGACGCCTGCGTGTGGAAAACGATCCGCCGGCGCCCGTCTCGGAATATGGCCGCAGCAAACGGGCAGGCGAACTGGCCGTCCGTGATTTCTCCGGACAGGTGCCTGTCACGATCGTCCGTCCGGCCATTGTCCTGGGATTCGGCGACACCGAGGGCTTGGAGATGTTCCGGCCGATAAAGCGATTCGGTGTCCATGTGGCGCCCCGACGCGGCCTCGATCGCTACTCGATCATCCATGTGACCGACCTGTGCAACCTGATTATGCTGGCCGCCGAGCGAGGACGGCGAATCGGTCCGAACGAAGAAAACGGAACCCGTGCCCGAGGCTGCTACTTCGCCGCGTGTGACGAGTACCCGACCTACGCCGAGCTGGGCCGAATGCTCGCCCGGGCCGTGGGCCGACGCCGTGTGTTGATCGTGCCGATGCCGGCCCCCGGTGTCCGCGTCGTGGCCGCCACGGTCCACGCGGTTTCCTACGTCCTCCGACGCCCACTCTATCTCAACCTGGACAAGGCCAAGGAAATCACCGCCGGCTCCTGGTCCTGCTCGGCCGCCGCAGCCGAAGAGGAACTCGGCTTTCGCGTCGGCGCCCCCCTGGCCCAACGTCTCGAAGAAACAGTCGCCTGGTACAAAAGCCACGGCTGGCTGTAGCAGCCTGTGGGAATGGGTGGCACTGGCGTCTCGCCGGTGTCTTGGTGCCAACACTGGTTAGACACCAGTGCCACTCAACGCCGTCCACGTTTGGAGGGTGTTGGGAGCGGCTAAGGCGTTGGGGTTGGAGAAGTTGAGGCCTCCTGCCACACTT
>JAFGFF010000235.1 GCA_016931075.1 Pirellulales bacterium | reverse complement strand
GCGACGACCACCTGTGCCGCGCGAAGAGACGGGCGGACGTCCTCGACCGGGCCGATGAGCTCGACGCCCGGCAACGCGCCCAGGCGCCGCGCGACCACGCCGGGACGACTGCCGACCAGTTCGAAGCGTGCTTCCGGTCGCCGCCGACGGATTTGGGGCCAGACGTGTTCACAAAACCACGAGACCCCGTCCAGATTCGCCCGATAGTCCAGTGCCCCGATAAAAACACACGTCTCTTCCCGCTCGCCGTCGATCGTGTTGGCCGGCTGGAAATAGTCCAGGTCGACGCCGTTGGGAATCGCATGCACCACGTCGGTCGGGCAGAAGCCGCGATAGAGGTCCACTTCGCTCTGGCTCACCAGGGTGACCGCCCTGGCGCGCTTGGGCAGCGCCCGTTCCAGGCGACGCAGACGTCGGCCTTCCAGGTTGAACAGAAATCGCCGGAGGCCCCGTGCCCTGGCCGCGTAGTCGAGCCACTTCTGGCTGTCCACGTCGACCAGATCCACGACGACTGGCACGCCCTTCAACTCGCGCGCGTCGAGATACTGGACCATGCTCGAACAGAACACGACAACGGCGTCGAACTGGATCCGCGAGGCCCAATTCGTCACGAGGCGTCGCAACGCCCCAGAACAAAACAAACCCTCGGTCGCCGTGCGACCCAATCCCACGGTCCGCGCGGCGGCCAGCCAGCGTCGCCGGCGGCCCAGTCGGACGGCCGCCACATTGCGGCAAAGACCGTCCAAGACCGCGATCGTTTCGGCCGGCGGAGGGTCCTCACTCAGGTAGGCGAGGTGGACGTCCGCGCGCGCCGCCAGAAACCTCAACAAATGAAAGGAGCGGATCCGGTCGCCCCGGTTCGGCGGGTGCGGCACGCGATGCACAAGAAACAGAATCTGCGGTCGTCCGTCGTTCATCTTTTTGATACATGCAGCTCAAGCCGCTTGTTAACTCGCAAGGATCGCCTCAAACCAGGCTCTCGGACGATACCACCTCTCGCGAGGCCGTTTTATCCGTCGAACGAATCTCCGGCCGCGGCTGGGCTTCTTCTATCACGTCGCACAACCGCCCAAAACGGAACGTCCGCAGCAGAACCTCCAACTTCGATTCCGTTGTCGCCAGATTCTTGTAGTGACGGATTCGACTCAGGATGGAACAGCGTATGCGAGGCTGTTGGGGATCGATTTCCCAAGGATGCAGGTAGAAAACGAAGGGACGTTCACGGCTGATCCTGGCCAGCCGATTGAGGGTGAAATGCAGCGGATACAGCCGGAAGTATCCTCCGCCGCCGACGGGAACGGTCATCCACCCCAGTTTCGCCACCGGCATCGGGAACTCCCAAAGGGATCCCGCCGAGGTGGTCACCTGGTGCAAGTCGCCTCGGGCGCCCGGGATGCCGTAGCGGTCGTGGCGCGCGGGCACGATGCTCGAGTCCACCGAAAATCCCTCTTCGACCAGCACGTCCCGAGCCCAGAGCGACTGACGCGTGATCGAGAAGCTCGGCGCCCGATACGCCGCGATCCGCTCTCCGATCGCGTCGACCAGCACGTCGCGCGATTCCTGAATGTCGCGCCGAAACTCCTCGATCGATTGCTCGTAGACCAGGCGGTGCCAATAGCCGTGCGAGGCGATCTCATGCCCCCGGGCATGGATTCTTCGCACCAGTTCCGGATACCGATGCCCGACCCAACCGAGCACGAAAAACGTCGCCTTGACGTCGTGTCGATCCAGCAGATCCAGCAGTCGGTTCGTATTGGAGACAACCCGACAGGGATATGTGTTCCATTGATCGCGCCGGATCTCCTTGGCGAACGCCGAGACGTGGAAATAGTCCTCCACGTCGATCGTCATCGCGCTCAGACGTGTTCCGGCCGTTCGAAGCGAGCGGTTTTCCGCCATCGCATCAGATTGTTTTGTCACCGACGGCGCTTTTCTTGCTTGATCCGTTGCTATTGCCGTTGCCGCTGCTTCCTTTGACGGTTCCATTTCCGTTGCTGCTTCCGTTTCCATTCGAACTCGCCCGAATCTCCGAGCCGGCCTCGCAATGTGGGGTTTCCGAACAGGCGCTCCTCTCGGCGTGAATGACGACGCCAAACGGTCTGGGGAACTCGGCCGACATCGGGGCCATGGGCGGCAAGGAAGCCGGATCCACTTGCCGTTCGAGACGAAACAGTCTCATCGCGAAAACCCCCGGCAGACCGGTCAACCGCACCATCGTGCACAACAACATGCGGAAATCCAGCAGGAAGCCGGCATGTCGGATGTATTCGAGGTCCAACGCCACCTTGTGACGGACGCTTTCCAAATCGGTGTCGGGGGGAAGGTTGATTTGCGCCAGGCCGGTGATGCCAGGTCGCGCCAGAAGACGTTTTTCATAACCGGTCACCGTCTGCGCGAGCACGTGAACGAACTCCGGACGTTCCGGCCGGGGCCCCACCAGCGACATCTCCCCGCGGAGCACGTTGAGAAGCTGTGGAAACTCGTCCAAATGGAGTTTGCGCAACACGCGGCCAACCGGGGTGATCCGCTTGTCGTTGACGGCTGTCCACACTGCGCCGGTCGCTTTCTCGGCGTCCTTATACATGGTGCGGATCTTGAACATCAAAAACGGCTTCTTGTTCTTGCCCAACCGCTTTTGGCAATAGATGGCCGGGCCAGGCGACGTCAGGCGAACCACGAGCATCACCAGCAGCACCAAAGGCAGGCTCATCAGACCGATCAGCCCGGCTAGCGTCACGTCGATGACGCGCTTCCATCGCAAGTAGCCCGCCACGCGAATCTCTTCCTGCAACACTCGTTCACGGGAAAGCGCTTTCCGTGACAACGAGCTATTTCGTTTATTCCGTGTACCGTTTATACCTGGCATCCGAGTCTCTCCGTCGTATGGCGCATCCCAGCCTATCTCGCTCCGTCCTTTGTCATGGAGCCGGCACTAAGTAATTTTTCAACACGGGCAAAAAGTCCTTCAGAAAATGCCGACAGCTCTCCATGGCCCTGGTTTCTTCTCCCGTGGGCACGACGCAACTCACTTGGATTTTGTAGAGGTAGGGTTCGCCGAAGAACGTCCATCTCGCCGATTCCGGCGACTGCCATCCGTCTCCCACGCTCCACCCGTAGCAGACGTTCTGCACTCGCGCCCCGGCCGGCGACCTGGGCACGTCGAGAATCACCGACCAGAAGTTCGCCGTTTCGGTTGCTGAAGAGTCAACAACCAGCGGCATCCGGTTTGCGTTTTGATTTCCACCGACGCTGGCAGCACACACTTCGGGCGTGTGCGCCGCGATCGGACCTGTCGGCCCAAACAACACCTCGGCCGAAACGATCTCGCCTGTCTGCTGGTTCTCGTAGGTTCGCCCGACGAAGCCGGCACACTGCAGAGTTTTTCCTTCGACTTGGCCCAACTCGTTCGTTCCGCGCGTTCTCCAGTCCCCGAACTCGGCAGGCACCTCGTCCAGCTTATGGCCGATCTGCTTGAGGTCGACTCCCGCCCCGCAAAGGAAATCCTGCATCCACACGGAAACCACTGTGACAACCACAATCAGTCCAACGCTGGCGGCGATTCTCTTACCTTGCACGGTCATGCATCACTTCTCCACCAAGTCAATCCAACTAAAATGCGTTCGACGGATTCCGTTGTACATACACTCACGTTCCATTCGCGGTCAGTTCGGGCTCTCGCCTCGCGATCGTTCCGGCTCCGATCCGGTCCGCTTCGAGTGCGTCAGTTTCTGGGTCAATTCCTCCAAAAGTCGCTGCTCAGTCCGGGTCAGGACTTGCGATCCCAGATCGTGCTCTTCGGCTCGTCGAAGCGCCTTGCGGGCTTTATCCAAGTCACCCGTCCGGTCGTAGGCCAGCGCTAGATGGAAGTCGCACCGAGGATCGTTCTGCAATCCGGCGGTCGCCTCCTCGAACAGCGCGGCGGCCTCCTTCGGTTGTCCTTCGAGAAGGAGGATCATCCCTTTCGTGTCCAATAGGGACGGCTGCGGCCCACGATGGGTAATGGCCTGGTCGATGATGGTGAGCGCTTCCTTGCGACGATCCGGCAGTTCGGTCAGGGCCGTTGCCAGATTATTCAACGCCATGCTGTGATTCGGCTCTCCTTTAAGGACCGAGTTGTAAATGTCGATCGCCTCGTCGAGCCGATCTTGAATGATACGCACCGCCGCCAGCGCGAAAAGAAACGCCGTGTCGGTTGGATGCGCCTTGCGCGTCTTGGCCAAAAGCGGCTCGGCCGCCGTGAAGTCGGCCTTGCTCGGCTTCCCCATGGTCAGGATTCCGGCCAGCGCCATGGCCGGCCGAATCGAGTCGTCCTTGTTCGCCGCATCAACACACAGTGCGATCGCTTCTTGGAACCGATCCTGTTTGGCCAGAGCAAACGCCAATCGTGCATAGCTCCGCGGTTTGATTTGAACAAGACGCCGATACCACGTCTCCGCATGGGACGGGAGATCGGCGTCCATCAAAATATCCCCCAAGCCTGTCGCCAGTTCCGCCTGGGCCGCTTGTTTCATGTCGGCGGATGTCACTTTCTCGATATGTGTCATCGCTTTCTCGGCCACCTGGTCCAGCAGAGGGGCGATTTTCTCTTTCTGTCCGGAGAGTTCCAGCCACCGGGCTTGAAGCCGGACGGTGGCCAACTCGTCAGGAGCCGTTTCGACCAGCCGTTTGAGCCACTGCCCGGCTTCGTCGAGTTCGTCATCCTGAAGAAGAAAGCGGATATAGGAACCCAAGAAACGGGGATCGGGATGGGCCGGGTCGATCAGGGCCAGGTACTGTTTTTTCGCCGAGGTGACGTCGCCCGTCGCCTCGCACAACTGGGCCAGAAGGAGATGGATTTCCGACTGACCGGACTGGGGATCTTGAACTGCTTCTTCGAGGATATTCCTTGCCTTGTCGAGATTATCCTGACCGCCTCGTCGCATGAGAATCTCCGCCTGCACCCGTCGGCCCAAGCCGGCCAGGTTCTTGTCGTCGGGCAGTCGGGAAACCAGTTGCTCGGCTTCTTTCCAGCCCGCCTCGCCGCCTTGCTGAACCAACATGCGGGCCAACACCCATCGTGCCTCTTGGCTCTCTGGCGCGCGTTTGATGAACTCGCGTAGCAGCGTTTGCGATTCCATCGGATCGCTCACCGACAGCATCTTGGCCAGCCCCAGGGCGGCCGTCAGGTCTTTCGGCGCCCGCTTCACGGCATCTCGATAGTACTGTAGCGCCTTCTTTCGGTCGGCTCCTGCCGCCGGTTCGCCCTGGAAGACGGCCAGACGATCGTACCCCACGGCCAAAACGAGCGCGCGTTTTGCGTCGCTCACCGTGACGTTGTCCACCAGGCCATGAAGGGCTTCCTTCGCCTTGTCGAAGTCCCGGACCGTCAGGTAGTAGCGCCAAAGGACGTCGCGAGGAACCACGCTCTTCGGCTCCAACTTGACAGCCTTCTTCAGGGCCGCCTCCGCTTCCTCCTTCTGCCCGTTGGCCACAAGCATCTGACCAAGCCATATTTGTGCGTAGACATCGTCAGGCCGCGTCTTAACTCCATCTTGGGCAAGCCGCAGGGCCAGCGCCAACTCCCCGCGACGACGAGCCATCTCGATCTGCACGCCCGACAGATCGATCTCCTTGGGCACCTCGGCACCCAGCTTCGCCAGGTAGGCCTCGGCCTCGTCGAATCGTTCCGCCCGATAGAGCAAATGGACCAGCTGGCGATAGACTCCCAGGTGTCTCGCCCCCAACTTGATTGCCTCTTGGTAGGCGTTGATGGCGGCTGGAATCCGGTTCTGTTTCTCCAAAAGCAGTCCACACAGCAAGTGGGTTCCCGACCAACGTGGACGCGCCTCAGTCAGTGTCGCCAGCAGCTTTTCAACCTCGTCCAATTGGTTTTGGCTGAGTTTCTCGTTTTCCTGGAAAAGCCTTCGGGCGCGGAAGTACTGCGAGAGCGAATCGGCCGGTCCCTTCAGCTTGCGGAGTTTGTCTTCCCATTGACGGCCCTCGTCAAATTTTTCCGCCGTCCAGGCCATATGGACCAGTTGTTCCAGGACGGCTTCGTTATTTGGTGTTTCCGCATGAAGCTGACGAAGCCTCTTTTCCGCGTCCTTCGCCTTTCCCTCGGCCAGATCGAGTTGGCTCAACGCGAATTGGATACCCTTGCGTTGGTTCGGGTTTGCCTTCTCAAGGCCCTTTTCGAGCACCGTCCTGGCCTTGTCCATTTCCTTGCGCGCGCCGTGCAAACGCGATCGGAGCTGGCAACTGACGGCCGGATTATTGACCACTTTCTCATAGCTGGCCAAGGCCCGATCGGCGTCATCCGTTTTGCCTAGCGACTCGTAGTAGGCAGTCAGTACTCCAAGATACTCTGGCAACTTGCCGAAGGTTTCTTCCGACCGGCGCAAGATGGTGACCGCCCGATCCACTTCCATTTCGCCGTCGCCGGCTGAGCGAGAACAAACGATGGCGTACTGTGCTTCCAGAAGAGGCACTTGCCAGGGCGTCTTCAGCGGGAAAGCCTCGTTAGGCTTCTTTGCCTCGGCAAACGCATGCTCGAACTCACTCCATTTCCGCTGATATCGAGGAAGCCGACTTTGCTCGGCCAAGAGAACCGTGGCATAGGAAAGCCAAGCGTCAGGTCGACGAAAGGAGGAGGCTTCCGGTAAGGCCTGCAGCGCTTGGCGATAGTGGGGCGCTGCCAGGTCAGGGCGTCCGGACAGTTTCCACGCTTCGGCCGCCAACAAGCGCGCGTCGGCCGCTTTGGGTGTGATAATGAGGAGACGCTCGAACGCCTTGGCTGCTTCCTGAGTCTGGCGGGTCGCCATGAGGCATTCCCCCAACAACCGCCATACCGGCACTTGAACGCGTTGTTCACGCTGCGAGTCCTTGACTAAACGTTGCAGAAGCGGGATTGCCCCGGCGTAGTCCTTCTTGGCCCGGAGCCACCGTGCCCGAAGCAACGACTCGTCTTGTTCCAACGACACCTTGCCCTCGCGTCGACGGTCGGGCGGCAGTTGAGCGACAATCTGCTCTGACAACTCGCCGATGGCCTTGAGCTGTTTCTCGACTTCGTCGACCTCGCCTTGTCTCAACAACAAGCCGGCCAGCCGGAAACGCAGATCCCGGACTTGCGGGAGCGAATCTTCGCCCGCTTTTTCCAGGCCGCGACGCCAGGTGGCCAGCGCATCGCTCGTCTTGCCTTGGGCCAGTTCGGTTTCGCCGAGCATGACATATCCGGCGACCCGTTTCGGGGCAATGTGCTCGACGACGTGTTGAAAATGCCCGTGCGATTCAGAAAAATGCTTCTGAACCGTCTCCTGGCTCTTGCCACGAAACTGGGCTAACTTTCCGGCCTGAAACGCACTCGCTCCAACCGTCATTCGCGTGCTCAGGTCATCAGGCCCGAACTTCAAGGCGGCGGCAAGATCCGACTCGGCGTTGGGAAGTCGATATCGAACCCGGTATCGATAACGTCCGAGATAGGCCTCTGAGGAGTTCGGATTGGCGGCCACCATGCGATCCATGATCGCGTCGGCCGCTTCGTTCCGGCGCTTTTCGTCCCACGCCCGTTCTTCTTCCGTGAGGAGTTCAGGGCTGGATCGGTAAATGTTGGCGAGATAACGGGCCAGTTCCACGTCGCCCGGCCGCGTTTCCAACGCCTCGCGCAATGCCTGGCTGACCACCACGCCAGACCGGCTGCCCACCGCCAGCGCTCCCGTTCGAAACTGCCCACAGATCCCCAATGCGCGAAGTCGCCTTGCTTCCGCATCCTTCGGGTCGTTTTTAAGAACCTGGTTCGCCTGATCGACGACCTCGGTGTACCGGCCCGCGGCACGGAGCAGGTCGGCTAACTCCTTTCGAAGCTCGCTGCGGACGTCCTCCGGGGCAACACCGATCGTCGCATAGTAGGTCTTTATCGCCTGTTCCACCAAGCCAGGGTGAGGCATGGCGCGGGCGAGCTTGGCACGCGCCTTGGCCAATTGGACTCGCGCCTCGACGTCGTCCGGACGGATGGCAAGATACTGATTCCACTGCTCGACGGCCTTGACGAACTCCCCTTCCGACTCCAACTCCACCGCTCGATTCTTCCACGATTCGGCCAACCGCGGCATCTGATGCTGATGCCAGGCAAAGGCAGCCGCGCCGCCCACGGCCACGACGATCAGCGAAATGATCAACAAGCGGAGATTCAGCGCGTAGCGCACGTGTTTTCCGGAGCGCTCTCTTGTTGAACGGATAAGGGATTCTAGTTGAAATATGTTAACCATGAAGGAATTTCCCAAGCGCCTACTCTCGCGAATAGGCATAGTTCCCATATTGATAGGCGTAGCGGCTGCCGGGCACGGCGTTGAGAACGACGCCGATTGGCTTGGTGCCAGCCGATGCCAGACGCTGCTCGGTCCGACGGATCTGATCGATCCGGCTGACGTCGCGCATCGCGCAAACCAGCGCCGCGTCGGCCGCCTTGGCCAACACCAGGGCTTCGCTCGCGGCCAGAATCGGCGGCGTGTCGATGATCACATAGCGATACGACTCCCTGATCTGGTCGAACAGAGGTCGAACCGCCCCGTTGCCCAGGAGCTTATGAGGGCTGGCCCGAAGGACGCCGGCCGGGAGCAGATGCAAGTATTTGCTCCAATCGGTGACGATTGCTTCTTCCAGAGTGCATTCGTGATTGAGAACCTGCGCCAGTCCCGGCTCGAGCGGAATATCCAGTTTTCGATGGATGTCCGGCGACCGCATGTCCCCGTCGATCAACAACGTCGGCTGCCCCGACGCTCTGGCAATGCTCACGGCCAACTGGATGGCGACACTCGTCTTTCCTTCGCTGTTGACCGAACTGGTCACCGCCAGGGCTTTCATTTCCTTCAAGTTTTCCGAAAGGACCAGGTAGGTCCTCAAGCTGTCGATGCTCTCTTCGAACAGCGTGATCCCGCGCCCGGCGCGTTCGGCCGATCCTCCCTGGAAGACCTTGTTGCGCGCCGGCAGCCGCGCAATCTCTCCGACAACGCGGATCCGCGTGGCCTCTTCGAATCGGTGCGAATCGCTCACCCGACCGATGAGACGTTCCCAAACCACGGCCAAAAAGAAAGGCAGGCAGAACATTCCCATCGCGGAAATCGCCATGAGTTTGTTCGGATTATCCTTCACCGGTCCGGTCGGAGGCGTGGCTTTCTGCCAGAGCGTGACCCGGGGTGGCGCGCGTTGCTCCGTCCGGAGCTGTTCGACGCGCTGCGAGATCAAGTCGAAAACTTTTTCCGCCCGCTCCAGCTCGACGCGTCCGTACTCGAGTTCGACCGAGAGACCGGTAGCCAGCGTGCGGTCTTCGACGCCGGAGTCGCATTTCTCGCGGAGCAGTTGCTCCTGAAGCTTCCGGTCCTTGACCTCCGCTTCCATTCGAGCCAACTCGGCCTTGCGCTGGGCCAGTTGAGAGTCAGCAATCGACGCCTGGATCTTCTTGCGGGTTGTTTCACGCAGCTCGGCCAACTCCTTCTCTTCCTCCTCGATTGTCTTCTTCAACTTCAGATACCGAGGATTGTCCTTGCCCTTCTCCGTATACTTTGCATCGTAATCCGCCAGGCTCTCGCGCCGCGCCTTCAAGATCGCCTCGGCCTGCTGGATTTCCGGATTCCCTTCCACGGCCTGATCAATTACCGCCTCGGTAACCGTGATGTCTTCCTTTTCGATCTGTTCCTTGAAAACGCGCGTCCGCGCTTCGAGCAAGGCGCGATCAACCTCGAGGCGAGCCAATTCGTTCTCCAAATCGCCCAGGGGATCCGGTCGAATTTGTTTTTTCTCGGTCACGAACGGGTCTTCACCTGTGACGCTCTTCGATAGGTTCTTGTACTCCTGCCGCAGTTGCTCGACAATCTTGCGTTTCGCGGTCCTCTGCGTTTCCAGGAGTTCGATGACCTGTTGAACACGGCGCGCGTCTGCTTCTTCGTGCAACTTCAAGTAGGAGTCGACCACGGCGTTGAGGATTTTCGCGGCATTGACCGCCGAGGGACCGGCGTAGGCCACTCTTAACAACTCCGAGCCCCCGACCGTCTCGATCTTGATCTTTTCCCGCAACTCCAGGAACGGGTCCAACTTCGTCTTGAACTCCGGCAATCGGGCGATTTCCGGATTGCTCACGACACGGCTCAACACCATGGGAGTGCGCAGCAGGGCAATTTGGGTCTGGACAAACCGACGCGAACTGTCCTGGTCGCGAAATGCGACGTAGGGCTTTGCGTCCTTGATCTCGAGATAGGCTTCCGCCTCGTAGACCGGCTCGAACAGGACATAGACGACCGACGCGGCCGTCGCCGCCAGGATAAGCCCCAGCGGCAAAGACACCTTCCACCAACGCCGTAGCGCGTCGAGCACGAATCCCGCCGTAACCGTCTGCGGCGGCCCTTGCTGAATCGGCTGACCCGTCCGCTGGTGAACGACATTTGACCTTAACGAAGACATTCTAGTGCGACCTTTTGAAAAAGCTCGAGTTGCCCCCTGCCTTGCAGCAGCCGTTAAACGACACCATCCTTACCACTCAGATGTCCGAACGACGCACAATGGCGCCTACGTCCGCGTCTTCCACCTCTTTAAACAACCGTCCCAAGTAAAACAGCACCAGTCCGAGCATCAGGGCCGCGAACACCACCATGATCAACTTCATCGGTTCGTGCGCTTGATTGCCGCACTCAGGAGAAACATGCTCGGTCAACAGGGCAAGGACGACAATCCGCATCGTATTGGCCAGCAGGGCCACGGGGATCACGCTGGCCAAAAGCAGGCCTCGTTCCCACCAACTCCGCCGGAACAGAATAACGAACGCCACCGCGAACGCGAACACGCCCATGAAAATTCGCATGCCCGAACACGCTTCGGCTACTTCCAGCGGCTTGCTCGGCAAGACCACGACGTTCCCCTGCGCCAGCGCGGGCTCGCCCAAGAGTTGCAGCACCCAGCAACTCATCGATGTTACCACCCTCTGCAACTCCCATCGCAACGACTGTTCCACCTTGAAGGGCAGCGGGACCATGAACCACAGAAAGGCCACCGCCGGGGCCGCCCAAACGCAAACCTTCCAGCCCCCGATCAACCAGAATACTCCGGCAACCCACGGAATAATCGACCATCCTTGAATCGCATCGATGTTGACCTTCGCCCCCGCGATTCGCATGGCAACCGCCAACAGGATCAGCAGAAGCCCTGGCCAGGCAAAGCCGTTCCCCCAGCCGGGAAACTCGTCCCGTCGCACCCAGAGCATCAACGCTGACAGGAAAGGCACCAGGTAGCCGTGCAAATAATCTTCATGGGCGTTCCACGCGCCCACGAGAATGCCCAATGTCCGCCAATAGGCCACAATAAACACGGCGCCCAACATCACGCCCACGAGCAAAACGACCTGAGGGTCGGTCGGCGAACGGCCTGCCGCTCCCTCAGCGACATCCTCGCTGGAAGATCTTGGGAGATCCCGCGGAGCGTCTTTCTTCGACTTCTTCACCATACTCGTGTTTATCTCCCGCGCGGTCGGACGCCGCTGAACTCTGATGGCCATTCTACGCGCGTCGGGAAGGGTGGACGTCGCGTTCGAGCGATCACAAGACACTGCCCCAGCTTGAATCGGACAACACTCTCGCTTGCGAAGCGAACGAGGAGAGCCTGTCGCCTACGCCAATTAAGAATGCACGTGATCGCCTTGCCAGTCGGCGCGCACTCCGTGCCCCTGGGTTGCAGGGACGCGCGAAAAACGCGCCTCGCTTCCACCACCCCCTAGCGGCCAAGAATTTTTGTCTACCGGCATCCGTGCACCTGATGCGTTTTACTCGCTCACGGACGGGTCGGCATCCGCGCAACCCTCATCCACGGCAGAAGGATCCGTTCCCTCGGAACCCCCGATTCGTCATACACGTTGGCGTTCGCAAGGTGGTCGCAATCGTTGGTGAGACGCACCCCCCACGCACGTTGTCGCCACGACGAGCCCGGGAAAGCACGATCGCAATCCACATCCGCTTCCAGCATGGGATTTCCACGCCAGAAAACATCAAACTATGATAACCATGACCCTTGGCACGTCAATACCCCCCATTTGAAGAAGAAGTTCACGAAAACCACAAGGAGTCAACACTTTGTGGAAGATCACAATCAGGCCCTACTGCCTAATCATGATCGAGGGGTAAATACCCTATGTCCAGAAATGAAATCCGTTTCGGACAATGTGCGACTGCGACAATGGGAAACATGCATTGTGAACAATCTTGCCTCCAAGACATCATAATCACCGCGCGGAGTGGTTGGAGCCTCCCTGCATCTGTCGTTCAACAGTAACGAATAAGCTCCACCTTATAAACAAATCCGACCTGTCGCGCAGACTAGGCCTAATTCACAAGAAACACACAATCGGGGGACTTGACACCATAGTCGCCGCCTGCGAGGCTAGGCTACTCGGGGCGCAAGTTGACCCCGTTTGGGGGAGAGATCCGCGACAGGTCGGGCTCCGCTGAAGAATGTAGCTAAGATGATGCTGGAGCGTTAGTAAAGCAGAAAACGCGACCACCGACTGTGCCATTGATATGACGTCATCACTCGTCATGTCCGCCAGGCACTTGACCGCGATGTGATAATGACGTTGTCTGACACGATCGCACGGGGTGACCACGGTCGTCTCTTGAATTAGTTTCGTAAGAATAATCCCTCCGAGTAGTAAGCACATCTCGAGTGACCGCTAGGGATTGGAATGTGAATCTGGGGTGGGAGCAGTTGTGAGCGAACGAGATCTCCAAGACGATCCTTCTTCAGGCTCGGGCACGACTGAATTGCAGCCGTCCTGCAGTCGTAGAGCCACTGACGATCGTGAACTGGTCGACCACTGTCTGGCCGGAGACGAAACGGCTTGGGAGAAGCTCTACTACCGTTGCCACCCGGCGCTGATCAAGGCGATTCGCTATCTCTTGGACAACGATAACCGCGACCTGAACCTCGTCGAGGAAATCGCCGCCCGGGTGTGGTATCTGCTGCTGAAAAACGACGGCGAGCTACTGGGCCGTTTCGATCCGGAGCGCGACTGCCGTTTGCAGGCGTACCTGATCGGTTTCGCCCGAAATGAAATCTTGCAGTACCTGCGGGCCGAACGACGGCGCCGTTCGCACGAAGCAACCGGGGGCCGGCTTCTCTTGGCCGGCCAGCGCTCGTCGCACTGGCCGATTCACTCGATGATCGACGAATTCGCGGCCACCCTGAACGAACGAGAGCAGGAGTTTCTCGAAAGTTACTTGCTAACCCCCCCCACGACAAAGCCCCAAGAACCGGCCGAGCCGGAACTCTCACCGACCAACATCTGGCAGCGCCGCCACCGCCTTCGGTTCAAGCTCAAGGCGTTCATGAAGGGCCAGTAACCGGAGACGCCGGTCTGGCAACGCGATTGATAGACAAACCACGTTGATTCCGCAGCACGGGAGACGAATCATGGAAGAGTATCCCTCAGGAAGCGATCCATCGATCGGCCCGGATGTCCTTGGATGTCGCCCAGCGCGGCGCGGCCCCTCGGCGACACGGCAACTGATCGCCCGTTGCCTGGCGGGGCAGCCGGCGGCATGGGACGATTTATACCGCCGATATCACTCGACACTTTTGCTCCTGGCAAAAGCCCTGCTGCGCGAGATGTCGCCCGACTGTTCCGCGACGGACGAACTGGCTGCCCGCGTGTGGTACGCCCTGGTGAGCAATGAAGGCCAGCTCCTCGCCCGATTCCTCGCTGACGACCGGGCGAACTTCTCCGACTTGCTCACCTCGCTTGCCGGTCGACTGGCCCACGAGCAGATCTCCGGTCTGGTGGGCCCCTGACGTCTCTTTTTTTCACCTTCTCACCACGCAACCGATATCCGGGCGCCGTATTCAGCACGTGTACTCGATTGGATCTTCCAGCCCAGCTTCGGCAAATCCTTTCCGACGCAGTAGGCACGCGTCGCAATGGCCGCATGCCCGACCATTCGAGTCGGGATCGTAGCAACTGTGCGTCAGACCGTAGTCGACACCTAGTTTTTCGCCACGGCGGATAATTTGTGCCTTGGTCCAATCGATCAGCGGGGCGTGGATCTGGAAACGCAGCGTGCCTTCCACGCCGGCTTTCGTGGCCAGGTTGGCCATTTCGGAAAACGCCCGAAGATACTCCGGCCTGCAGTCGGGATAGCCGCTGTAGTCGACCGCATTGACGCCCAGGAACAGGTCGGCCGCGCCGACCGTCTCGGCCAGGGCCAACGCCAGCGACAACAGGACCGTGTTTCGCGCCGGCACGTACGTGACGGGAATCGCCGCGTTCATCTGGCTCTCGTCCCGGTCCTTGGGCACGTCGATCGCGTCAGTCAGCGCGCTGCCGCCGAATTGGGCCAGGTCGACCGACAAGACAACGTGCCGCCGGACTTCCATCGCCCGGGCAACCCGCCGGGCCGCTTCCAGCTCGAATCGGTGGCGCTGGCCGTAGTCGATCGTCAGGGCGAACAGCTCGAACCCCTCCGCCCGGGCAATCGCCGCCGCCGTCGCCGAATCGAGCCCTCCAGACAACAGCACCACCGCCGGTCGTTGTTCCATGACATCGTCTCCCTCGCTTCTCCCGCTGGCTTGCCCCAATCACTTCATTTTGCCAGAATGAATGCAACCCAACAAGGAGAACCCAGATGAGCGAACCGACCGCATCGATCCTCGAAACGTTCGACAACCAGTACCCCAGACGGGATTACACGATCCAGATCGTTTGCCCCGAATTCACGTCCGTCTGTCCCAAGACGGGCCAACCCGACTTCGGCACCCTGACGTTCACCTACGTACCTGACCGGAAGTGCGTCGAACTGAAGAGCCTGAAGCTCTACCTCCAGCAGTTTCGCAACGAAGGCATCTTCTACGAAAACGTCACGAACCGGATCCTCGACGACCTCGTGTCCTTGCTGGCCCCCCGACGCCTGACCCTCGAAGCCGCCTTCACCGCCCGTGGCGGGATCACGACCACCGTCACGGCCACGTTCGAGGCAACAAGCCCAGAATAGGTACCCAAATAAATGCCCTAATAAGTGGCTATATAATGGGTGTAACCACCAGCGTCCCCTCGCCCATTGGGAGAGGGTGGCGGTGCAACCGCCGGGTGAGGGCGGCGCGAACCCGCGCAAGACATTGCATTGCCCTAACAGTTAGAATCACATCCAACCCAAGGAACCCAGCCCATGTTCCGAAACCTAACCACCTTCATCCTTCTCCTGGCCGCACTGGTGATCGCCCTTCCCGCCTCTGCCGACGAACAACCCGACAACAAGAAAGAGGCTGATGCGATCATCAAGATGGTCCAGGACTCGCAGCGCAAGGGCAACATGGAAAACGACTACAAGGCGTTCATGTCGATCTGGACGAAAGACGCGAGGATGATCTCGGCGCGTTCCGAGAAGCCGGGCAAGTATGATTTTGCCTTGAATTACCAACAAATCGACACGAGAGCGAAAGTTGAATTCCGTGGACGTCCGGAGAAGGGCTGGGTGAAATTCGAAAACGCCAAGGTCACGTTCACCGGCGAGACGGCCCGACTGTCCTACCGCACCTCTGTTTCCCACGAAGAACAACTCGATATTGTCGAAGAGATCTTCCTGCTTCGCAAAACGAAAGACGGCTGGAAAGCCTATGAGAACCGTTTCTGGCCGGTGGAACTGCACGACGGCTCGGAAGTCATCAAGTACAATGCAAAAACCTGGAAGGCCCTGGACGATCAAATCATCAAGCTCAAGGAAAAGAAGGACCAGGAAGAACTGGTCTTTACGCTGCTCGATGCCCAGCGGTATCCCGAAGCCTACGCGGAGGCGAAGAAGCTCACCAAACAGGAGCCGGACAACGCGTACGGATGGTACATGCGCGGCTGCGTGGCCATGGAAATGGCCCTGGTCAAGGACGGCGTCGCCTCCCTGCGAAAAGCCGGAGAGCTGGACCCCAACACCCCGGTGCCCGATTTCGCTCGCAAGATACCCGAGGAAAAGTCGCCCGAGTGATCTTGCCACGCGTTGACGATGCCGTGATTCTCTCGCGGCAAGGACGCAACCAAAACAAGGAGCCCGCTGTATGCCGCCATCCTCGCCACGATCCAATATCTACGCCATCCATGCCAGCGTCATTTTATCCCTCGTCGCCCTTTCCGCCACAGCGGACGAAAAGCCCGACCACCAGAAAGAAGCCGACGCCATCATCAAGATGGTCCAGGACTCGCAGCGCAAGGGCGTCATGGGCCGAGACCGGAAGGCGTTTCTGTCGATCTGGGCGGAAGACGCTCGCCTTATCTCCGGCCGCAGCGAGAAGCCGGGAAAATATGATCGTGTCATGACGCGAAAGCAACTTGAGCAATGCTCGAAGATCACCATGAGCGGCCCTCCTCGGAAAGGCCGAATGGACTTTGAAAATACCAGAGTTACCATTGCCGACGGTAAGGCACGGTTCACCTACCGCTGCTCTCTGTCAGTTCCCGATCACCTCGACATCATTGACGAGGTCTTCCTTCTTCGAAAAACTAAGGATGGCTGGACGGTCTACGAGAACCGCTGCCGGCTCGTCGAAGTTCACCACGGTTCTGAGGTAACCCAGTACACACCCGAAACGTGGAAAGCCCTAGACGATCAGGTGACGGAAGCCCGGAAACAGGGAAATCCACGTTGGTTGATCGGCGCATTGCTCAAATCGCGTCGCTTGCCCGAGGCGTATACCGAGCTGAAGAAACTCACCGAGAATGAACCCGACAACGCCATGGACTGGGTCATGCGCGGCCACACGGCGATGAGTACGGTTCACTTCGATGACGCGGTCGCTTCGTTCAAAAAAGCCCTGGAACTCAACCCGACAGCCGAGGTACCGGATTCCATCCGAATAAAGCTGAAAGCAGAGCCTCAAGCCGCCGAGGATCTAGACCGCAAGAAGGAAGCCGACGCGATCATCAAGATGGTCCAGGAATCGCAGCGCAAGGGCGTCATGAAGCGAGATCGCAAGGCGTATATGTCGATTTGGACGAAGGACGCCCGACTCATCTGTGGACGCGGGGAGAAGCCGGACAAGTACGATATTGTCCTGCAACTTGAGCAAATCAAGCAGAGAACGGAAACCACCTTTGCCGTCGTGGTGCCTCGCAAGGGCCGGATGACGTTCGAAGACGCCCGGGTTACCTTCACTGACGACAAGGCGAAGTTGACCTATCGCACGGCAATCTCGCAGCCCGAACGGCTCTCCCTTGCCGACGAGATCTTCCTACTCCGGAAAACGAAAGACGGCTGGAAGGTCTATGAAAACCGCTGCTGGATCGTCGAATGCCACGACGGCTCCGACGTGACCCAGTACACACCCGAGATGTGGAAAGCCCTAGACGATCAGGTTGAAGAGTATCGCAAGCAAGGCGACCCCCACATGTTCATCTCCGCGCTTTGCGAGGCCTTTCGATACGCTGAAGCCTACGCCGAGTCAAAGAAACTCACGAAGGCCCACCCCGACGACGCCAATGCGTGGTGCTGGCGAGGTCACACGGCAATCGCGGTAGGCAAGAGCGTCGACGCGCTCGCCTCCTACAAGAAAGCCCTGGATCTGGACCCCGGCGCGTCTGTGCCCGAACCCATGCGGGAGAAACTGAAAGCGAAACCGGTCGAGTAACCAGCTCCCGTTCAACCATGCCCGCCGCAGCCGGGGCAGCCGCCGGAGGCGTAGTTGGGGTTGGTGATCGAGAAGCCTTTGCCCATCGGGCCGTCGATGAAATCGACCGTCGTGCCGTCCAGGTGCAGGGCGAACTTCTTCCGCGTGACCAGGCGGACGCCGTGATGGTCGCTGGCCGTGTCCTCTTCCTGGTCGAACGCGTTGTCGAATCCCAGCGAGTATTGCAGGCCCGAGCACCCGCCCCCGGCCACCGACAGGCGGACCGCCATGTCCGAGTCGAGTCCCTGCGTCTCCATGTGCCGCTTCACTTCGTTGGCTGCTGCTTCGGTAATCGTAATGGCCATCGAAAACCTCTTCTTTTCCAAAAAAGTTGAAATGCTATTGAAGTCAATCGATTCGCGCGTCTGGCAAATCCATCCGCCGAACGCAGCCGGGCCCGCCCGCGACGGCCTCCCCCTGCCCTGCCGAAAACGAGAAGAACCCTTCTCCGTCCAGTGGTCGCCCGAGGTTGCCGGCGTCGTGCCCCGAACAATCCTAGACCCACCCGCTCCCTCGGGCAACCCTACCGGGGGAATCGACCGTCCTTGACGCCCCGAGCCGCGAGTGATAAACTTATCCGTTCGTCACGGGCAAGCCCGTGCTATCCAACGGGGGATTAGCTCAGTTGGGAGAGCGTCTGGCTGGCAGCCAGAAGGTCATCGGTTCAAGTCCGTTATCCTCCACTTTTCGACGCCCGTTGCCGATCGATGGCAACGGGCGTTTTCTGTTGGCTGATAAGCACTTGCATCAAACCGGGACGGCTCGGTCGAGACCGGATGAGCAAGATGACCACAGACCCCAATCCAAGCATCGGATCGGCCGGACGAACAACGTGCGACAACATCGTCAATCAGTACCCCAAGAATGCCTGTATGATGTAGGAATGGTGAAACACCAACCTGGTCCCCTCCTTCTGGTTATGAAAATGCTTCCCAGATTCTGCACGATCGGGTAAACTCGACCACGGAGGGACGGGATGAGGACTAGCTTGGGGGACACTCGATCGAGCGCGGTGCGACCGTTCTGGTCGACGGGGCGGCTTTGGGCCGTGTTCTTCCTCGCGGCGCTGGTGGTGCTGCCCGGCTGCGGCGGGTGCCAGGGCGATCCGCAGACGGAAGCCGAAAAGGAAGCCAAGCGCCGGGCCGAGGAACTCGAAAAGCAAAAGCCCGAGTTCTCGCCCGAATTGCTCACGTCGGTCCCTTATGAGCCGCGACGGTCGTCGGAGAACAAGGAGCAAGAGGAAGCCCAGAGCTATCAGCGGGGCTGCTGGTACAAGCCGGGGCATTGGACGTCGGTCGTCTTTCCGCTCACGGCCAACAAGGCCGACGTCCTGGCCGACTTGGACATCGACCTGATCGGCCAATCCCCCCTCGCGACTAAAACGGAACATCCGGTCTCCTTGCAGGGCGTGGCCTATACGCTGACCCAATGCCGCGAGGCCTCGTTGCCCAAGGGCCAGCCAAAGTCCATTCTCACGGCACTGTACGTGCCCAACTGGTCGGAGGTCGTCAAGGGCAAGATCCATTTGGCGGCGCGCCGGGGAAGCGCCACGTCGCTCGATCTACCGGCCACCTTGAGACGGATGAACTCCTATCGGTACCATCTGGTCGTTCTCTCGCGAACGCCTAATCGCTACGTCTTCCTTCGGGCGATTCATTCGATCAAGCCTCCGATGAATATGGTCGATTCGCAAGTCGATTCGCAACAGGCGGAATACTACCATGTGTATCTGCTGAAAGCTAGCAGCCCGGTTGCGGTTCCGGCCGCGGCGATGCATTGGACGAGCATCGCCTACGTCGTCTGGGACGAAGCCGATCCCAAGACCTTGAGCGTCGATCAGCGCCAAGCGCTGGTCGATTGGCTGCACTGGGGTGGCCAGTTGATTCTCAGCGGGCCGGGTACGCTCGACACGCTGCGCGACAGTTTCCTGACCGACTATCTGCCTGCCACGGCCGAGAAAGCGCAAGAGTTGCCGTCCGACGCGTTTCGGGCAATGAGCGACCGGTTCACGCCGCCCGGGTGGAAGCCTCTGGCCGTCGAAAAACCGATGGGCGGCGTGCAACTGAAGCTGGCGCGGGGCGGACAGTTCGTGCCCGGCACGGGCAAGCTGCTGGCCGAGCGCCGGGTGGGCCGCGGACGGATCGTCGTCTCGGCCATGCCCTTGAGCGATCGCACGCTGGTCGGTTGGGATGGCTACGACAACTTCTTCAACGCCTGCCTGCTGCGACGCCCGGCGCGACACTATTGGAGCGAGGGCGAAAACAACGAAAACAACCATGTCGACTGGGCCGATCGCCGGAGCCCTCCCCTCGACGCGGCGCTGACCTGTTCGCTCCGCTACTTCACGCGTGACACGGGCATCTCGTTCAACGACTATAGCCACGCGACGCCGTCGCCGAACGCCGAGGAACCGGCGTGGATGGCCGGCGGGCCCGGGGGGTCGACCGCGGATGAGGGCTTGAAGTTCGACGGTCCGGGCGTGGCCGCCTGGCGAGACTTCGGGCCGGTTCCCGACTCGGCGCGCGAGATCCTGCACAACGCCGCGTCGGTCCGGGTGCCCGGCAAGTCGTTCGTCCTTTGGATCGCCGCGGTCTATTTGGTTGTGTTGGTGCCGTTGAATTGGATGGTGTTTTGGGCGTTGGGACGCGTGGAATGGGCGTGGGTCGCCGCGCCGGTGATCGCCATCGTCTGCACGTTCATGGTCGTCCGCCTGGCCCAATTGGACATCGGTTTCGCCCGATCCGAGACGGACGTCGGCGTGCTGGAGCTGCAAAGCGACTACCCCCGGGCCCACCTGACCCGATACACGGCCCTGTACACCTCGCTGACCACCGACTACGCCTTCCGGCACGAGGAGCCCGGCGTGTTGGTTCAGCCGTTTCCGAAGGTCGACAATCCGGACGATTTCCGGCTCGGCCACGGCCAGGACCTCCGGACGCTCCGCTATCAGCACGACAAAGAACGAGGCATGGACGGGTTCCGGGTGGCGTCGAACACGGTCGACTTCGTCCACAGCGAGCAGATGGTCGAACTCGACGGGCCGATCGGGCTGCTGCAGCGCTCCCGCAACGACTGGAGCTTGAACAACCGGACCGGCATTCCGATGCATGGCGTGGGCGTGATCCGGAGGAATGAGTCGAACGAAATCGAAACGGCCTGGGTCGGAGACCTGGGCGAGCGAGGCATCATCCAACTCAAGTTCCAGTCCGGCACGATGGAAAACAGCACCTGGTGGCCAGACCAGCGGGACCGCTCGGATACCACCTCGGCGCTGGCGGTCAAGGGCCGCTGCAACTTGTGGCTGTTGCTGGGACTGGCCGAGAAAGTACACGACCTGAGGCCGGGCGAGGTCCGGTTGGTCGGCTGGACCGATCGGGAATTCGAGGACTTGAGCGTCTCGCCCGAGTCGCCGCAGTCGCAACGCGCCTACCTCGTCGTGGCCCATCTCCGTCGCGTATTGCCCGCGGCCCCGCAGCCTGACGTCAAATACATCAAGTTCCGAAGTGAATAATAATTTGAACATAGAATATCAGGGAGGCACTCTACGCTATTAACTTTAATTGAACCACGTTGAGTGCGGCTCTTTCGTCCCACGGGCCGAAGGCCCAGCCGTTCTCCCAGCCCAGGGCATCGCCCTGGGAACTGGTTTGACATGGCATCATACCTTTCGGCCCAACGGGCCAACCGTTTTCCTAACTGTTGGGCCGTTGGCCCGAAGACAATCCCATTGCCGGCCCTGTCCCCAGGGCGATGCCCTGGGCTGGGAGAACCAGGCCCCGTTGGGGCGGAAAATACAACATCAGTCCAATCGCCAGTGCCACCCTCGGATAAGTTCATGGCACATGGATCCGTGGCCGGCTTGACAGGGTGTGGCATACTGCTGAAAAATAGGGGTTTGAACAGAAGGGAAAAGGGATAAGGGGACAGGCGCATTTTGCCGGCAACGACCCGCGTCAGAATAAATCGAGTTTTTTTATATCTGTAGGAGGCGACTCCTGTCGCCGAATGCCTGCCATTCAGGTTCCCTTCGGCGACAGGAGTCGCCTCCTACATATCAAAATCTGCCAACTTATTCATACGCGGCGTCTAACGGCCCGAAGGGTGCTTCGCCCAAAATGCGCCTGTCCCCTTTTCCCCGCCGAGTGGACTCATCACGATGATCGAGCTGATCAATTTCACGAAATGCTACGGCGACCTGATGGCGGTCGACTGCCTCAATCTCAAGATCGAGGCGGGCGAGATGTTCGGGTTCATCGGCCCCAACGGCGCCGGTAAGAGCACGTCGATCCGGTTTTTGGCCACATTGCTCAAAGCGACCAGCGGTGAGGGCATCGTCAACGGCCACCGCGTCACGCGACGCCCGCTGGAGGTCCGCCGCAGCGTCGGCTACATGCCCGACACGTTCGGCGTCTACGACGGCATGAAGGTCTGGGAGTTCCTCGACTTCTTCGCCGTGGCCTACCAGATTCCGCGAAGCAAACGCAAGGCGGTTATCGGCGACGTGCTCGAATTGCTCGATCTGACGGGCAAGCGGGACGATTTCGTCAACGGCCTGTCCCGCGGTATGAAACAGCGGCTCTGCCTGGCCAAAACCCTGGTCCACGACCCGCCCGTGCTGATCCTCGACGAGCCGGCCAGCGGCCTGGACCCCCGGGCGAGGCTCGAAGTAAAGGCCCTGCTCAAAGAGCTCCGCCAGATGGGCAAGACGATCCTGATCTCCAGCCACATCCTGACCGAACTGGCCGACTGCTGCACGTCGATCGGCATCATCGAGCGGGGCAAGCTGCTGATGCACGGGCCGATCGAACAGGTCCAACGCCAGATCCGCCGCAATCGGGTGATCGTGATCAAGTTCCTTGAGAACGCCGATTTGGGCACATCGATCGTCCGCAGCCTGCCCGAGGCCCAGCAGGTCCAGGTCAACGGCGACACCCTGACCGCCGAGCTGGCCATCGACGACCGCCAGGCCGCCGCCCTCATGGAAAAGCTCGTCGCCCAGGGCGTCCGCATGCGGAGCTTCGCCGAAAAAGAACCGACCCTCGAAGACGTCTTCATGATGGTCACCAAAGGAGCCGTGGCGTAGTGTCGTAATCGTAGGTCAGGCTGTGCCTGACATAAACCGTCAATCACCACCCTGTAGGGAACGCCCTCCGTGGCGTTCCTGCGGTTTGTGCAGGATAGTAACCGTCAAAACCGGAACGCCACGGAGGGCGTTCCCTACAGGGTGTGGGTTGCTGCCGGGCGCCATGCCCAGGCGCTACAAAGACTGGATATAAAACGTCAAATTGCATTCACCAGCCCAGGCACAGCCTGACCTACAAAACTGACCGCCCATGTACATCTTCGAGAACCCCGTGCTGCAACGCGAGCTGCTGGTGAATCTCCGGATGCGCCGGGCGTTCGTGCTGTTGTTTTTGTACGTGGGGTTGCTGGCGCTGGTCGTGCTGGTGCGATGGCCGGCCCAGACGCAGTTGGACCTGGCGGCGACGGGGCCCGACGGCGCCCATATCGGCCAGGCGGCCCAGGACGTGCCCGGCGTGGAGCTGGTCAACCTGTTCTTCCTTGGGCAGTACATTTTGATGGCCCTGATGGCGCCGAGCTTTTCGGCCGGGGCCATCGCGGGCGAAAAAGAACGGAAGACGTACGAGATGCTCCTGGCCAGCCCGATGCAGCCCAAGGCGATCGTGCTGGGCAAGCTGCTGGCGTCGCTGACCCATCTGGCGGTGCTCGTTTTTTCGTCGCTGCCGATCGTGATGCTCTGCCTGCCCTTGGGCGGCATGTCGCTCTGGGAAGTGCTGGCCACCTACGTGGCGATGGCCGCGTCGGTCGTCACGTTCGGCATGATCAGCCTGGCGGCCAGCAGTTATTTCACCCGCACGGTCGCATCGCTGCTGGTCTCGTACATGATCATCCTGCCGCTGTGCCTGATCGGGGTGTTTTTCTATCAGGCGTTCGCCGCGGCGGCCGTGTTCCGGTTGACGATGTTGTTCTTCCTCTTCCCGGCCGGCTGCGCGGTCGTTTGTTATTTGTTGCTCAAGTCGACCAGCCAGCGGCTGATGCATCCGCCCGACGTCGGGGCCGACGCCAAGGAAGTCGTCGACGTCGACCAGGAGCAGCGCAAGGCGGTCGGAATGATCATCCGCAGCGACCAGTTCCCCGACCGGCTGTTCGCCCCGCCCAAACGGACCGACCTTCTGCCCGACGGGGCAAATCCGGTCTACGACAAGGAAATGCGGAGCGAGCTGTTCAGCCAGGGCACGCTGATGCTGCGGCTGGTGATCCAGGTGAGCATGTTCCTGGCGCTGCCCCTGATGGGCGTGTTTCTCTACGTTTGGGCCTATCTGGCCCCGTGGTACATCAGCTACGTGCTGCTGTTCAACATGCTGGTCGCGCCGGTCTTCGCGGCCGGGTCGATCGCCAACGAACGCGAACGCCAGACGCTCGAACTCCTGCTGACGACCGTCATCTCGCCCTGGCAGATTCTTTGGGCCAAGATCTACTCCAGCCTGCGGGTGAGCTGCGTGTTGACGAGTTTCGTCACCTGGCCGCTGCTGTTGGCCTGGGCCATCCCGCCGTGGCCCTACGTGCCGTGGACGATGACGATGATCTCCTACCTGGGCATCATCGTCGTCTCGGCCCTGACCACCACCATGCTGGCCATGTTCTGCTCGGTCATCTTCCGCCGGACGACCGTCGCCATGATCTCGGCCTACCTGGTGATCATCGTCCTCTACGCGGCCCCGATCGCCGTCCGGACGTTCGCCGAGGTCTCGTTCCCCGACTCGGGCGTGACGCACACGATCCGCAAGCTCCTGTTCACCAGCCCCTTCGCCGCCGCCTTCAGCCGCCCCCTGTCCGTCGGCGACCACGTCCACGACCTCACCACCTGGTACCCCTGGACCTGCCTGAGCTACCTGGGCTTTTCCCTCCTCCTGGACCTCGGCCTGCTTTGGATCATGATCCGGTTGTTCACCTGGCGGTGGCGGGTGGCGCAGTAGCGGTCGGATCGACAGCTCATCCAAGGCACGGCCTGGGCTGCGGGACTCTCTGGTTGTGTGCTCACATCCGTCGGAATTCACGGTGGACCTCAACTGCAAAACACTTGACTTGGGATAAACACTCGAATTTCGGGGGGGTATCCCGGCGACCACGGACGCCATTGCTGCAACGGTCATGCGTCGTGCTCCTCGGGCGCTCGATCGGGGCTGAAATACGCTTGATATGCCATGAACACTCAGGTTTCAGGGATTATGCCAGCGACACCAGATACAAATTGCCCCACGGTCATGTGTTGTGCTCATTGGGCGCTCGATCGGGGATTAAAAACGCTTGATATGCCATGAACACTCGGGTTTCAGGGGTTATGCCAGCGACACCAGACACAAATTGTCTCACGGTCATACGTCGTGCTCCTTGGGCGCTCGATCGGGGCTGAAATACGCTTGTTTTTCCATGATCGCGCAATTTTCGGGGGGTATTTTCAGGACGCGCGGTGTCTTGCCCGACATCCGGCCGGCGTGCTCATCCGCCGTCGAAAGGCGGAGACCGTGCCCCAGACGGCGTTTGAGCCCTCGGCGCCCGGCCACATGCGGACTGAAGATCGCTTGATATTCCATGAACACCCGAATTCCAGGCGGTTTATGACAGCGACCGCGGACTCTATTCCGCCCACAGTCATATCTCGTGCTTGTTGAGCGCTCGATAGGGGGCTGAAGTTGCTTGATAGGGCATGTCACGTCGTTCTCACTGATGTCGTGTCGGTCTCTCGTGTCGTGTCTCCGTGTCCCCAACGATGAGGGCACTCTGTCGGGTGCGCCAAAAAAAGAGCCCGCCGCCGGAAGGAACCTTCCGGCGGCGGGCTCTTTTGGATACCTGACAAACCAGGCTCTGCGGATACCCGCTTAACGCGCCCTCTTTATAACATATCGACCACCAAATTGCAAGAGGAGTTTTTAGGCCAGTTGCACGATGTAGCTGTAAAAGCACGATCCAAGTTCTGTGTTACATGGCAGAACAAGGAACTCACGTCCCCCGCTCGGCTTCAATTCACGAGCCCCTATTCCCCCGCCCCTCGCCGCCCCAAGCCCTACCAGTTTTTTTGCGAACCTCGACGCAATCACTAACTTTAAACTCTCAACGGATTACAGAAGTCCAAGTACCCTTCGACTCCTGGCCCCTTCTGCCTTCCCTTTACCTTTCCTTTCTCCCTCCTTCAGCGTTGAAAATCGAGTTGCCCCCAACGCGATGTCTAATTACAATATTTACTATCGATTAACTACATGATTGATTAGGTAATCAAACATCGGATCTACGGATATCAACGAAAGGAAAACCGTGTTTTCTCACTCCCTCCGCATTCTATCCACGT
The DNA here is from genome assembly GCA_016931075.1 of Pirellulales bacterium. Classification (GTDB taxonomy): domain Bacteria; phylum Planctomycetota; class Planctomycetia; order Pirellulales; family Thermoguttaceae; genus JAFGFF01. Next base: position 4,920 of record JAFGFF010000235.1, on the reverse strand, counting down.
TCCTCGTGATCTGTTTAACCGCCCTGCCTGCTTTTGCAGAGGATAATCAATCTCTTTGGATTAACCCGGCCGGGGGCAATTTCACTACCGGAACCAACTGGGATCCGCAAGGGGTGCCCGGTTCTGATGATCGTGCCAACTTCGAACTGGGTTCCACCACGGGCTACGTCGTGACCATCAGCGGTGCTCAACAGGTAAACCGGTTTAACGTCAAGAACGACACGGTCATTTTCAATGTGACCGGTAGTTTGACCACGACTGGCACGGGTGAAACGAACTCCTGTGCTATCGGCATCACGGACTGTGTCGGTAATCTTACGATCACGGGCGGCGGATTGATTGACGCCAGCTCGATCGGCAAAGTGGACATCGCCATGGGAGCCGACTCCACCGGCAGCTTGACCGTTTCCAGCGGCGTTCTTCTTGCGACACAATTTTCCGTCGGCGCCGGCGGCGACGGAACGCTTTTAATCGAAAGCAACGGCGCCGTCCAGAACGTCAAAGGCATCATCGGCAGCTATGCTGACGCGGTTGGGCATGCGACCGTCGATGGCGGCCGTTGGGACAGTTCGGGAATTTTTGTGGTCGGTTGGGACAATAAAGGCTCCCTCACGGCCCAAAATGGAGCGACCTTGACCCAGGCCAGTGGCAAAGACGCCTATCTTGGATACTCTCCCGGATCGCGAGGAGTCGCGGACATCACCGGAGCCGATACGACCTGGACGGTTGGCGACACACTAAAGATCGGCGACGAAGGCCTCGGCGATTTGACCATTTCGGATCAGGCGACTGTCACGGCACAAGGTGTGTTGATTGGCGCTGCCGCAACCGGTCGAGGAGTCGCGAACATCACCGGAGCTGGCGCAGCCTTGAACGTTGACAACGCACTGAAGATCGGCAACCAAGGTTTCGGCGATTTGACCATTTCGGACCAGGCCACCGTTACAGCGTCAACCGTATTTGTCGGTTCCTCGGCAGCCGGTGTCGGTTTTGCCATGATCGACGGCGGAAAAATGCTGACCGACAACCTGGCCATCGGCGGTGATCTTTCTGCGGCACAAGGGGTCGGCTGGATGACCATCAAAAAGGGCGCCGTTGCGGTCACGGGAGAAACCAAGCTTTGGAACAAAGGTTGCCTGAGCCTTCAGGGCGGTACTCTTACCACGGATACGGTCAACTTCAGCGACGGGGCCTTTGCCTGGACAGGCGGAACGCTCGAAGTCACCGGAACCAGCGGGCTGAAGATCGGGCCAGGCTACGATCTCGATTCCGTAACGCTGACCAGTGGGAAAACGCTGACGGTGACCAACACCCTCGTTATTAAAGAGGGTGGCGTCTTGACCCTGGACCACGGAACCTATCAAGCCGCCGCGCTGCGCGTCAACGGGGGGGTTGTCAACACGACGGTCATGGCCATCAACCTGAACCGCTTCCACTCCTTGACCGGAACTGGAACCCTTGCCGGCGAGGTCAAAGGCGACCAGACGGTGGTCATTAACGCCAACGGCGATCTAACGATGGGCGATTCCAGCAGCGTGGACGGTTACGATGTCGAGGGCGAACTCCGCGTCGGTTCGGCGCAGGTGACGTTGCTCGATTCGAACCGAGCCCTGCTCGGCGTGACGACCACCATCGATGACGACGGTGTTTTGACCGGCCTGAACGGCCTGCGGCTCGATAGCGGTGAGACGTTCACCGCCACCGGGAGGGCGAAGATCAAGGGCGCGTTCTACAATGATGGTATCGTCAATGGTCCGACCAACGTGAACAAAGTGCTTTCGTTCAATGACGATGTCACAGGCAGCGGTTCCTACACCGGCAACATCGAATTCACCAAAGGGTTCATGCCGGGCAACAGCCCTGGCGTGGTTGACTTTGCCAATGGCATTGTGAGTTTCGGTGAAAACGCTACCCTCGTCATGGAGATCCTTGGCGACGCGAGCGACCAATACGACCAACTGGTCAGCATGGGAGCTCTCGACTTCCATGGCAAGCTCTTGCTCGACTTCGGCTTTACTCCGGAAGTCGGCACGACGTTTAACCTGTTGGACTTCGTGAGTTTTACTGGCGGTTTTGACAACGTTGAAATTCTCGGGCTGGAACCGGGAATCTTGAATCTTTCCCAATTGGCCACTCAAGGCACGGTCAGCGTCGTCCCCGAGCCGAGCACCCTCACGCTTCTGGCTATCCTTGGCCTGACCCTGTTTGCGTGGCATCGCAAGCGATCTGCTTAGCAGCTTGGGAGATTATAGGAAACCCAAAGGAGCAGAACGATTTGGGAGAAAGACCGTTCTGCCCCAATCCCGTTCGGCTCGATTCTTGCGTACGGGCAGGCAGAAGACTCTTATCCCCTATCTGGCGATTTTTGGCAAGTCGTATGCCAGAACAAGGGACTCACGTTCCCCGCTCGGTTCCAATTCCCGAGCCCTAATCCTCCTTCACTTCAACATCTCACTGCCAGTTTCCTACGGCCCCATGTATCGCCCAACGAAGTGGATAAGGCCGGTGAGGGTGTCTCTGATCATGAACAGGAACGGACGGTCCGCTCGGAATTCGACGGGCGGAGGCGGAGGGCCATAGCAACCGAGCAAAAGGGAAATCGCCGTGGCTGCTGCCGCCTCGGTTCCTTTTTCATTCACTTCAACAAAGGCCTTGTGCAACACCTCCGCGATATAGAGCCCTTCGGGGTCATCGGACATTCGCGAGAAGTCCGCGTCTTCGAACGAGAACGCTCGCCGAACGCCAAGTGACTGAAGCGTGTCGCCTAGTGAGAACGCCGAATCCATTTGGAATCGCGGCAGGAACACATGGACTGCTCTTTGATCGCAACGTGGCATGCTTTGCAGCCCGTTTACGGTGAGTTGTTGCACAACTGCATTTAGTTCCGTCTCCAGGCGAGGCAGGATCACCATCAGGGCGAAACTGCTGCCCTCCTCGCGAACGGGACGCACCTGTTCGTACTTCTCTCCTCTATGCTCAACGGTATACATCTCAATTCCATGCCGCTTGTAGGGCATTTCGAGAATCTCGTATGATTCACACTGACCATAGTTGAAAGACTCCGTCTGATGCATCATCGACACTCGTGACGTCCCTCCGGCTGCACCGAAGAAGTCGGATTCGCTCGTGTCGTTCTCGTCGAACTCCGTCTCCCAACTCCCAAGAAAGTAGACCGCGTTGGTGATGATCAGTCTTGTCAACGGGTCCAGGCAGCCAGGGGGCACAAGATCGGGGATGCGATCGGCCGTCTGCTCGGCGATCCAGGAGTTGATTAGCCGTCGGGCCGCTTCGGGGGCCTGGAAATCGACCTCGGCGAGACGGGCGCCGTAGTACTCCTGGGTTGTCCGAAGGAAATCCTCCAGGAAGTGGTACGAACGTTGTCCCCAAAGGCGGTTGGCCGAGCGAAATTCAACGCCACCGGTGCGGGTGTTTTCGGACAGGTCGCGAAAGGCATGATGGAGTCTGTCTTCAGGCAGAGAGAATCCGAGGGCATCCGCCAACTCCTCCCTCGTTTGGCCGCCTGCGCCCGCCAGGGCCATCGCCAGGGCGGTCGAGATGCTGCTCGGAGACAGAAACAGGTTTTCCGCGTTGCCTTCGCAGACCCGTTCGAAGAGCCGGAACGCAAAGCGATTCATATCCCCGACGAGACGAATCTGGTTGCTCGGGTCTTTCCATGCGGTTTGTTTGGACATGTATTGCTCCCTGGTCAGATTCGTTGCGGCCCCTCACCCCGGCGGTCGAGCGTTTGAGCCGTGCGTTCCCGGTTCGCATGCCAAAACAGGGGACTCACGTCCCCCGCTCGGTTTGAATTCTGAATCCCAGTCCCCAGCCCCGGGCGCCACTGCTGGTTTGTCCAGCAGTGCGGCGCGGGGAAGCCGTGGAAAACACCGCTGGACAAGCCAGCAGTGGCACCCAATCCGCTTTTTCAACGGGCTGCTAACCGGTCGACCCGGACAACAAAACCGCGACGGCCTCCATCCCGTCACGCTCAGGGCGTCCCTTCTCCAAATTCCGCCGTCTCGCTAATCCCTGACAACAGGCATGGCGGGCTCCCCAAGTGTCGGTTTGCGGGCGTTCGTCGGTGGACGGCCGGTTTGTGCCGGCAAGCCACAGGAGAAATCGTCCGTGCAGCCACGAGTAGCCGAGGCCAACGGGCGCTCCGAGGATCGCCCCGCCGAGAGCGGTCATATAGCCAAGAGGTCGGCCAATATGCCAGCCGATCATCGCCCCAGCGAGGGTTCCGATCAAACGGTATGTCACGAACAGTTCCATGGGAGCACATCCGCTCGCTTGGCCATGAAGTCGCGGGTCCGGTTTCCACCGTCGGTGCCCGCCCGACCTTCCCCGTTTTCTCTTTCTCAAGCCCCTTTCGTCCATGAGACCGCACGCTACCGGGTTTCGTAGATCCGAAGATACTCGCCTGTCTTGTCGTCAACCACCACGGCAAAATCACGTCCCGGTGTGACCATAATCGCCGTCAGTTCATCCTTGACATAGTACATATCCGCGAAGCCCTGCACTTGCTGCGTGGGGAGTGGAGGCTTCACTCGAAATCTGACAGTACCGTCGGCGTTGAAGACGACCGCGTTGTTTGGCCCAGTTTCGTCAATGGGTTCAACCAAGGCAAGCCCATCGCCGTCACGAAGTGGGCACACGCTAGTCACTGGTCCACGATACGCCTTTTCGATCCTTTCACCGTCGCAATCCCATATAACAACTGCGGAACCGCGTTGCCAAGCAAGACCATTGATACTCATTCCCACCTTCCGTTAGTAAATGGGGACCTGCGACCCGATTGGGAATCGTAAACGGGTCAGGACCATACAATAGGCGCCTCGTTAGCCGCAAAAAGCGATCACCCATTTTCGCGCGCCCAATTCGCACGACGGAACAGGGGACTCACGTCCCCCGCTCGGTTTC